>NZ_OZ034750.1:0-330453 GCF_964028195.1 Wolbachia endosymbiont (group A) of Pogonocherus hispidulus
TGGAAAGCGGCAAAACAACAATAGTAGAAGTTATCAAACAAAATGAGCCAGGTGAAAGAGTGCCTATTTGGCTAATGCGTCAGGCTGGCAGGTCTCTTCCTGAGTACCGCAAAGCAGTGGAAAATATGAATAATTTTATGGAGATATGCTACAACACAGATTTAGTGACAGAATTGACGTTACAGCCGGTGACAAGATTTGACGTGGATGCGGCGATAATTTTTTCAGACATTTTAATAATAGCTGATGTTTTGGGTTGTGACGTGAATTTCCTGCGCAATGTGGGCCCGAGAATAAAACCTATAAAGAATCCTAAAGAATTGAGAAGTCCACAAGACATTGAAGCTAAAATTTTACCAATTCTAAACGCTATAAAGAAAGTCAGAAGTCAGCTATCAAAAAAAAAGCCTCTTATAGGATTTGCTGGTGGCCCATGGACAGTAGCTTCATATATCATAGAAGGTGGAAGCAGCAAAACTTTTTCCAAAGTATTAAATTTTTACCCTTCGTATTTGAAGGAAGTAATTGAACGAATAACGGAAGCAACGATTATTTATCTAATTAAACAGATAGAATTTGGAGCAGATGTTATTCAGCTATTTGACAGTAATGCTGGTGCATTATCGGAACCATTGTTTAAAGAATATGTTATCGAACCAACAAAGAGAATTACCTTGGCAATAAAGGATAGATTTTCTGATTTTCCAATAATAGGATTTCCAAGGTCTGCTGGAAATCTTTATAAGGATTACTGCGAACAAACAGGTGTATCTGCAGTAAGTATAGATTATAATGTTCCAATAGAATGGGCGAAAGCGAATCTAAAAATCCCTCTACAAGGAAATCTTGATCCTAATCTTTTAGCCTATAATAAAACGGAAGCAATAAAAGAAGCAAAACGTATAATAGATTGCTTTAGAGATTCACCCTTCATATTTAATCTCGGACATGGAGTACTCCCTGATACTCCAGTTGAAAATATCACTGCGTTGGTGAATTTGGTAAAAAGCTACTAATACAATACACAAAATTCCTAGCTTTTTTGCTGTACAGGGTTTATCATTTGAATTTAGCTTCAGTAAGATATGTCAGACCTTGCAAAAAGAATGTCCCTAATAAAACCATCACCTACGATTGCTGTAACTGATAAGGCAAATAAGTTGAAAAATGAAGGAAAAAAAATCTGTGTTTTAGCTGCAGGAGAACCGGATTTTGATACTCCAGATCATATAAAAAAAGCAGCTATTCAAGCAATAAGTGAAGGTAAAACTAAGTATACTGCTGTTGATGGAACGCGTGAGCTGAAAGAAGCAATAATTAATAAGTTAAGAGGGGATAATAACCTCGAGTACACGTTTAACCAAATCTGTGCTGGTACTGGCGCTAAGCAGGTGTTATTCAATTTGTTTATGGCAACAATTAACTCTGGAGATGAAGTTATTATTCCAGCTCCTTATTGGGTTTCATATGTTGATATGGTAAATCTTTTTGGGGGCTTACCAGTTGTAGTGGAATGCAAACAAAATTTTAAACTGACAGCGGAATTATTGAAAAGCAGGATAACTAAAAAAACTAAATGGTTAATTCTTAACTCACCGAACAATCCTGCAGGAGTTGTGTACACATATGATGAATTGAAAGACATAGCACAAATATTGCTTGAATATCCACATGTGAATGTCGTTACAGATGATATTTATGAGCATATAATATACGACGAAAAGTTTTTTACTATCGCTCAGGTTGAGCCAAAGCTTTACAACAGAGTTTTTGTAGTCAATGGAGTGTCAAAAGCCTATGCAATGACAGGCTGGAGAATAGGGTATATTGCAGGTAGAAGTGATGTAGTAAAAGCTATCTCTACGCTGCAGTCTCAGAGCACTTCTAACCCAAATTCGATAGCGCAAGCAGCAGCAGCAGCAGCATTAAACGGTGACCATAGTTTTTTGAAAGAAAGAACAAGGATTTTTAAGAGTCGTAGAGATTTTATGGTGAAAAAGCTAAATTCTGCTCCGGGATTATCAGCATCCATTCCGCAAGGCGCATTTTATTTATTTGTCTCGTGTGAAGGATTGCTCAGTAAGAGTACAAAAAGTGGTAAAGTAATAAATAATGATCTTGATTTCACTGAATACCTGCTAGAGGATCATTTAGTTGCTGTGGTTCCAGGAATTGCGTTTGGTCTAGAGAATTTTATCAGAATTTCTTATGCAACCTCTCAGGAACAATTAGAAATTGGATGTGATAGTATTACTAAAGCGTGCCAGGAGTTAAAATGAAATAGACTATCCATAAATTACCCATTTCACCGCGTCAAAAATATTCACTAAGGTTATCTTGAATGTTCTAACTTGTATTTTTCTATGGAAGGCGTTTTTATTGAGTGAGCAAGTGTCTTTCTAATATTGAATTCCTCATTTTTTTCATTTCGTTGCAGTAAGTTAATGTTATTTATTTTATTTACTAAATCTTTCCCTTTCTCCAGAGTCTTTAAATCACTTTCGTTAATGTGATGTTCATTGTAAAATTCTGCAACAATTTCTTTTCTTTTCGGGTGAGTATTTAAAAATTCCGACACCTGATGTTTAGCAACAGCTTGAATAAATTTCTTATTAAATCTTGAATCGTTATATAGATTTTCCAAACTTTTGTCATAATGTTTTGCTTCGTTTATAGTGAGTTTTATTATCTCTTCTATGCCACTTAGAAGTTCCCTATACAATTTGTCATATCTATTGCCTGACACATGTGTAGCGAATGTTTGTTCAATGTATTTTGTTATGTAATTTTGCAATGTATTATCTATTGTGCTTATGTTCATCAACCTACCTCAATGTTATATTAACTATTTTACATGTAGAAAGGTTAATATTGAGTTAATAGGGTACTTCTGAAGTCAAATTTTACTGAAAATTATGATATTTAAGATATAATTGTCAACATGAAATAAAAACATAAACAAAATGGATCTTGTAAAAAAAGTGAAGCTCAAGATAAAGATGAATAAGGGCAAAATCATAAATGTACTTATCATTTGTGGTGTAATTTTTTTCATATACCTTATTCATGAGCCAGTTGTAGATATGGTAGAAAAAATTGTAAGTAAAATAAAAAGTCTCTTTTAAAAATTGCAAAAGTAAAATAGACTTTTTACATTACCCTCTGCCATACCAATCTGGAATCTAGAAGATTTAGTTAATATGTATAGTTGCTTACGCTAGTTATCTATATTAAATTTCAATAGATCGAAATAAATATTTATAAAATTTTGATAAATATTTATTTTGTTTTTTATAACTAAAGTATCTATAATCCTAAATTTTAGCTGAGATTCATGTTGCAGAGGAATTTTTTAATCTGGTTGTTGGCGTCACTGTTTTATGCGTACCAATATATATTACGCGTAATTCCAAACATAATTGCGCCTGGATTGATAACAAAATTTAACATAAGTATTGCAGATGTTGGCCAGTTTGGCGGGTTATACTATATAGGCTATACGCTAGCTCATATACCTATTGGTCTTTTCCTCGATAGATTTGGACCAAAGTTTGTTTTGCCTATTTGTATTATCTTAACATTTACCGGAACATTACCACTTATATGCTTTGATGAGTGGTATTATTCAATACTTGGCAGAATAGTAGTTGGAATTGGGTCATCCGCTTCAGCAATTGGGCTTTTTAAAGTTGCAAGCATGTATTTTGCGCAAGAAAAATCAGCAAGAATGGCTAGTTTATCCATAATTATAGGAACTTTGGGGGGGATATGTGGCGGATTACCGTTAGACTTCTTACTCAATAAATTTGGCTGGAATTATGTTATCTATACCTTCTCAGCATTCGGATGTTTACTTGCTCTGTTACTGTTCTTAGTAACGCCTGAAAGCAATGCTCAGCAGGAAAAAGTTAGCATTAGAGACTTAAAAAACATACTTCTCAACAAGCATATTATTCTAATTAGCTTTTTTGGTGGACTCATGGTCGGTCCAATGCAAGGTTTTGCCGATGGTTGGGCGAAAGCATTCTTTTTTGAAGTATATGAAATGAATGAAGACTTGGCGTCTTCTCTCTCTTCCGTAATATTGATAGGAATGTTAACAGGATCATTCTTTTTGGCTTATTTATTGGAAAAGTATAAAAATAAGCATTATGAAGTAATAATTTCATGCTCATTTGCAATGATTGCCGGTTTTCTATTACTTTTTACTCAGATTGGTGGCTTGTATGTTGTATTACCTACGCTTTTTATTATCGGCTTTGCATCTGGATATCAGATAGTTACCATTTACAAAGCGATAAGTTATGTAAATAATAACTTAGTAGGCTTAGCTACATCTGTGTCAAACATGATAGTCATGGGTTTTGGCTATTTTTTTCACACTGGGATCGCAAAAATAATAGATTTGTGTTGGGATAAAACAGTAATACAAGGAAATCCTGTGTATGGTGCTGAATTGCTGATAAAAGCAACATCTATTATTCCTGTATGTTTGCTAATAGCTGTTTTTGGGCTCTTATGGTTAAAAAAGCAGGACAAGCAGTCTTAAAATTGCTTGTGCATCTTAAAATTAAAGCGAGGTTTGATCTATGATAAGTGTTTTAAAAAAAATCTGTGGCTCTAAAAATAATTTAAAGTCTTTTGATAACGAGGTTTATCAATCTATAGAAAAAGAATTACAACGCCAAAAATCACAATTGCAATTAATTGCATCAGAGAATTTTGCAAGCAAAGCGGTAATGGAGGCACAAGGCTCTTTTCTGACTAATAAATATGCAGAAGGTTATCCAGGCAAAAGGTATTACTGTGGTTGTGAGCATGTGGACAAAGTTGAAAGTCTGGCTATAGAAAGACTTTGTAAGTTATTTGGTGTAAAATTTGCAAACGTTCAACCTCACTCTGGTTCTCAGGCAAATCAAGCAGTGTTTGCTTCACTACTTGCTCCAGGCGATACAATACTTGGATTATCGCTTAATTGCGGTGGACATCTAACTCATGGTGCGGCACCAAGCCTTTCTGGTAAATGGTTTAAGTCAATTCAATATGCAGTTAACAAAGACACTTATCTGCTCAATATGGATGAGATAGAAAAGCTGGCGCTGGAGCATAAACCAAAATTGATCATAGCTGGTGCTTCTGCTTATCCAAGAAAAATGGACTTCAAACGTTTTCGCGAAATTGCAGATAAAGTTGGTGCTTATTTGCTTGCAGACATTGCCCACTATGCAGGGCTTATTGCAGCGGGCGAATATCCATCCCCTGCTGAATATGCACATGTTATGACTTCCACAACTCACAAAACTTTGCGTGGTCCTCGCGGTGGAGTAATAATGACGAACGATGAAGCATTGCATAAAAAAATTCAATCTGCAGTTTTTCCAGGATTGCAGGGCGGGCCACTTATGCATGTGATAGCTGCAAAAGCTGTTGCATTTAAAGAAGCATTAGCGCCAGAGTTTAAAACTTATAGCAAGAAAGTCGTGGAAAATGCGAAAGTGCTGGCTCAAGAATTGCAAAAGCATGGACTTGACATTATAACCGGTGGCACTGACTCTCATATAGTGCTAGTTGACTTAAGATCGCAGAAATTAACTGGAAAAGACGTTGTAGATAGCCTTGAGAGGGCTGGCATTACCTGCAATAAAAACTCTGTACCATTTGATACAGAGAAGCCGACCATCACTTCAGGGCTCCGTTTTGGCACCGCTGCTGAGACAACACGCGGACTTGAGGCAGAAAATTTTAAAGAGATAGCCAGCCTAGTAAATGAAGTGGTTCAGAGCGGAAATAGCTCAAGTGTCGAAAAAGCAGTAAAAACTAAAGTTGAAAGGATTTGTAGTAATTTTCCTATTTATTAATTTATGTGGCGTTATCCAAGTAGCTGGTAGAAACAAAAAAACTTCCTTGACAAGCTTCGCCAGCCCCCTTATCATGAGACTGAAGCTATTTATTTATCTTCTCTGTACAGATTAAATGACAAAAAAACTCACGTATCTGGCGTATCATGTTTAATTTTTTGCACTATGTGCACCTTATGTCTTTATAAAATTTCTACCTACATAAGCTGAAACGCGCTTATAAAGCGTTTAAAACATAAAAAAACGCCAACTTAAAAAATGGATAGTGAATAACTAGCTACCCTAGGGTTTCTTTTGCCTTTTTTTCTGTTTAGTAAATTTCTTAACGTTTATAATTTAGGTTAGTTGCATTTAAAAGCAGCTGAATCGCGGTTATTAAGTGTTTAGAATAAAAAAACGCCATACTTGAAAGTATAATGTAAGTAATTAGCCAACCACGGGGCTTCTTTTGCCTTTTTTTTCGTTTGGTAAATTTCTTAAATATTTATGGCTAAAAGAGAGGTGTCATTCCAGTACTCCTTTTTTTGTCATCCCAGTGCCCAGACACTGGGATCCAGGAATTTTATTAAGTTGGTAAGCATAAAAGTAGCCGTTTTATGTTAAAATACAACATTTTGATGATTATGAAAAGGCTGGATTCCAGCGTCACGCGCTGGAATGACATTGTAGGGTGTTATCCCAGTCCTTTTTTCCGTCATCCGAGGACCGTATGACGTCATCCAAGTAGCGTGACTACTTGCTGTATTACCAAGTCCAATTAAGTGCAGCATCATCACTTGGTGGAATTTCAAAGGATGGTTGTGATATTTCCTTTTGTACAAGTTCTTTAACCTGTTCCTTTGTTACATTAATTGTAAAACTTGGGTCAGCAATTATTTCAGCAGCTGTTGGTGTCATCCCTTTTGCGGCTAAGAAAGCCTTTGCTGTTTGATTGCTTTGAGCACCATACTTATTGTCAGTAGAGTTATCAAGGAATCCTCCTAATTTTTCCACTAAAATTGATTTGGTGCCATCTTGTGCATTAAATATAGCTTCGGCAACATCTTTCGCTGTAGCTTTTGCTGAAAGTTCTGAAGTTTTAACAACTTTGTCTGTGAGTTTGCCTAACATAGCATTTACACCAGCTTCGGTTACATTAGAACCATCAATTTTAGCGACTTGGTTAGCTGGTGCAAGTTTGCCTAGCATAGCAATTACGCCAGCTTCCTCTACATTAGAACCATCAATTTTAGCAACTTGGTCATTTCCTTTGAGTTGGCTTAAGATAGCTTTAGCACCAGCTTCGGTTACATTAGAACCATCAATTTTAGCGACTTGGTTAGCTGGTGCAAGTTTGCCTAGCATAGCAATTACGCCAGCTTCCTCTACATTAGAACCATCAATTTTAGCAACTTGGTCATTTCCTTTGAGTTGGCTTAAGATAGCTTTAGCACCAGCTTCGGTTACATTAGAACCATCAATTTTAGCGACTTGGTTAGCTGGTGCAAGTTTGCCTAGCATAGCAATTACGCCAGCTTCCTCTACATTAGAACCATCAATTTTAGCAACTTGGTTAGCTGGTGCAAGTTTGCCTAGCATAGCAATTACGCCAGCTTCCTCTACATTAGAACCATCAATTTTAGCAACTTGGTCATTTCCTTTGAGTTGGCTTAAGATAGCTTTAGCACCAGCTTCGGTTACATTAGAACCATCAACATCAGCTTTTTTTGCCAATTCATCATCTACATTTTTTTGAGTGTAAACGTCTGCAGTATTAGCTTTCTTTTTCAGCTCATCATCCACACCTTTTTTAGTATATATACCAGTAGAACCATTATCTTTTGCTAATTCTGGTACTAAAACATCCACAACAGCTTTTTCTGCAACTTTTGTTCCAAGATCTGCAGTTTTAAGAAACGCAGTATCTGCTGCTGTTTTAGTATAAACTTTCTTAGTATCATCAGTACCAACTGTTGCAAGAGCAGGAACTAAAACATCCACGACAGCTTTTTCTGCAACTTTTGTTCCAAGATCTGCAGTTTTAAGAAACGTACTCCCTGCTTCAGTTTTAGTGTAAACTTTCTTAGTATCATCAGTACCAACTGTTGCAAGAGCAGGAACTAAAACATCCACAACAGCTTTTTCTGCAACTTTTGTTCCAAGATCTACAGTTTTAACAAATGCAGTATCTGCAGCAGTTTTAGTGTAAACTTTCTTAGTATCATCAGTACCAACTGTTGCAAGAGCAGGAACTAAAACATCCACGACAGCTTTTTCTGCAACTTTTGTTCCAAGATCTGCAGTTTTAAGAAACGTACTCCCTGCTTCAGTTTTAGTGTAAACTTTCTTAGTATCATCAGTACCAACTGTTGCAAGAGCAGGAACTAAAACATCCACGACAGGTTTTTTTGCTACTTCTTCTCCAAGTTTTGAAGTTTTCAAAACTTTGTCTGTAAGTTTACCTAACATAGCATTCACGCCAGCATCAGTTGCATTGTCACCAGCAACATTAACTTTGGTAGTGAGATCAGAAACTTTAGCAACTTTCTCGTTTGCTGAGAGCTTATCTAACATAGCTTTCACACCAGCATCAGTTGCGTTGTTACCATCAGTTTTAACAAAAGCAGTATCTGCAGCAGTTTTAGTATAAACTTCATCAGTTGGAGCAGCTTTAATATATACCTTATTTGTAAAATCAGAAGAAGCAGTTATAGCATCCACAACAGGCTGTTTTACTACTTCTTCTGCAAGAACTGATTTACCAGGCGTACTACCCTCTATGGTAAGTAATTTTCCTAAAGCTGTTGCTAAACCGTTTACTGTGTACTCTACTTCAGATTTACCATTTGGTTTATATGCTACTTTAAGATCACCTGTGGTTATATCCAAAGTATATTTATTACCCGTATTATCTTCTAAAGCTATAATTTTGACCTTACTTAAATCTGTTGTTGTTGTTCCTGCAGCACTTTCAAATTTTAAACTAGCCGGCATATCACCCTCCGTTAATTACAAAAACCATGGTATGCATGAAAATGGTATAATTTTCGTTAATGCTAGATTTTACATAAGATTTATTTGAGGTTTTTACTTTAGAATTCTTCTCTTGCCATCCCAGTTCCCTCTCCTGTCATCCGAGTACTTGGATCTCATTTCGTAACTTTATAGTATAAATTATTTCAAATTGTATCTATTTGCAAGTATATAAATATAATAATTTTGCATAAAAAATTAGATCCCAGTGTCACGCACTGGGATGACAAGGGAGGGAGGCACTGGGATGACACCGAAGGGGCTACTCGCATGACAGCTAGCCTGACAACCGTCATCCCGCTACTTGTTAGCGGGATCTATGCTAAGAGATACCGCGGCGGTATGACGTAGGACTGCTGTCATTCCGCTACTTGTTAGCGGCTGAGATACCGCGAATGAATCGCGGTATGACGGTTAAGTATTCCGCTGCTTGTTAGCGGCTGAGATACCGCGAATGAATCGCGGTATGACGTAGGGAAACCTTTCTTGGGTTAGCTATAGATATAGGCCGAGTTGTGGTCGTGATAAATGTGGTCGCTTGTGTAATCAAACATTTTCACAAAGCCATTCTCTAGATAAAGATTATATTCGTGATGTTGATCTGATAATACAATATTATCTTGCTCCCCTAAATTGAAATGACTTGAATCTGACAGCAATTCGTAATTTGGATTATCTATTTTACTAATGCTGCTTATTACTTTGCCATTACCACTTGATATAGCTAAACTATAACTATCACCATCCTTCATTATCTTGATGGACACCTTATCCTCAGGTAACACTATAAGCTTCTTTGTGCCACTATCGTGGATTACGAATTTGCCTTTTTCAAAATAGTATTTGTCTTCCGGCAAAGCACCAACCTTGTATTCTGATGTGTGCAGTTTGTTCCAAAAATCTAACACAGATTGCTTTTCTGCTCCTTCCGCTCTATCATACAAGGCTTTCACATCATTATAATCTATGGTTACATTTGCCTTGTGCTTCCCTTCTGAGTCCTGCTCGCGACTCTTTTCTATTTTGAGAATTGTGTCTTTTAATACTACCTGTTCTTGCTCTTTCTCCTCCACTGAAGCTGTTCTTTTCGTTCTTGTTAAACTTTGTGATGGAATTGGCTGATCAGACTGCATTTCACTATTGTCGTTTGATACAGTTTTCTCTTCAGCAACTTGTGCAACAACATTAGTAGTACTATGAACTTCTGTCTTAGTTTCACTTACCTGCCCTTTTGGACTTTCGGTTTGTTTCTCTTTTGTGAATATTCTCTGATAGTCCGTGTAGCCTCTATTAGTATCACCGATATCGCCATCACCTTGATCGAAAGTTATTTTTTTACTTCCATTCCCCATGTCCTCAATTTCAACTTGAGGAGAAACAGATGCTAGGAAATCGTTATAACTGTAGTTGTAGTCAGCAGAAAAGAATATTTTCTCTTTGAAGTTATGGAAGTTATTAGATAACATTCCAATTTCTTCATCACCATCAAACAATTTTACTTTAGTGAAATATGTTTGATCTTTTATTCTAACTATTTCACCACTGGAGTTTCTTTGTATGTGGTAATCATTTGGGTCGTACTTTATAGCAAAAAGTTTGCCAGAGCCATATTTCTCTAAGTTTATAGGGCCCACATTTACATGTTTATGGGAATGATCTCCCTTCTCATATTCATGTGCAAATACTGGGTCAATATATTTGTATTCGTCTGGTATGCCACTGTATTCTCTTCCTTTAGAATCAGACGGTGCTAATTTATATTGTCCATCCTTTTGCACTAACTTTAGATGAGTAATACTGCTCGGTAATTGAAACCTTACGTTTGCTCCGTGGTCATGAATGAACAAGTTACTTTCATTTATAACTTCACCTCTTTCATTTTTCACCTCTTCAGTAATATAGAAGCCCATATTTTTGAATGCATGTAGATTTTCGCCTCCTTGCTTTACAACCGCTTCGTATACATCGTCGTCTGTCCTATCTGTTCCCTTATTATCCAGTAATTTTCCTTTTTCCACGATTACTCCATTTGCCTTTTGCTCATCAGAATATTGTGCATGCTTTGAATCCTGATGATTCAAAATTTTGGTACCTCTAAGGAGTAGAGAATCTAAATCTTTTTGGATGTGTCCAGTGCTAGGATGCAACAATTCATTTTCATGTAAATGCGCTTCATCAAAGTATTCATCGCGTTCAACTGTTCTGCCGTCTATTAAAGAAGCTTTGTAATGACCGTTTTCTTTTGTAACTGCCATATAAGCACCACCATCATATTGAGTATTTAAGTTGTGCAATATATCCTCAAAAACAAAAGTTTCTTTAGTTTGGCCTTCAACTTGCTTAAAAAATCCTGATTCGCTCGATAATTCTCCAAGCTTTGTATTTCCGTCATATATGGACAGCGCACCCTTATTTCCATGACCAAGAGCTTTGATAGAGAAAATCTTACCTTCTTGTAGGTCAATATGATTTGTACCTCTTATCAAGTTTAAATCGATATTGATCATTTCTTCTAACATCTTTTCTACGTCGATGTTCTGAGTTGACTTTAACTGTTTTGAACCAGTGCTTATCATCTCATCGAGCAAGGATTTTTTCAATTCTTCATATCGAGAGGAAGAATTAATGAAATTATGTTGTTCCAAAAGTTTTTCACGAGAAATCTCTTGTCTATGGTATTTTTCACCTACTTCATTGGATTCCTTGAGAATCTGCTCATCCAGGGCTTTTAATGCATTATCATAAACTTTCTTTAAATTCTCATCATAATTTGACAATGTCCTTAAAGCCTGATTTTTATACTCTAAGCTGTTTTGATATTCATTACCTTGTTGATCAGAGTAAGTTAGTTTATCCTGTCCATCAGAAGTTTTGATTACCTTTAAGAAATGATATTCCTTTGATATATCGAGGTTATCATTTGTTGCCCTATTAACAGCACGAGCATAATCATAAAACGACACATGTTCTACAGAAGAAAAACTTCCAACGTTTTCTCCATCCATTTTTTCTATATTTGCTTTATAGTAGGATACGTTTTTAATTTCTCCACCCAATATTTCCTGACCAGTTGCTATAAAATCTCCTTTTGTAACTTGCAAAGCGTTGAGATGTTCCATTGCAGTTTCTGTATCATTCTCAGCAAGCCAACTTTTGAAGTCAGCATCATGTCCTTTTATGTCTTTCAAGAAACTTTTTGACTCATCTGAGTTACCTTGACGTAAAGCATCTAGGTAGTCTCTTAATAAACTAGGATCTTTTTCCTGTAAGTACATTATCAACGCATGACCTGTTTTATAAACCAGGCTATTTGCTTCGCTGTCCTTTGAATATTCTAAACTTAAAATTTTATCTAAATCCAAATTTGCAGCTTCAGTTTTGTCGATACTTGATCCTTGAGAATTGAATTTATGATCTGAATGATGCTCAAAGTAATCTGCAATTCCTTCCATTAATACTGTAGGTAGGTGCTTACCTCCTGTAGCCAAGTAAGTTAAACCATGTGCAAATTCATGCTGAAGGTTATGAACGCCACCTTGCTGATAGACATACATTTCAGCAAAAACATCAGCTTCCCCTTTGTAGTAACATTTACCACCCTCATCTCCAAGGTAAGAACCGAAACGCTCGCTTCCGCCAAGGTGAGTGTAATCATCCTTGTCATCAAACATATAAATTTTAAATGTTTGTTCTGAGTTGCTGTGTTCTAACTTGAATGTATCTTTAAAACTAGTAGCTGTTTCTTTTATCTCACTTTCAATTGTTGCAATTTTACTTGCTCTTAAATTATGAGAATAAACTTCTACTTTAATATTTAAATCTTTAACTTCTACAACATGTGGCGAATTAAACCCTTTGCCGTTATTGTTAAAGTATTCTTCTTTAGTTATATTTTTATTTATTTGTTGATTGATTGTCATAATTCTAACCTCTAATTTATTAACTCTTCAAATATGAGGTGATCTCTACTAAAAAAGTATGAATTTTCATATTGGCATAATCTATATCTTAGTGAAGAAATATAAGTAATTAATTTAATATGAACAATATAAGATATAGCTTGACTACAAAAAAATCTAGATTCTAATGTCACATTGAATAGGGTAAGAATTTAAAAGCAAATTGACTTTCATTCCACCAAAGCACTATACTAAAACCACGATGGGTAATTAGCTCAGTTGGTAGAGCACTTGCTTGACGTGCAAGCGGTCGCTGGTTCGAACCCAGTGTTACCCACGTTTTTGTTTATGAAAAGATTTTATATGACAGCAGTGCATAACGGTAAACACTCAGCAGCACAGTCCAAGCGCTTAATCTATTCCATAATAATAGTTGCGATAACAATGTTTATGGAAATAGTAGGTGGAATAATTTCACATTCGCTTGCTCTACTATCAGATGCAGGGCATATGCTCACTGACCTCTTTGCCTTAGTTTTAAGCTGGTTAGCACACAAATTTTCAGCTAAGAAATCTGATTTGCAGAGATCATACGGGTATCATCGGTTGCAAATAATTGCAGCATTTGTTAATGGTTTAACTTTATTCTTCATTGCAGTAATTATTATAATTGAATCAATAAAGAGGTTTATTTTTCCAGTCAATGTTGAGTGGAAAGTAATGTTAATAATTGCTACACTCGGTCTTGTCTCTAACATAATAGTCTTTTTTATATTACATAGTAAATGCGAGAGCAATATAAACATAAAAAGTGCTGTACTACACGTTATAGGAGATATTTTAGGTTCTGTAGCTGCTATACTTGCATCCATAATTATCATGCTTACCGGGTGGCAAATGGTGGATCCGATTTTATCGGTATTTGTCAGTGTAATCATTTTGAATAGTGGCTACAAAATTCTAAAGAATTCTTGCCACATACTTCTTGAAGGTACACCTGAAGGGATATCTACTGAGGAAATAAAAAGTAAGATCACATCAGAATTACCTGAAGTGATAGATGTGCACCACATACATGCATGGTCACTGTCTGATAATTATTTTATAATTACCATGCATGCCAAAGTAAAGCAAGATGCACAACACACTGATATTTTGTATGAGATAAAAAAAATACTACTAAATAGGTTCGAGATAGCACACTCTACAGTCGAGATCGAATACGATGAGTGTGCGGATAATAAAATACTTAAACATTGACGTTTTAAATTATTATGCTATTACTAGAGTGTAATGATGTCAAAGGTAGGCTATGATAGGCATTTCTCAAATACAATTTCCTTCAAAGGAATCTAGCAAGCTAAAGTTTGTTAGTTATTTTGCAACTTTTGTTTCTTTAAGCATTATCACTAATCCCGTTAATGTTCTTTTTTCTCTTGGTACTATATTCTTCAGGTCTGAAATTAAAACTCTTTATATCTACAAAGAAATAAAAACGGCAAAACAGCAAAAAATGAGCAAAAGGGAATATTGGGAAATATTTTTTAAGAACAATACAATCAAGGTAGCAGCCTTCCTCTTGTTTTCTGCTTTCATAACATATCTAACTTTCACTACCACTTTCTTGCTTATTTCGTTACTGGGAACTATACCACTTACAATGCTATTAATTTTATTGCAGAGTGAACTAAGGCCAAAAGATTTTAACCCATTTACGCTGCTTAAAGCTTCTATAAATTTCTTTTTGGAAGGTATAAAAGAGAATTTACGTGGTATGGTTAATAGTTTTGATGTTAAGCTTGAACATTTACTGCCCCATCAATTAAATGATGATATCATTAAAAATATTGATAAATTAAAAGATAAGTATGGTGAAAAAGTATCCGAAGACGTTATTAATGATAGAGAATTTAAGCAATTTATTGAATATATAAATGATTTAAATGAACTTAATTATCGTCAATTTAGTGATGAGGATAAAGGAAGAGTAATTACATTTTTAAATGACTTTTGCAAAGATGATCAAAAGTATAGCTCCCGCTTTACAGGTGGACGGATTTTACTTTTAGTTCTGAAAGCCTGCAATGATGGAGACAGAGAAGCTGTAAAAAATAAAAAAGACGCGTTAATTACAAATTTGCTTGATAGCCAAACTTTCTCTAGAAAAGAGCGAATTCCTAACACTTGCTTCACCGGTATTATCTATAGAATGTTAAGCACGCTAGAGGGTATTCATCCTGATCCAGAAATTAGATTTACTCCTCCTAGGCAAATATTACTTCCAGGAGCACAAAATGAAGCACGTAAGTTCATGTTAGACAGGTTAAAAAACAAGAAAAACAATAAAGAAATTTTTAAGGCTTGGTATGACGTTCAAAATGGTTATGAAGACGATGAAAGTCAAAAAATAGTTGATGATTTTATTTCAGAAGTAAGTATTCCTTTAATGAGAAAATTATTGAGTATTACTTCTCAATATAGTGAACAAATTGTGCTGACGTTAATGAAAAATATTAGCTCTATAAAGTTAAATAAATTACAATGTTGTGAGCTGGTTCAGCACATGAGAAATAAACTGCAGGAGCATGGTTTAGGTGACCAAGAAAGTTTACTCGAAAACATCGGAAAAAAAGTATTCTTAGAGCTATTAAATCGAGATCTACTCGAGACAGATTTTTCTCTCAAGGATTCATCTTTGGATGGAGCTAAAAGAATAGCTAACAAAATAATAATAGGAGAAGTTGAGAAATTTAGGTCAGAAGCTGCTGAAAAGGCTAGGGAAGTTAACTCTATAGAAGTTCAAGTGGATGTTACATTGCGGGGTCTGTCAACCTTGCCGCGAGAAAAGAAGTGTTGCATTGCATATAGCAGACTAAGTGGCCAGTATGAAGGTGATGAGAGAGAGATAATGGAGAACATCTTACTAAAAAAATTAGAGATAACGAAAAAAGAAATGAATAAGATGCTAGAAGAGAATGATATACGTAAACTAAAATTAGCACTTGATGATGCATGTAAGAAAAGTGGAAAAAACATGGAAGAAATGATAAAAGAAGTAGAAGAAGTAGTCTCAAGTCGTTTCTCGCATGAAGTATCTGTTAGTAATATAGCAACAGAGTCAGCACACTTATAAAAATTTATTTTCCTTACCTTGCAGAAGATTCACAATATTTCTGTGGTGTTTTAGGAAGACCAGTGCTCCTATAATTAGTAATGTTAAGAACAAATTCCTCTGAAAAAAAAAGGACCATGCTACAGCCGTTGAAGTAGCACTGAGTGAAGCAAGGGAAGAGTATCTAAAGGCAAGAAAGACTATTATCCAAATTATTACGAATACTAAAGTAATATCAATGTTAAATGCTATCAGTATCCCTAGAGTGGTTGCAACGCCCTTTCCTCCACTGAATTTTAGCCAAATAGGAAACATGTGTCCTAAAACTGCTAAAATTGCAGATACATATATATAAAAATCGTTATTATCACAAAATTGTTGTGCTATATAAACGGCAATAAATCCCTTAAAGGAATCCAGAAATAATGCCAAAGCAGCAAGAAATTTATTTCCCGTCCTTGCAACGTTTGTAGCACCAATGTTTCCTGAACCTACTTCTCTTAAGTTTATCCCTTTTATTCTTGTAATAATTAAGCTAAACGGTATTGAACCGAGTATGTAGGATAGTGTAAGGACTATAACTAACACAGGTAAAATTTACTGATTAATAATCGCAAAATTTCGTCATCCCGCTGCTTGTTAGCGGGATCTATGCTGAGATACCGCGAATAAATCGCGGTATGACGTAGGGAAATCTTACTTATTATAGCTATACCTCTCCGCATATGCCAAAATTTAATTGATTTTATTATTCCTCAGCCTTTTTAGGTAGCACTGAACTTCCTCGTTAATCTGATTACTAAACAGTATAAGCGCTGTCATGTTGATAAGAGCTAAACAAGAGAATAAAGTTCCGCCAATATTAGCAATAGCCATTATGTCTTTAGAAAGGCCAGAGAAAAACGCCACAATTATTACCGCTATGCGATATATCACTATACTTTTTGCACCAAACAAATATAACCACCCCATTTCACAACAATATACAAATGAAATTACCGAAGAAAATGCAAACAAAGGTGCAGCTATGGTTAAAAGTATAGGAAACCATGGAGAAACTGTCTCAAATGCCTTTTGAGTAATTAATATCCCTTCACCAACACTAGTCTGGTATGTACCTGTTATTACTATTGTTATTCCTGTTAAACAGCAAATTAACATTGTGTCAAAGCATGGTTCTATCATAGCAACAAGCCCAGTTCTTACTGGTTCTTCATCTTTAGTTGTTGCATGAGTAATTGAAGCAGAACCAACACCCGCTTCGCTGGCAAAGATTGCCCTTTGAATTCCAGCAACAAATGCTCCTACCATCCCTCCGCCAACAGCATTAAAATCTATCATGCTGGAAAATAATATCTTAAATGTGTGACCAAGATTGTGGATATTAAATCCAATAATAACAAGGCAGCTACATATATATATGAGTGACATAATAGGCACTAGTGCAGAAGATACTCTAGCTATCCTTTTAATTCCGCCAATAATCACTAGAGCAAGCAGCGCAGAGATTATGGAAGAAAGAAACCAAGAGTGACCATCTACCCAACTTGAATAGCCAGATAATATTGAAACCATTTGGTTGGTTTGAAACGCTACACTTCCACCAAGACCTGATAATACAAAAAATACTGCATACATGGCAGCTAGCACAATACCAAGTTTTTTAAATCCAAATTCCTCCAGACCATTCCTTATATACTGAAAGGGACCACTAAATAATTGGTCCTGATCTTCTGTTCTATGTCTAAACGCCAATGTTACCTCAGCAAACTTTGCAGACATACCAAAAAAACCTGTAATCATCATCCAAGGCACCGCTCCTGGCCCTCCCATTGAAACTGCAATTGCGACTCCAGCAACAGTTCCAAGGCCTACTGTGCTTGAGAGTGCAGTTATAAACGCCTGAAAATGCGTGATGTGGCCATCATGGTGATCTGTATCATATTTTCCGAAAAGAATAGCAAATGCATGCTTAAACATTCTTATGTTAAGAAACTTAAAGCGTAAGGTTAAAAATACATAACCAAAGGATAGTAGAAGAAGTATGAACGGTATATAAAAGATTTTGAAAAACAGCACTTCATTCATGAAGTTATTTATTCCATTCAACACAGCGTCATAACTTTCGTAAAAACCTGAAGCAGCATACGCATCATTAAATAATAGGCAAAATAACACCATACAAAGTAATCTATAAATCATGTTAATATCCTTTGGAATTGTAATAAGAATCTATTGTATTCAAAACTTCCCTTCTCAGTAGATATATTGCAACAGCATTTGGAACCATAAGGCACATAAACAAACTGTCACCTAGATAAGATATAAATTCTATATCCTTTGACATACAACTGATATACACTGAAACCACTATAAGAATTTGGAACAGTATTAGTATTTTTTTATTACCAAATAAGTACAGCAAAGCAACTTCACAGTAGTAACAATAAGCTATTATTGTAGAAAATGCAAAGGAAAACATCATTAGCGGAAAAACTAACTTGCTGAACAAGGGCAAAGCTGTTGAAAATACCGAACTAATTAGTGTAATATCACCCACGTTATCAGTGCTATGCATACCAGTGATAATTATCACGATACCAGTCAAAAATGAGATTAATATTGTGTCTATAAGTGGTGCAATCATTGCAACGCATCCAACTTTAATTGGATCTTCTTCTTTTACAGCTGAATGTGCTATAGCTGCTGTTCCGGTACCTGCTTCGTTAGCAAACACTGATCTTCTCACTCCGGCTATTAATCCGCTCAATACTCCGCCTCCTATAGCCGATTTATTGAAAATGTCTTGAAATATTATAGATAAAGCATTCAGCAAATTACTTCTGTTTACATAAATTAAATATATACACATACCCACATATAGCACTATCATAATTGGTGCTAAGCTCGTTGAAACGAAAGCAATGCGCTTTATTCCTCCCAATATTACAATAAAGACAAGCAGGGATATAATGATGGACGCGTTGTATTCGAAGAGGTTATTTGATAATGCTGCTATTTGATTTGCTTGAAATGGTATACCGCCCAAAATCATTGCAATAAGTAGCATAATCGCATAAATGAAGGCAAGGAATCTGCCAGTTTTTGCAAATCCAATTTTTGCAAGCCCGTACTTCATGTAATAAAAAGCCCCGCCAGTTGCATTTTCAGAGCGATAGGTGAATGCAAGCACCACCTCGGCAAACTTTATCGACATACCAAGTATTCCGGTAATTACCATCCAAAAAACTGCACTTGGGTCCCCTATTGTGATAGCTATTGCAACTCCTGATATTGTTCCAAGGCCAACTGTTCCTGAAATTACTGTCGCAAACGCTTGAATATGAGTGATTATGCCATTGTTATTGTAATTACATTTTAGGTTGAATAGCGTTTGTATTCCATGCTTGAACAATCTAAAGTTAGTGAATTTGAATTGGATGGTACAAAAAACCCCAGTTGCAATTACCCAAATAATTATAAATGGAATGTTGAATATCCTTATGTACAGAAATGAATTTAATAGTTCACTTATTTTTACAATCATGCTGCTGTGTGTCCAGAAAAGGCGAGTATGTTCAGTGGGAGGTAGACCCACCAGGATAAGAGTCGGAGTCCTGTAGCTAGGGTAGCAATATGGAGGGAAACCAAGATATTGAAGCCTACCGACAACGTTATCGTAAGGATAATGGCGAATTATCAGGTTGTAGCGAAAGCGAACACATAGGTGGCCTCGAAAGTGTGTAAAACTAAAGGCTGAGCTCACGGCAGTTGGGTGAAAGCAACATAGATAGCTGAAATACGAATGATA
Source organism: Wolbachia endosymbiont (group A) of Pogonocherus hispidulus (assembly GCF_964028195.1). NCBI lineage: Bacteria > Pseudomonadati > Pseudomonadota > Alphaproteobacteria > Rickettsiales > Anaplasmataceae > Wolbachia > Wolbachia endosymbiont (group A) of Pogonocherus hispidulus. Next base: position 19,693 of record NZ_OZ034750.1, read on the forward strand.
CAGCATATCTACTTTAGCGGGGTGGTAGTGATGACATGATAATAAGGGAATACGAGGCAACTGGAGAAGCCCTCCTCATCCCAAGGAGAAATACCTTGGAGTGGTAGGTTCTATAACTGGAAACAGGAAATGAACTGAAGATGAAAGGGTGGCGGATGGGTGTGTAGTAGTGACGAAGTGAGGTAACGCTCATGGAGCAAAGGCACCCTACTAGTAGGAATCTTTTAACAAAAGGGAGGTAAAGGTAAAAATGATAAAAATGCCAATTAAATTACAAGACCTGAGAAGGAAGATATATACCAAAGCGAAGGCAAAACCGGAATGGCGATTCTGGGGAATCTATGTTCACGTATGTAAGATGGAGACGCTAGAAGAAGCATATAAGCTGACAAAGAAGAGTAATGGGGCACCAGGAATTGATAAGGTGACGTTCGAATCGATAGAAGCAGAAGGCTTAGAGAAGCATCTTCAACAAATCAGACGTGAACTAATAACCAAGACCTATAACCCAAATAGGAACCGGAGAAAGGAAATACCAAAAGCTGGAGGAAAACTCAGAGCGTTGAACATACCCTGCATTCGGGATAGAATAGTGCAAAGCGCACTAAAGCTAATAATTGAACCAATATTCGAATCTGACTTTCAGGACGGATCATATGGATATAGACCTAAGAGAAAAGCGCATGAAGCAATAAGCAGGGTAGCGAAAGCAGCAATCAAAGGCAATACAAAAGTTATTGACGTAGACCTAAAGTCCTACTTTGATAATGTGCGACATCATATTCTTATGGAAAAGATTTCCAAAAGGGTAAACGATAAAGAAATCATGCACTTGATTAAGCTAATCCTCAAAGTAGGAGGGAAACGAGGAATAGCACAAGGATCACCACTTTCACCACTACTAAGCAATATATACCTCAATGAGGTGGATAAAATGCTAGAGAAGGCAAAAGAGGTGACTAAAGAAGGAAAATATCAACATATAGAATACGCTAGATGGGCAGACGATCTAATGATACTGATAGATGGACACCAGAAATGGGAATGGCTTGAAAAATCAGTGCACAAAAGGTTACAAGAAGAATTAGCAAAAATAGAAGTAGAAGTAAACGAAGAAAAGACAAAAGTGATTAATCTTAAAGAAAAAGGGACATTCAGCTTCCTAGGATTTGATTTTCAACAGAACATCACAAAACAAGGAAAGTGGAATGTGAGGATAACACCCAAGATGAAAGCACGAACAAACCTACTTCAAAAATTGAAGGAAGTATTCCGCTGTTATAAATCGCAACCAATAGGAAAAGTGATTCATATCATTAATCCGATATTGAGAGGGTGGACAAACTACTTTAGGATTGGAAACACAAATCGAAGCTTTAGTTACGTCAAACATTGGGTAGAGAAGAAAATAAGACGCAATCTAATGAGAGCCAGAAAAGCAAAGAAAGGATTTGGCTGGAAGAGATGGAGTAGTGAATGGATATATAAAACTCTAGATCTTTATTCAGACTATAGAATAAGGTATTACATTCAGAAAGCCTTACCAGCACAATATGTTATAAATTTTGGTAAAGAAACTACTAGGAAAGCGTAGTGCGGGAAAATCGCATGCTGCGTTTGATGAGGCGGGAGCTGGAAACGTGAATATGGGAATTTTGGATTGAGGCCCAACATGAAAATAATGGATCAGCCACCAAACCCTAAAGAGGCGCGCCAGTTCTCGACCCTACCACTACTTTTTATTACAACTTATAGCTAACGAGCTTTATACGAGTAATATATATAAAGCCCAGTGCTTACTGGAATAGTAAGTACATACACTACACCTAAAATTGGTAGCGTCATCCAGGGCTTACTGATGAAAAATATAATAAGTACTCCAAAAAATGACACAAATATATAGGATAGGCTTTTGGGAACATAAATATATTTTGCAGAGAAAGTTGGAATGTGACTTATCGAAAAAAATGAAATGGCCAGAAAGTAACAAGCTACGTTTCTTGTGTTAAAAAATCGCTCTATGAGAAGTAAGTATTCACTCTCATGAGATTGAAAGGTAATAATTATTGGTAACAAAGAAAGTAAAGCACACACTGGAGCTGGAACACCAGAAAAGAAAAATTTTTCCCAGTGTGATTGTTCTGAGTGTAGCGAAACATTAAATCTTGCAAGTCTTATTGATATGCAGATTACGTATATCATTACTAAAATCCAACCTATGACTTTGATTTCGTTTAGCTTCCAAAGATACAAAAGAAATGCAGGCGCTGCACCAAAATTTAGAAAATCTGCAAAAGAATCAAGCTGGGCTCCAAAATCGCTAGTTGATTTTAGAATTCTAGCTATTCTGCCATCCATTCCATCTATTATTGCTGCAATGATGATAAAAATTACTGAGAATTCCCATTGTTCATTAAATGTAAATTTAAGTGAAGTGAGACCAGAACATAAACCCAATAAAGTTATAAAATTTGGGAATAATTTAGTAATAGGTAAGAATCTACTGTTACTTCCATCGTTATTCATATAACGTCAAAAGTAAGCTTCTCTTGAACGTTTTCCTTATTTAAGTTTGCTATAATTGTTTCACCACCAATAACAGTTTGCCCTTCTGAAACTCTTACTTCTATATCAGCAGGAACATAAATATTCACTCTACTACCAAATCTTATAATTCCAAACCTTTCACCTGCTTTCACATTCTGGGATACTCCTAAATTGCAAACGATACGACGTGCAATTAACCCAGCTATTTGCTCCACAATAATTTCTTTTCCCTTTTCGTATTCAATCACAATAACCTGCTTTTCATTTTCATTACTAGACCTATTGCTCATTGCGGATACAAACTTGCCTTTTTTATAATTCATTTCCTTTATCGTACCAGATATTGGTATACGGTTCACATGGACGTTCAAAACACTTAAAAATATGCTAACAAGCGTGAACTTCTTCTCTTCTCCATTTTCTGCCGATAAAGGATAATTAACTTCTTCAATTTTTGAAATCACACCATCAGCAGGACTTAATATAAGATCCTTATTGTTTGGCACAGCTCTTGCTGGATCGCGAAAGAAATAAGTACACAATAATGTCGGAAACAAGCACGTAACACCAAACCCCCAAGATATAGAGAATGCTATACACGTTACTATAAAGGCAACGACTATAAATAAATAACCTTCCCTGTTTATATTAGGTAAACTAAAACACATAATCTTATTCACAATAACCTATTGTTAACAATTTATCATTTATCATGAAAAGCTTTTTTTAACTGCTTCAGCAAAGTCCTCTTGATACAAGGTAACATTACAGATTAGCACACATAGAGTTACTATCATACTGTAACAACCCATCCAACACAAACTAAGTTTAGATCAGAACACTGATTCTTCTAAAAGTTGCTCACTATCCTCGTCTATTATGATAGAATTATCATGATTTCTGAGTAAATCTCTGATTTTCGTTTCTATTTCATTTGCGACTTCTTTGTTTGTTTTTAGGTAAGTTTTTACATTCTCTCTTCCTTGTCCAAGACGTGTGTTGTTATATGAATAGTAAGCGCCTGCTTTTTCAAGCACACCAAGCTTTGCTCCCATATCTATTATTTCTCCGAGTTTTGATATACCTTCATTGTACATTATATCAAATTTCGCTTCTCTAAATGGAGGAGCAACTTTATTTTTTACAACTTTAACTCTTGTTTCATTGCCTGTAATATTTTCTTTGTCTTTTATTACACCAACTTTTCTTATGTCAAGCCTTACAGAAGTATAGAATTTTAATGCATTTCCACCCGTGGTAGTTTCAGGATTTCCATACACTACTCCTATTTTCATACGAATTTGATTAATAAATATCAATATACAGTTCGCTTTTGAAACGGCAGAGGTTAGCTTTCGTAGCCCATGACTTAAAAGCCTTGCTTGCAGCCCCATGTGCTGATCACCCATATCACCCTCAATTTCAGCTCTTGGAGTTAACGCTGCAACAGAGTCAATAACTATCACATCAACCGCACCAGAACACACTAAGTACTCAACAATATGCAACGCCTGCTCTCCAGTGTCTGGTTGCGAAATTACTAAATCATCAGTGCTTACCCCAAGTTTGCGAGCATATAAGACATCCAATGCATGTTCTGCATCGATAAATGCGCATGATCCTCCTTTTTTTTGTGCTTCAGCAATCACGTGCAAGGCAAGAGTGGTTTTACCAGAACTCTCGGGACCAAATATTTCAATTATACGCCCTTTTGGCAGACCTTCAACACCTAGAGCCGAATCAAGCGCAATTGATCCTGTGGATATTGTGTCTATTTTCTCTACAGGGTTTTGCTTCAACTTCATTATTGCACCTTTACCAAATGCTTTTTCAATCTGGCTTATTGCGTTATCTAATGCTTTTTGCTTATCATTATTTCTTTCTTCTGAGTTGTTTGCCATGGATCATTTATTAACTTGTATAACTTCCATGATAATCGAACGTGAACAACCTGCCAAGGGTTTTTTAATAACGAAGAACGTTATCGTAGAAAAATTAGCTACCTAAATTATATTAAGATAGAAAGTTAGATAGACTCTGCAGTGCGATACAAAATAACGATAGAATACAATGGTAGTAGTTTCTCTGGCTGGCAGAAGCAGCAACATTCTGCTAATTCAATCCAGGAAGCCATAGAAAATGCTATATTTAATTTTAGTGGTGAGAAAGTTACTTTGTACTGCGGTGGCAGGACTGATACAGGGGTTCATGCTTTAGGACAAATTGCTCATTTTGATATGGAAAAGGAATTTGAGCTTTATAGAATAAGAAACGCAATAAATTATCATTTAAAATCAATTCCCATAGTCGTGCTTAATGCAGAAGTTGTAGATGATGCGTTTCACGCACGGTTTTCAGCAAAAAAAAGATATTACGAATACAGAATAGTTAATCGCTATGCTCCTGCCGCTCTGGAGACAGGTTATGTATGGCAAGTGTTTAATCCACTTGATGTAAATATTATGCGTGAAGCTGCTAAACATCTACTTGGAAAACATGACTTTTCAAGTTTTCGTTCAAAAGATTGTCAAGCTGCAAATCCGATAAGAACAATTGATGATATCGATATAATACAAAACGGGAGCCATATACACATCAAAATATCTGCTATTTCCTTTTTACATAACCAAGTGAGGATTATTGTGGGTACTTTAGTTGAATTTGGAAAAAATAGAACCAATCCGCAAGAAATGCTAAATATATTAAACCAATGCAAAAGAAATGCGGCTGGAGTTACTGCACCACCTTTTGGCTTATATTTGGTAAAGATAGATTACTAATTTAATAAAAGCTAGTGAAATAAGTGTCATACCGCCACGGTATCTCCAGATTCCGCTAACAAGCAGCGAGATGACGAGTTTAAGTTCTCATTGGCATCACTACATATAATACACTTGTATCGTCTTCATCAGTGATAATTGTAGCACTATTACCATCGGCTAAGCTAAACTTACATTTATTTTTTATGCAGGATAGAACATCAAGCAAATAACGCGAGTTGAACCCTATTTCTATAGGGGCTTCATTGTAGTCCACTTCTATGGATTCAGTTGCATCACTACACTCTTGGGAGTTTGAATGCAGAGTTAGCAGCTTTTCTTGTAGTGAGAATTTAATGGATTTTACTTTATCAGATACAACAACGGAAACTCGATCTATAACATCTAAAAGTTTTTTACTTTCAATAATCATATGCTTATCTTGAGATGCTGGAATAACTGCTTTATAATTTGGAAAAGTCCCATCTATTAATTTTGATATTAGAATATATTCACCGCATGTAAACTTGATTTTTCTGTCTGAAAGTTTTATATTAACTTCATTACAATCGTCCAATATTTTTAACAGCTCCATAACAGTTTTACGTGGAATGATCACACCAAATTCATCATTGATGTTCCCAGGCTTTGGCCTCTTTATACATGATAAACGATGGCCATCAGTTGCAACGCAGTACAGAAACTGCTCATCCGTATGCAGATATATTCCATTTAAATTATACCTTGTATCATCTAGTGATACAGCAAATTTTGTTTTAGTTAATAAGTCTATCAGGTCCGTATTTAGTAGAATAAAATCATGTTTATAATTGTCTTCTTCAAGAGCAGGAAAGCTGCTTGAAACTACATTCGGTAAAGAAAAGTTTGCATTTCCGCAAGACATCAATAATTTTCCTTGGTTGTTTACTTCAAAATTGATATCCAAATCAGCGGGTAACTTCTTCACTATGTCATGTAAAGTATGCGCTGAAATTTTTACTTCTCCTTCTGTTAATACGGTTGCAGCAAGTGAGGCAAACATTGAAATGTCAAGATCAGTTGCCATTAATTTTATGCTGCCGTGTTGTGCTTTGATATTTATACACGCTAAAACATCTATTGCATTACGCCTTTCAACCACTCCACTTACTCTGGATAATGTATTTAAAAGACTTGTGCGGCTCACGCTAAAACGCATCTGCTCACACACAGAATTTTGCTTTTTGATTTCTGTATCTACACCTGCAACCTCTGACATTGCTAACTCTCAAAAATATATTTTAAATGATATCCACATCCCATATAAAGTAAAGTGCTATTTATATTTCCATTGAAAGAGTAGTCTAGTTTATACTATAGCTGGGTATTCTGTTACAATAAATTTACTTTGTATGGCATAAATCATGCATTTTTTGATACGCTTTTTGAAAACCAAGTAGGGAATAAGTATCATCAATGGTCACTGTTTTTGTTTTCCCATTCACTACCATTGATAATCCCTGCTTCATTTTTAGAATGAGATCTTGATCTATTTTTGTATGCTCTGCCCACGCAAAACTTCCCTGTATTATGGGCAGTGTATATTTAATTTTTTTATCGATATTGAGAGCTACAGGCTCCTTGTCATACTGAAAACCAGAGGTAACGCTTACCTCATCTGCTTTTTTATCAACATAACTAACCATTACATATGGCTTGCGGTTGGTTGTATAATGTTCGCTTTTTTTTTTAGGATAGGATACAATATAACATACTTTCTCTCCATCTTCCAATGCAGTATACACAAGCCAATCTTTATATTTTTCCTTCAATTGTACATCACTAACTGATGCAAAAGTGCCTATTGAAAAAAATATTAGAAATATAAAAAAACTACGCATGCAAACCAAATTTCAAACTTTCAGATTGTATATATTGTTTTACCTTAGCCATCGCCTGCTCAGCCAACTGCCTTATTCTTTCTCTTGAAACACAATACTTTTTACTAAGTTCATCTAGAGTTTGAGTGTTTTCAGACAAATATCTACTGATAAAAATGTCTCTTGCCCTTTCGTTAAGGCTCGCTAGTGCATTGTTTAAAATTGTTTCTTTTAATTCTTTTTCTTCATGATTTTGATAGGTTACTTCTTGACTGACCAAGTTACATGGGATCATATCTTGTAACTCCCTTTTAGAGTCATCACCTATTTTTATGCAATCGTTTAGCGACTGATCCTTACAAGCCAAACGGTAATTCATTTGTACAACATCTCCTTCGGATACAGAAAGCTCATTAGATATTGCTTTTATTTCTTCATTATTTAAAGTTTCTCTGTTTGTATACTGTAAAATTCTTTTTTTTATTTTACGTAAACTAAAAAATAATCTTCTTTGTGCTTGCGTTGTGCCTATTTTCACAAACGACCAAGATTTCAATATAAAGTCTTTTATTGAAGCTTCAATCCACCACACTGCATAAGTTGAAAAACGAAACCCTAAATCAGGATTAAACTTTTTTACTGCATGCATTAAACCCATATTCCCTTCCATGACCAGGTCCATCAACAATAGTCCATAATTTTTGAATTTCATTGCAATTTTCACTACCAAATTCAAATGGCTGGTAATCAATTTATGAGCAGAAGAAATATCCTTGTATTGGTTCCAATTTTTTGCTAGTTGTACTTCTTCCTCTTGAGACAGCATGGGAAATTTTCGCACCCTAGCAATATATTGCATGAGATTGGTTCTGCTATCAACACATAAGCTTGCCATTGGGGTCAACATAACAACTTAAATTAAAACTTCATGCATATAATATATTGATTTTCTAGCAAAAATTCAAGCTTTGATTTGAAAAAAGTACAAATTTTCCATCTAATTGGGATCTTAGAAACCCCAGCATCAGCTACCTGGGTGACACCATATAATATTAAATGACATCCTGCCAGCGTGTAATGATAAACATTATAGTTTAAATACATAGTAAGTGATGTTATTCCAGTGCCTTGACACTGGAATCCACATTTCCTTTTTCTAGATCCCAGTGTCATGCTACTTGGATGACAAGAAAAAACCCACTGGGATAACAAGACTGAGATAGACTAGAAATTAAACGCTACTCCAGCTTCTGCACCAACAGTGCTGTAAAGAACTGCATGTCCTCCTTTATCTTTTTTACTAGCATCGCTATCGAAATTAGCACCATAAGAACCGAAATAACGAGCTCCAGCATAAAGCTTGATTTCTGGAGTTACATCATAGCTAACACCAGCTTTTACTTGACCAGCAAAACCAAATTTACTGTTTTGATCATTTATAGCGGTTTTCAAAGGAGTGCTAATATACGCTGCACCAACACCAACACCAATGTATGGAGTGATAGGCATATCTTCAATTGCTACATCGTAATAAACGTTAACTAGTCCTGAAATTGCTGTTAAATTATCTGCAACTGTATCACCTACTACATCTGCATCTTTATTCAACCATGAGTAAAGTCCTTCAACGTCAACCCTGATGTCGTCCATTTTATAACCAAACGCACCACCGCCAGCTATAAAAGATGCTTTTAAGGGACTATTATTGTCTTTGCCTGATTTATGTGCAATACCATCAACTTTTGTGAAAAGAGGTAAAAATTCACCATTGTATTGCAAACGAACGTAGTAGCTAGTTTCTTCATCACTTATTGGACCAACAGGATCTGAAAAAGCAGAGTTTGATAAACTTAGCAACGTTGCTAAAGCGGCTGCTGAAAAAAACTTTTTATAATGCATAATTGTCCTCGTAAAAAAAATTAAAATTCCACTTTAGCAGTCTAAGTAACAACTAAAGTTAAGTCAAGTGCTAACTTAATAACACAAAATATTCTACATTTTAACTAATTTTTAGAAGAAGACAAAGATTTTATTAATGAATAAATAGAGTTACACGACTTTTGATTTTTTGGTATAGCTAACACAGGTAAGATTTACTATCGAAAGACCTCGTCATCCCGCTACTTGTTAGCGGGATCTAGAGATACCGCGGCAGTTGTAAGTTAAAAATATGTTATAAAAGAAACAAGAGGGAAGATAACTCTACTCACTATAGGAATAGCGGGCGTGTGCGACCGACGCGGCGTTGGTGTTATAAACCGTTTATATCAAGGTACACTAGCCCTCGATACGTTTGAATAGTTGCATGGGACATATGTATGCACCCGTTTACAATCTTAAATCAATAAACTATCGAGGTTATTAATATGGTTACATCTTACCAAAATTTTATTGGCATTGACATCGGAAAATTTAAAATGTTGTTGCGGTTCACACACAGAAGAGTGTTGTCGAATTTGATAATAATGCTTCTGGTTGGCAACAATTGTTTAAAAAGTTTTCAGATATCTTACCTAATTCTTTAGTAACTTTAGAAAATACAGGGAATTGGTTTATCGCATTTTCTTAGATAAAGATCTAGAGTTACAGAAGCGCCAAAAAATTCTGAGAACAGTGCCAGGCAAAGTTATCTCAAGATTTTGTGTGTCTGATGCCAGAGCTTGGCTACTTAAACAGAAAAGAAGTAGCAAGTCTTGCTGGCGCATCCAAAAGAAAGTGGAAAAGCTATTGGTTATCGAAGAATAACAGGCGGTAGAAGCAATGTTCGTACTAACGGCTGCAATGGCTGCTGCAAAGTCCAAATCGTTGTTTGATATAAAATTTTTCTATGATAAATTAGGGTGTTTATTGTCAAAAATGCATTTTCTAATTGAATAAAAATACAAAATTATAAACAAGAGTTGTAATAAAACTAAATTCAAAAAATTTAAAAAAAACATAGTTGATATGACGTGTTAGCTATAAAACCCTATTTTTCATACCACTCATTTATAAGTTTATTGATATCAGAATCTATAAAATCCTTTAGTGGCTGCCTGGTTTTTATCTCAACATTTTTAGGGATGCACCTATCTTTACATATCGCATAATTTATATGGAAGTTAAGGTCAATATACCCTTGATTTGAAAACACATTCATCTTAAAGGGAAATAATACCATATCCTCATATACGTTACTGATAAATATCTCTTTTCCTACTTTATCTCTATGTTCCTTTGGAGTAGGCCAATAAATATCTATGTTTAATGTGTTACCCTTACAATCAAAAGAAGTGGGAAGACCGAAATCTCCAGGATCTTTATAATATATGTGCCAGCCTGGTTCTACTGTAACCTTTATTGCACCTTTAAGAGTGAGGCTTGCTTCATTTATCTCGCCAATAAGTAAATCAAATTTTGCAATTTCCTCGTCAGCATATAGTTGAGTGCAAGAAAAAAATAAAAACAATATTAAATATATATGTATTTTCATTAAGGCAAATTTCTCCTTTTATAGAGAAAGTAATTTGGATTTTAATTATTATATTTAATAGCATTATATAGATTATTTATTAATATAGCATTATGCTATAGCTAAACTGACTTAGATTTACCGACAATCTGAAAAACGACAAATTCGTCATTCCGCTACTTGTTAGCGGAATCTATGCCGAGATATCGCGGCGGTATGACGTGTTGCTTGGGTCAGCTATAGTATAAGTATACTAGGGGTTATAGTTTTCTTATGCTGCCTTTTTGTTATTAGACAACCACAATATAAAGGAGTGAAACGGATGCAAACAGTAGTGCATTTCTGCACCAAACGTATTACCTTTAACGAATAGTAAAATGTGAGATTTTTTGGAACTACCGTGGAGCAATTGCTCCACGGTTTCACTCTACTCAGAATCCACCCATGCCGCCCATTTCTCCTGCGCCCATAGGAGATGAAGCATTTTCTTTGCTTGGTACATCAACTATCATAGATTCAGTAGTAATCAGCACACTCGCAACAGATATCGCTGTTTCAAAAGCAACACGCACCACTTTTGCTGGATCAATCACACCAGCTGTAAATGCATTAGCGTAATTCATAGCCTCAACGTTGTATATAAGCTCTTTATCATTCTGCTTAATCAAATAGTCAATTATAACAGCAGATTCAAGACCAGCATTTTTAACTAACCTTCTAATTGGAGCACTGAGAACTTTCTTGATAATGTTTATGCCTATTTGCTCTTCGTCACTTGCACCTTTTAATTTGTCGAGAACAGATGAAGCATAAAGAAGTGCAACTCCACCACCTGGAACTATGCCTTCTTCAATTGCAGCTCTTGTTGCATGCAGCGCATCTTCAACTCTATCTCTACGTTCTTTAACTTCCACTTCAGTTGCTCCACCAACTTTTAGCACAGCAACACCACCTGATAATTTCGCTAAACGTTCTCTTAGCTTTTCTTTATCATAATCAGAAGTTGAAGTTTCAATTTGAGATTTGATCTGCTCGATTCTAGCTTTCACGCTGTCAGAATCGCTATTTTCGCTGACAACTGTGGTATTATCTTTAGTAATTTTAACATTTTTAGCAGTACCAAGATCATCAAGTGTCAGATCTTCCATCTTGATTCCAAGTTCATCTTTTATGACGTACTTAGCACCAGTCAAAGTTGCTATGTCTTCGAGCATCTCCTTTCTTCTGTCACCAAAACCTGGAGCTTTTACTGCAGCAACTTTTAAACCACCACGCAATTTATTGATAACTAAAGTGCTTAATGCTTCACCTTCGATATCCTCTGCAATAATAACCAAAGGTTTACCAGATTTAACAACAGCTTCAAGAATAGGAAGTAAAGGTTGAATAATATTTAATTTTTTCTCTGTAATTAATAGATAAGGATTATCAAGCTCCACGATCATTTTTTCATTATTTGTAATAAAATACGGAGAAAGATAACCGCGATCAAATTGCATGCCAGTAGTCAGCTCAACTTCTAACTCTTTTGAACCTTTACTTTCTTCAACAGTTATTACACCCTCTTTTCCAACTTTTTTCACGGAATCAGCAATACTGTTACCTATATCCTTATCACCATTTGCAGAAATTATTGCAACTTGTGCCACTTCGTCTATTTTCTCTAGAGAAATTGTACGAGACATTGACGTAATTTCCTTTAATATTACATCTTTTGCCTTCTGTATTCCGTTTTTAATACCAACACGATCGTTTCCAGCAGCAATTGATTTTGAAGCTTCCATTATCATGTTGCTAGTTAATATTGAGCACGTTGTTGTACCATCACCAACTTTGTCGTTACATTGAGAACAACTTTGGGCAAAGATGCTTGCTATTGCAGCATTTAGTGGTTTTTCAGGCTTGATACCCTTCATCACCTTATAACCATCTTTTGTAATTTCTGGTGCTCCATAGGGCTTATTAATCCCTACTGTTTTTCCTCTAGGTCCCGCAGTTATTGCTACCGTTGAATCCACTATTGCTGCGACTTCACGAAAGGCTTCTTGCAACTGCTCACCTGATACTACTACATTAGTCATTTTTATCACCTCTTGTTAATAAAAAATTTAGAAAACTATGATAAAACCATTTACAATGCGCTATGTTGCGCTTTGTTTCAGTTTAGTAAAATAAAGACTGCTATTTAATGACAGCAAGTATATCGGACTCTTTCATCACGATAAGCTTTTCATCATTATGTTCTATTTCTGTACCAGCCCATTGACGATAGAACACTTTATCACCAGCCTTTACAGTTAAAGCTACACGTTCGCCATTTGAGTTGCGTGAACCTTCACCAGTTGCTACAATTTCACCTTTAGTAGGTTTCTTTTCAGCACTTGATGGAAGCATAATTCCACCTTGCTTTTCCTCGCTAATAGGCTTGATCAGCACGCTATCATCCAATACATTTAAACTTATACTTGACATTTGCTTTTCCTCTCAACAAATTAACCTATAGCTTTATATATATACTCGTAAGTTAGATTTCAAGGGCTGGAGCTTGTAAAATATGCATGCCATTATAAAATATGCACGCCAAAAGCAGTTTCTAAAAGAGCCTAATGTTATATAATAAAATTTAGATTTATTTATAGAGATTTCATGAGTTATATACCATTCTTAAGTCGTGGTGTGATAGTGCTATATGGGCCTGATACTAGAGATTTTCTGCAGGGCATTATAACCAATGATATTAATAAATTGGATAGCCAAAAAGCCATTTACTCTTTATTACTTAGCCCTCAAGGAAAATATCTATATGATTTTTTTCTTATTGAATATGGTAAATACACCCTCTTGGAGTGCGAAAATGTGCACTTACAGCAAATAATCGAGAAACTAGATTTACTTAAAACTTATTTGAGGGTGAAGATTAAAGACATTAGTGCACTATATAAGGTTGGAGTTTTGTTTGATACTAAGTTGGCGGAGTGTAGTAGTAAGTCACAAGTTATTTTTCAAGATCCAAGGCACAAGCTGCTAGGAATGAGGATCATACATAAAGATGAAATGAAAGAGCCGGTTGGGGATTTTACTCAGTATGAAAAAGTTAGAATTCAAAATCTCGTTCCAGATGGAGCAAAAGATATGGTACAAAATTCATCGTTCCCACTGCAATATTTAATCGATAAGGCAAACGGTATAAGCTTTAATAAGGGGTGTTATGTAGGTCAGGAAGTCGTAAATCGAATGAGCAGACAAGAAATATTCAGAAGAAAACTTTATCTTGTTGAGGGGGATAACGCACTTCCAGATATTGGCACTAAAGTGACAAATGAAAATAATGAGGAAATAGGGGAACTGCGCTCTAGTGTAGACAACATTGGACTTGCATTGCTTAATACTCAAAAAAGTCATGCAAATTTATATGTCGATGGGGTTAAGTGCGTTAAGACGTTGAAGTCTTAAGGTAGCGCATATAGAAACGAAAAACTTATTTTATGGCCTAGCGTCACGCACTGGAATAACATCATTTACGATGTAACATTTATTACTTTTGCAGACACAATTTACATGCTATAATTGAATCTTCATAGTTGGTAAATTGGAGTGCAAAGAAGTAAAATTAAAGTAGAAATAAAAAGATTATCACACGGAGAAGACTTGTCTCTTCCATGTTATGCAACTACGCAGAGTGCTGGTATGGATCTTTACGCTGCATTGAATGACTCTGCTGTTTTAAATCCACTTGAAAGATTACTTGTTCCAACTGGAATTGTGATTGCAATACCAAACGGTTTTGAGGGGCAAATCCGCCCACGTTCTGGTCTTGCTGCAAAACATGGAATCACTGTCTTAAACTCTCCTGGCACTATAGACTCTGATTATCGAGGTGAGGTTAAAATTTGCCTAATTAATTTAAGTAATCAGTCGTATGAGATAAAAAGAGGGGATAGAATCGCACAAATCCTTATTTCTCCTGTATCTCAGGTAATTTGGGATGACAGAGAAGAATTCTGCACAGAAGAAACCGGTCGCAATGCAGGGGGCTTTGGCTCAAGTGGTAGGTAACTTACAAAAAAGCTTAACTATGACAGTTTTTTTATACACAATTCAAGCATATTAATATTTTATTAAACGAGGTCGTTTATGCTAACTTTCAAAAATCATCGTGGTCAGTTCCACAAAACAAACACTGCACTTGTTGCACTTACTTCTTTGTATGTCATAGGCGCAGCAGTAGCACTTTCAGCACCATATTGGGTGTCTTCAACTTCCATGCTTGCTCCACTTGCAGCTTTTGCAGCTACACCACTTGGAATCGGTGTATTAGCATTTGTTGCTGTTGCACTGGTTAGTTTAGCAATATATTCCATCAACAAAAACAATGAAATATCTGAGTTGAAAGCTCCGAATATTGTTACTAGTAGTAATAAAATAATGTTACAATTAACAAAAGAAATGCATGAAGATATAAAAGCAAACAACCAAAACAAGAATGAAAAAGGTGAGGTTATAAAAGATGAATATCGTATAAACTTCAGCTTAGAAGGCAAAGATTACTATGTTACTGGTAAAATTGGTGACAGTGAAATGGAGTTTTATAATATTGTGTTCTTAGATATAGATTCACTAGCAATGAAAAATGATAAGGGTGAGTTTAAGCTAATAGCAGATCAAAGTAAGAAATTGAAAGAATTAGGTTTAAACAAAGAGGAGAATAAAGGGGTTAACACTTATTTAGGCTCACTTATTGTTGAACAAGTTGCTTCTGAAGAAAAAGCAAAAAGCTAGACAGCTAAAATAAAAGAGGCAGGCTAAGTCTGCCTCTTTATTTTTTTAGTGTCGGTTACTCAAATGACATCATTCATTATGGGAATTACCTTAAAAAATAAACTGTATCCGTTCAGGGGAGCGGCAAAATAGGTAGACAAGGTGATCTAAAAAGATAATCATAGAGCAAAAATGAGGTAATGTGGTAAACCTTTTAGAACTTTGCAAAAATTTACAGCAAAAAATAGAAAAGTTAGAAGCAAAAATAGAAAGGCTGGAAAGAGAGAATGAAAGTTTAAAAGCAGAGAACAAGGCTTTAAAGATAGAGAACGCTGAGTTGAAAGAGAGGCTTGGTTTAAACTCGAAAAATTCATCTCTGCCAAGCTCTAAAGAATTATACAAAATAAAGAAGGACAAGCCAAAAAGCGAAAGGAATATTGGCGTTCAGGTTGGGCACAATGGGCACTAAAATGGGCGCAGATGAAGTGGTAAAAGTAGAGTTGTCATCTACTTGCGAATGCGGAGGAGAGATTGCAATATGTGGGAAACCTTACATTCATCAAAAAGTTGATCTTCCGGAAATCAAGCCTTATGTAGTAGAATATCAATTAGAGCATGGTCGTTGTCGGAAATGCGGAAAAAGAAGAAGTAGCAAGTTACCAGAAAGTGTTACGCCAGAAACCAAGAGTTAAATCAGTAGTTGCAGCGTTAAGTGGGTTTTACAAGAATTCAAAGCGCGAAGTGGCTAGCATAATAAATGATATTTTTAATCTGAACATAAGTGTTGGTAGCGTATCAAATAGTGAATACAGAGTTGGATCAAAATGTAAAAAAATATATGAACAAGTAGCACAAGAGGTAAGGAGTAGTGATGTTTTGCATATCGACGAAACCAGCCATTACAACAGAGGTAAACTTGGTTGGTGTTGGATATTTGCTAGTGATCAAGCGAGTTTTGTTAAGTTGACAGAGTCAAGGGGAATGAAAGTTTTAAAAAATAGCGTGTTTTTTAATTATAAAAGCTTGGTAGTAACCGACAGGTATGCAGCGTACAATTATTTTGCTGATGAAAAAAGGCAAATCTGTTGGGCACATTTATCAAGGGATTTTGAAACATAGTTGGAATATTGAAGTCAAAGTTCTCGGCTGTTACTTAAGAAATGTAGCTACTGAATTATTTGCACTAAAAAAAGCTTTACTAAAAAGTGAAATAGATGTTTTAAGATTTACCAGACGTGCCAGAAAGTTGCGAAAACGTACAAGGTATTACTTGAAGCCGTTTACCTGAAGCAATTGGAGCTTCTCGAGTTGCAAAAAATATTTTGAAATCTGAAAGAATGATGTGGAATTTTTTAGATGATTTAGAAAATATTCCGCTGACAAATAACCACGCTGAACGGCAAATTCGGCATTATGTCGTTTATCGCAAAAATTCATATTTTACCCAATCGGAGCGAGGAACTTGAGCGGATAATTTCATTATACTTAACATGGAAACAAAAGGGGCTAAACCCTTTTCACAATCTCCTATCTATCGTTTCTTAAACCACTCTGCTGAACGGATACGATAAGAGATTGTGAAAAGGGTTGTATCCGTTCAGCGGAGCGGCAGAAAGTGGTTGAGAGATAAGCGAAAGGACTTCAAATGATCCATTTTTCACCTCAAATTGTGTAAAGTGTAAAAAAATCAACCACATTACACCGTATTTGGCCCGTTTTATTCTAACGATTTTGTTTGTTCAGCCATTTTCTGCCGCTCCGCTGAACAGATACAAAGGGTTTAGCTTTTGGCCTATGATCTCTTTAAATGACAGAATTTCACTACAAAACTTAACTTTCTTCTATGCAGTTAGCTAAGTCAAGAAAGGTGAATCTATCTCTTGTTGCAAACGCAAGATCGACCACTTTACAATATTGTTCTTTATTCCAACTGAGGTGCTCTGGTAAGTGTGGAATTGATAGATCTTCAAATATTTTTTGCAGGTGTTTTGCAGGTAGTAAATTTTGCTTAATTAAACTGGAAATATTAGTCCATTCTTTACAAATAATCTCTTGGATTTTTTGCTGCATAATTTGCTTCTGTTCAAAAGTTCTTACAAATTCGATATTATCAAAGCACTGAGTTATATGTTTTACATCTAAAGTGGTCGGTTTGATAATCGGGTTTTGTATTGATAATATCTTTTCCTGCAAATTAGCCATAGTAATCGTCGTAACAGCAATTTTTTCGCCATGTAGTGAGGAATGATCTCTTGTTACCGTTTCCATTGCGTGAGCTATCATATGCTCTCCTTGGCTTGCAGAATAGCTGCCCTTTGATATCACCATTCCAAGTCCTGAAATTAGTAGAACTTCCATAAGTAATAGGACCACTTTTCTACTTCTTTTAGTAAGCGCCGTATACTCTCTTAGCAAAATTTGCTCCAAATCGCGAACAAGTGTAAAAGGTAATTCATTGTATTCTGTGCCAAGCAACAAATGAGATAGTAGCCAGTCAGCCTGAACTGTCGAACGGCAAATGAAATCTGCAAATCCGCTTAATGTGAGGCGCAGTGGTGCATTGGTAAGTATGTCTATATCTATATATATCGCTCTTGGAAGATGTGCTTTGAACGATTTTTTGTATCCATTTACTAATATTGAAGCATTTGCGGATGTATATCCATTCATGGAAGCGGCTGTTGGGAACGATATATAATCTTTTTTCTCGAGGTAGCTTGCATATTTGCAGATGTCGTTAACGGTGCCGCTACCAAATGCAACTATTAAGTCACTGTCTTTTGCTTTGTTTCTAACTAGATTTATGGTTTCAAGAGAGGCAGCTCTGCTTGGTGTCATGCAAGTAGCTGACACTGGAATCCAGTTTTTTGATCGAAAATGTTGTATAGTGCGCTTGTTTACAATCAATTTTCCTGGATCCAAGTAGTCTGGGCTACTTGGATGACAGGAGAAGGGGCTACTTGGATGACACCCTTCTGGTAGACAATGTTCGTACAGCTGTGTGTCACGCGCTGAAATGACATCTTTGCTGTTAGGAATAATTAAGTGAGAAATTTTATTAAATACGTTTTTGTTTAAAAGTTTTGCTGTATTTTCATCTGCAACTAGAAAGATGTCATTTCCGTGTCGTGTGCATATTTCATAGATATCATCAGCAAGATGGTAATCTGTTATTACTTCCCTTAGAAAAGTTTGTTCGGTTTGATGTAATATTTGTTTTAAATAGTGCATAGAGTGTTTACAATATAGCAATATAATTATTTTAAAGTTAACATGAAAATTGACCCTGTAGAGCTAACTAAGAAATTGATCTCTTTTGAGAGTATAACACCAAGGGACGGCGGGGCAATAGAGCATATAGCAACAATCTTCAAGAAAAGTGGCTTTGACTGTGAGATTTTAGAATTTGGTGATAATGGAACTAAAGTTAAAAACCTCTATGCGAAATATATAAATGGAATGCCGAATTTATGTTTTGCTGGGCATGTTGATGTTGTGCCACCTGGTCAGTTAAAAGACTGGACATTTGGTCCGTTTAATCCAGAAGTTAGAGATGGAATGTTATATGGAAGAGGTGCCGCTGATATGAAAAGCGGAGTAGCTGCGTTTATTGCTGCTATGGTAAATTTGATTGCAGAGAAGTTTCAATTCAATGGTTCAATAAGTGCATTGATTACCAGTGCTGAAGAAAGCACGGAAGAATATGGAACAAAAGCAGTTTTGGAATGGATGAAAAGTAAGCAGAAAAAGATAGATTTTTGTGTGGTTGGCGAACCAACCAGTAGTGAGAAATTAGGTGATACCATAAAAATAGGCAGAAGAGGTTCTGTAACATTTGAATTAATTTGCCATGGAAAACAAGGGCACGTTGCCTACCCAGACTTAGCGGATAATCCAATATATAAGATGGTATCGATATTGAGTAAGATAAAAAATAATACTTTTGATCATGGTAATAAATATTTTCAGCCTTCAAATTGCGAAGTTACTACTATCGATGTTGGAAATAATACTAGCAATCTAATACCTGGTTCAGCAACTACACGTTTTAACATTCGATATAACAATGAACAAACACCGGGTGGCTTATATAAGCTGATTGATGAAATATGCTCCAGTGTAACCAAAGATTATAAACTCTCTATGCATGGCAGCGGGGACGTTTTCCTCTCTACTCCCGATAGAAATACTGATATTATGCTTGATGCGATAAGTAAAGTTACTAATATTGATGCTGTACTGAACACAAGTGGTGGCACATCTGACGCTGCATTTATCAAAGATGTTTGTCCAGTGATTGAATTTGGTATAATCGGCAAAACCGCACATCAGACAAACGAATGCGTATTAGTAAACGATAT
Source organism: Wolbachia endosymbiont (group A) of Pogonocherus hispidulus (assembly GCF_964028195.1). NCBI lineage: Bacteria > Pseudomonadati > Pseudomonadota > Alphaproteobacteria > Rickettsiales > Anaplasmataceae > Wolbachia > Wolbachia endosymbiont (group A) of Pogonocherus hispidulus. The sequence goes on from NZ_OZ034750.1 coordinate 39,428, forward strand.
ACACAAGTTAACAGCTATATATAAGGAATTTATAGAAAATTATTTCAATCCCACTAATAAAATATTGAATCAGGTCAACGTAATTAGTAATATATCTGGTGGTCCATTGTTAGCTTAGATGTAATCAGATCTCTTGCATAACTGTTGTTTGAGTAACAACTGGTATCATTCCAGCGTGTGACGTTAGAATCCAAAAACCATGAGAGCTACAAAAACTTCCTTGACAAACTCCGCCAGTCCCCTTATCATGAAACTGAAGGTATTCATTTATCTTCAATCTGTGCAGATTAAACGACAACAGTATTACGTAATTGGCGTCTTATTTTTAATTTTTTGCACTATGAGCACCTTATGTCTTCACAACATTTCTGGGTTTTTACCTATATAAGCTGAAACGCGCTTATAAAGCGTTTAAGACAGTAGAGAACGCCAATTTGCAGGATTAGAGAGTGACAACTAGCTAACGCGGGGTTTCTTTTGCCTTTTTTTCTGCTTAGTAAATTTCTTAAACATTTGCAGCGTAGGTTAGTTGCATTTAAAAGCAGCTAAATTGCAGTGTTTAAGACTTAAAAAACGCCAATACTGAAAATAGACAATGGCTAGGGCTTCTTTTGCCTTTTTTTTCGTTCGGTAAATTTCTTAAATATTTATGGCTAACATGAACTGGGCAGTGCGTCAAGATGATGTCATTCCAGTCTGGAATCTAGTTCTTATTGTACATTTACTTGGTGTAGAGTTAAGTTTCCTGGATCCCAGTGTTGGCTACTAGGATGACATCATAGGGGCGCTGGGATGACACCCTGACAACCGTCATCCCGCTACGTGTTAGCGGGATCTGCTGAGATCCCGTGGCGGCATGACGCAGAGCTCGCGTTAGCTATACTTTTATACTCACCAACTCAGTATCCAATCTGGATCCCAGTGTCAGCTACTAGGATGACACCGTCTTGGATGGAAGCCAGTGTCAGCTACTTGCATGACACCCTCATGGTAGACGATGTTCGTATAGTTGTAGCAGTATAGTTTAGATAAGACACAAAGTCTAATGGAAAAAACTGCGAACGCCAGTGAAAAGCATAGCAATTTTATTTTCATTTGCAGCTTTTATCACATCTTGATCTTTCAGCGAGCCACCTGGCTGAATTATAGCTGTAATCCCATGTTTTGCACTTTCTACTATGCTATCTGGGAATGGAAAAAATGCATCTGAAGCAAGCACCGCACCTTTACATTTTTCACCTGCTTTTTTCACTGCAATGTTAACACTATCTATTCTGCTTGTTTGCCCTGCGCCGATGCCAATAGCACAACCATCTTTTGCTATAACTATTGCGTTGGATTTCACATGTTTACATATTTTCCAGGCAAAAATAAGATCTTTTTTTTCTTTTTCTGTTGCAGTGCATTCTGTTACTTGTTCTGCTTTTATCTTGTGATCATTATTTTCTTGCACCAAAAACCCACCAACAACATTTTTAGTTTGGTATTTCACATTTTGTTGGAAAGATTTATGAATAATCACTCTTAAATTTTTCTTTCTTTGCAAAATTTTTAGTGCTTCATTGCTGACTGAAGGTGCTATCACTACTTCCAAAAATATCTCGTTTAATTTTTCTGCTAGCTTTAAATCTATCTCCCGATTTAAAGCTACTATACCACCAAAACTGCTTACTTCATCACACGATAGGGCCTTTTCATATGCCTCCAAAGCATTATCACCAACAGCAGTGCCACATGGGTTATTGTGCTTTATTATCACTGCTGCAGGCTCTTTAAACTCAGAAATTATGTTAAGTGCGGACTCTATATCTACTATATTATTATAACTCAACTCTTTCCCATGTATTTTTTCTAGCGGATATTTGGTAAATTGATTACTATAAAATGCAGCTTTTTGATGGGGATTTTCACCATACCTGAGTTCTTGTACTTTATGTCCATATAGTGCAAAAAACTCTGGCAACTCATTATTTTTACTCTGGGATAAAAACCAACTGTGAATATTAGAATCATAGTGTGCAGTGAGAGCAAATGCTTTGGTTGCTAAATGTTTTCTATATTCCAATGTTGTTTCATTGTTATTTTTTATCATCTCAGCTTTTAGTGCTTCGTAGTCTTGAATGCTAGAAATAACTGAAGTAAAACAAAAGTTTTTTGCTGCAGCTCTAATTAACGCCACTCCGCCGATATCAATTTGTTCTATAATTTGATCTTCATTTGAGCCGCTACTTACTGTCTCCCAAAATGGGTATAGGTTAGTTATAAGCAGGTCTATTGGCTCAACACCTAGATTTTGTATTTCCGTTTTGTGCTTTTCTCTATTGCAAAGTATTCCTCCATGAATTTTAGGGTGTAAAGTTTTTACTCTACCACCCAGTATCTCTGGAAATTGTGTGTAATCTGAGACCTCTTGTGTTTTTATTCCGGCATCAGATAGTGCTTTATAAGTATTTCCCGTTGAGAGAATTTCTATTTGTTGCTGCATTAAAAACGATGCAAGATCAATTATATTCGTTTTGTCGTATACTGATATTAAAGCTCTTTTTATTTTCATTTTTGTACAGAAAGTTTTTTAAGATTATATCTAAGAAAAAGGAATTTGTCTATATATAGCTACTACGTCATACCGCCGCGGTATCCACAACTGTACGAACATTGTGATACAAGAGACCAAGAAAGAGGAGAGTAGACCGGCGGAACTTCCCCACCAGTCTCTCGCAGAACTGCACGGAAACCTCTCGGCTTATACAGCTCCCATTATTTAGCCTTTTGATCCTAACCCAAGTGTCCAATGATAGAAAATACTTGGAGACCTCTTTCTCACTTTTCCTAGAAATTGCTTTGCTAGTCTTCCGTGATCACGAAGTTTCTTATATTTTGTCCTGACCCATCTTATGAGGTATCTCTCTATATTTCTGAGAGATGGATACATCTCTGATTTATAAAACCTGCCATAGTACTGAAACCAGCCTCTGACTATTGGATCTATTTTCTTCGATATTTCCTCTAGTGTGGTCCATGTAATCCGATGTATTCTCCATGACTTTATGGTTTTCTTGATCTTCTTCTTGGCTTTGTTACTAATTGCAGGTAGAAATGAGATGAAATAATTCCTCATCTTATTCTTTGCTACTCTAGGTCTAAAAGTATAACCTAGAAAATCAAAGCTTTGTTTAGGAAATTGTTCTTTTCTATCATCATCCTTACTGTACACAATCTGTGTCTTTTCAGGATGTAACTTCAATTTACACTTAGCCAATCTTTCTTCAATCATTACTTTCATAAATCCTGCCTGTCTTTTAGTTCTGCAGTGCACTATCGCATCATCTACATATCTTTCAAATGGTACTGTTGGATAATTTTGTTTCATCCACATATCAAACGCATGGTGCATAAATATGCTTGAAATGATTGGGCTTATTGAACCTCCTTGCGGAACTCCTTTATCCCTTGTTACCCTACTGCCATCTGCTTGCTGAATGGGGGCTTTCATCCACCTCTCAACATACAGTATGACCCATTTGCAGTCTGTGTGTTTCTTGATAGCCTGCAGTGCTAAATCGTGGTCCAGATTGTCGAAAAATCCAGATATATCAAGATCTACCGTCCAATCATTTTTCCAACATCTCTTCCGTGCTGTGTATACCGCATCCAGCGCAGACTTATTTGGTCTATAACCATATGAATCTTCGTGAAATTTCGGTTCTACTAACGGCTCAAGATACATTGTAGCTGCTGTTTGCGCTATCCTGTCGAATACTGAAGGCACACATAAAATTCTTTGCCCTCCTGTATCTTTTGGTATCGCAACAGCTTTTACCGGCTCTGGAAAATAACTTCCGGATGACATCCGATTCCATAATTTGTATAGATTATCCTTTAGATTTTCTTCAAACTTTGTTATCGAGACCTCATCTACACCTGCTGCACCTTTATTTTTCGATACTTGTTTATAAGCTCTCCAAATAAGTTGCTTTGGTATATCAAAAGACTTTGTTTCATTCATTAACTCCTCCCTTTCGGTTGATAAATAATTAAAACTAAATAACTTAGCCCCTTCACTCCATTTCCATTACAGAAACTTCTTCGCTACTACGAGCTAATCCGCCCCTGTTTTTCGCATCGGTACTCTCATCCTCAGAGATCAGCTCTTTGGACTTCTCCCTTTTCATCGAAACGACAGGTTCCCGTAGTTCCATGCAATAGCCTAAAATAGATTCACGCCACTTTTATGCCGGACGCCACCTACCCAGTAAACAAGCTCCCTGTAGATTCATCCCAGGTTAACGACTACCCCCTGGTTTTGACGTCGTCTCTACGCTTTCGACACTTCATCAGTGGTTCACTTGCGTTCGTCTCTCTATTTCATACATGACACATAATTGTGCCTTTTCCATAACGCTCACTACCTTAGCTCTTTACCAAAGCAGCTTATGGCTGTTTGAAGCCTGCTCTTGCAAACCGGCTCCGAGGGGCCCTCCCTCATCTACTGCACAGCTTCAACACTTTCCGTGTTTCTACGGCGCACTGTCATCCCAGTGCCCAGACACTGGGATCCAGAAAACTTCACTTTAAATGAGCACACCAGGTGGCTGTACAATAGAAACTGGATTCCAGTGTCAAGCACTGGAATGACACCATCTACTACTCAAATTACCTGCAAATTGCAATGTTCGTACACCAAAACGCGGTATCTTGTTGTAGATTCCGCTAACAAGCAGCGGAATACCAAATTGTAGAAGTTGCTTTAGCCCTCCTAACCTTCCCTTCAAAGCAGTCTATTCTATAAATTTTTTTACCATGCTTGATTTCAAGCCACGAATAAAATCTTCAATACTGCAAGGATTTCTCCCTTCCATTTGTACAACTTTAGGAATTAAAGTGCCACCTTTTAAACTTATGTGCATATTATCGTTAACAATCTCACCTTGTTCTGAAGCGAGAGCTTCAAAGTCAGCATCAAGTATCCTGATACGTTTATTCTCTATCTTGATGAACGCTTTTGGGTAAAACGCTTTAACCTTTCTATAAGCAACCTCACAAGCATCACTTGCATAAATTTTATAGTCTTCCACTTTGTCAGCGTAACATGCATCATTATCGTTCTGTTTTAAGGGAACCTGTTTTTCAATTTCGTTTAGCACTTCCAACAGTAAATCACTGCCTAGCTTAGATAATTTATCATGCAATGTCTTGTAGTTATCGTTCTTTTCGATAAGAAATTTTTCCTGTTTTAAAATAGGGCCGGAATCTAATCCTTCATCCAATTGCATAATGCTAACCCCGGTTTCTTGATCTCCTGCTAAAATTGTGTGCTGTATCGGGGCTGCACCACGCCACCTTGGTAGTAATGAAGGATGAATATTAATACAACCATATTTTGGAATATTCAAAATTTCTCTTGGAAGTATCAATCCATACGCGGCAACAACTGCAACGTCTGGTTTGAAATTTCTAAATTTTTCTTGCTCTGCCAAAAACTTTAGAGAGATAGGAATACATACCTCTATGTTACTTTCTTCAGCGATAACATGTACTGGAGATTTCGTTGGCTTCTGTCCACGTCCTGAAGGTTTTGGAGCCTTGGTGTATACTGCTACCACTTCGCTCTTTGATTTCAGTAACAAGCTCAGAGAATTAACAGCAAATCCTGGTGACCCCATGAAAATAATTCTCACAGTGTTTTTGCTTTAAGAATTCTCCGCTAGTTTACCACTTACAGCTTCTGCTAATTTGGCAAAATCATCCTTATAATTAACGGCCATCTCAGCAAGAATTTTTCTATTTAAATCAATGCCGGCAAGTGTAAGACCATGCATAAACCTACCATAAGTAAGCCCATGCTCTCTTGCTGCTGCATTAATACGTATTATCCATAAGCTACGGAAATCACGTTTACGGGTTCTTCTGTCTCTGTAAGCATATTGCAGTGCTTTTTCAACTCTTTGTAATGCAATTCTATAACAATTTTTTGCGCGCCCTCTATAACCCTTTGCCAGTTTTAATATTTTTTTATGACGAGCGTGAGTAGTGACTCCACGTTTTACCCGAGCCATTTTATTTTACCTCCATTTTGTTAAATACCATAAGGCATATAAAGCTTAACTATACGCGAGTCAGATTTACCAAGAATCGTTGTACCGCGCTGATTACGAATATTAGATTTACTTCTCTTTACCATGCCATGCCTTTTGCCTGACTGAGTAGAAATGACTTTACCCTTAGCTGTAAGGTGAAAGCGCTTTTTAACAGAAGATTTGGTTTTTAATTTTATTTTCTTCATATTCCAAATAAATTTACAAGCACTACTATTGAGTTCTTTAATAGTAATTAAGCATTATTATAAATAATTTTATTAAAGAATCAAATTAAAATTGTATATTAAAGGAGTTTAAAAGTAATTACGCCCAATATATGTGTTATACCTTCTTTATCCCCAAGTGGCAACAATACTTGCCTCATTTTAACACTTTCGCTTTCTTCCTCTTCGTTGATTGGACATTTACTCTCTATTACAGTATCAAGTTTATCAATGACTGCATCTATTTTATATAGTCGCAGAAATGGTGCATCAATTGCATACTTATTATCAATGCGCGTCTTTTTCTCAAAACCATAGAATTCAACAGCCTTTTCTCCTGCATTTTCACAAATATAACCTTGATCCTTGACTTCAATGATAAAACAATGCTGCCATGACTCCATTATTTCTGCAGTGTCTATTTCGTGCCTTTCTGGCCAATCTCTGTCTGATCCTTTTATGTCACTCCAGTGTTGAGTCACCACATTTGCTATTCTTTTTTCTTTGCCTACATAAATTTCCATTCTAATTTCCACATATAAAACATAGATATGAGGTAAATTTATCGTGAATATATTGATTTTTTCTTACCACAAGGTGCATGTCACTAGAAGTTCTGAGATCTAGAGAGTGGTGGTATTGTAATTGATTTTATTTCCATTGCAGCTTATTATTCATAGATACTCTCAATAAAAATAATGAAGCTAAACGAAATCAGAGAAAGATTTATAAAATTTTTTATAAGTAATGGCCATGAGCAGGTTTCTTCTTCTCCTTTGATTCCAGAACATGACCCAACGCTCATGTTCACAAATGCTGGTATGGTGCAGTTTAAAAATATTTTTACTGGTGTTCAAAAAACTGAAATGAAACGTGCTGTCTCAAGTCAAAAGTGCCTAAGAGCAGGCGGTAAACATAACGATCTTGAAAATGTTGGCTATACAACTCGGCATCACACATTTTTTGAAATGCTCGGAAATTTTAGCTTCGGTGATTACTTTAAGGAAACTGCGATAGAATTTGCGTGGAAATTTATCACTAAGGAGTTATCTCTTGATAAAAACAGACTATCCATAACCGTCTACCATACTGATGATGAGGCGTACGAGATTTGGCGTAAGATAAGTGGCTTTTCAAGTGATAAAATCATAAGAATTACAACGGATGATAACTTTTGGAGTATGGGAAGCACTGGTCCGTGCGGTCCATGTTCTGAAATTTTTTATGACCATGGGAGTCCTAATTTACAAGAGGGCGATAGAATTGTTGAAATCTGGAATCTGGTATTCATGGAGTTTAATAAAGATGAAGAAGGTAATTTACACAAATTGCCAAAAAAATGCATCGATACTGGAATGGGCCTTGAAAGAATAGCGGCTGTTATGCAAAACGTCCATGATAACTATGATATTGATCTATTTTCTGCTCTGATAAGTAAATCACAAGAGTACTGTGGAAGAACGGAAAATAAAATAGCGCATAAGATCGTAGCAGATCATCTTCGCGCGGCTGCATTTCTCATCGCAGAAGGAGTGCTTCCTGGAAATGAGGGCAGGAATTACGTATTACGCAGATTAATTAGGAGAGCCGCGCGTTATATCCACCTGCTTGGATATAATGATTCTCTACTCCATCGCATTTTTCCGGCGCTGATAGATAGCACGAGTTCGGCTTATATGGGAGATGTTTATCCTGAATTAGTCAGAGCCAAAAGCTTAATAGAAACGACGTTAAAATCAGAGGAAGAAAACTTTAAAGACACTTTGATGAAAGGTATCAATCTTCTGGAGAAATTCACTACAGATTTAAAATCGGGCGATACTTTACCTGGAGAATCAGCATTTAAGCTATATGACACCTATGGGTTTCCTTTGGATATTACACTTGATGTTTTAAAAGAGAAAAAAATAAATTTTGACCAGAAGGGTTTTGATGATGCAATGGGAGAACAAAAAGAGAGAGCACGTACTAAATGGGCTGGATCTGGTGAAAAATCTGTTGAGCAAGTATGGTTTGATTTGATCAATAAATTTGGCAAAACAGAGTTTGTTGGTTATGAGCTTGGTGAGATAAAGGATGCAAAGGTCCTAGCCGTAATTTCTTTCCAAAATGAAGTAATTGATTCTGCAAAGGAGGGAGAAAAGATAACCGTTATACTTGATAAAACACCATTTTATGGTGAGTCAGGTGGACAGGTGGGGGATACTGGAAGTTTCATTGTCCCTTCTGTCATCCAAGTAGCGGACACTGGGATCCAGAAAGAAGAAAACACGTGGTCACGCGCTGGAATGACGACAGATTGCATTGCTGGAAGTATGGTTATAGTGGAAAATACCAATAAGGTTAATGACCTATATTTGCACAGATGCATAGTTAAATCTGGCTCAATGTGTAAAGGTGATACAGTTGCAGCAAGCATTGACAAGGAAAGAAGGCAAACCTTAAGAAGAAATCATTCAGCTACACATCTTCTGCACTTTACACTCAGAAAAATTCTAGGTGATCATGTCACTCAAAAAGGTTCCCTAGTTGCACCAGATAGACTGAGATTCGACTTTAGTCATAACACTCAAGTCGCTCAGGATCAGTTGTTTTGGGTAGAGGATATGGTAAACTCTCTAATCAGAGAAAATCTTTCTGCATCTACAAAAATTCAAAGCATGAATCAGGCAATAGACGAAGGAGCTATGGCGTTGTTTGGTGAGAAATATGGTGATCAGGTTAGAGTTGTAAATATTGGAGATTCGAAAGAGCTATGTGGTGGCACGCACGTTGAACATACTGGAGAAATCGGTTTATTTAAGATAGTAACAGAAAGTTCTGTTGCTTTTGGAGTGAGGAGAATTGAAGCTTTAACTGGTCAGGAAGCAATTAATTATGTACGTGATAATGAAATTAACTTAAAAAAAGTTGCAGAATTCGTAAAAGTGCCAGTAAGTGAAATAACAAGCAGATTAGGTGTTTTAAGTCAAGAACACAAAAAATCCGAAACCAAAATAAGAAACCTATATAAAAAGCTTGTGAGTGCAGAGAATATAAAAAGCACTGAAATAAATGGAATAAATTTTATAAGCCACACTTTCACTGATATTCCAGCAAATGTAATAAGAGAGTTTGTTTTGCAGCAACAAAAACCAAAAACGGTAATAGCTTTCACGGCAACAGAAAAAGATAAAACAGTTTTGATTATTAAAGTAAGTAAAGACTTAATCAATAAGATTAGCGCAAAGGAACTAATATCAATAGCAGTTGAAAAGAACTGTGGTGGGAATGCTGAACTTGCACAAACAGGCTGTGATAGCAATAAAATAGATGATGCCATTACAGCCATTTATAGCAAAATAACAGCTTCTAAGCACTCTACGTCATACCACCACGAACCGTCATACCGCCGTGGCGCTAACAAGCAGCGGGATACTTAACCATCGTCTACACCGTCATACCGCGATTCATTCGCGGTATCTCCCAGCATAGATCCCGCTAACAAGTAGCGGTATGACGAATTACTTAACCGTCATACCGCCACGAACCGTCATTCCGCCGCAGACCGTCATACCGCCGCGGTATCTCATCCGCTAACACGCAGCGGGATACTTGACCTTTACAGGGATGACGGTTGTCGTTTAGCTACAAATATTAAGAAATTTACCAAACGAAAAAAAAGGCAAAAGAAGCCCCGTGGTTGGCTAATTACTTACATTATACTTTCAAGTATGGCGTTTTTTTATTCTAAACGTTTAATAACCGCGATTTAGCTGCTTTTAAGCCGCAACTAATCTAAATTATAAACGTTAAGAAATTTACTAAACAGAAAAAAAGGCAAAAGAAACCCTAGGGTAGCTAGTTATTCACTATCCATTTTTTAAGTTGGCGTTTTTTTATGTTTTAAACGCTTTATAAGCGCGTTTCAGCTTATGTAGGTAGAAATTTTATAAAGACATAAGGTGCACATAGTGCAAAAAATTAAACATGATACGCCAGATACGTGAGTTTTTTTGTCATTTAATCTGTACAGAGAAGATAAATAAATAGCTTCAGTTTCATGATAAGGGAGCTGGCGAAGCTTGTCAAGTAGTTTTTAGCCCCGTTTCTGTGAGCTACCTGATGACACCATTGCTGCAACTAAAAACTTTCATTTTAGCAGTTAAACAAGGCCAAATTTAATAGAGAGAGGATTTTTTTATTTTCTCATTCTTCTCATTTTCCTCTCTAACAATTTTTTTTCCGCTTAATATGTCCTTTATTTCATCTCCTGTTAAAGTTTCAAACTCCAGTAGATTTTCGGCAATGAGATCTAAGCCTTTCTTATGCTTGGTCAAAATGTCTTTCGCTTTTTCATAGCAAGAAGACACAACTTTCTTCACTTCTTCATCTATAAGTTTTAACGTATCTTCAGAAATTATCTCAGAACCATGCATAGTTTGTTCGTGATTGTGATAGATCGGACCTATTTTGTCGCTCATTCCCCATTTTGTTACCATAGAACGTGATAAATCTGATGCTAGTTTTATATCTGAAGATGCGCCGCTTGTGACTTTATCATAGCCAAAAATTAGCTCTTCTGCCACACGTCCACCCATTGCAACAGTTATATCTGCTAGCATCTTTTCTCTTGTGAGGGACACTCTATCTGTTTCTGGTAGTCTCATAACTAAACCGAGTGCCCTACCGCGTGGAATAATTGTTGCCTTGTGTATAGGATCAGAAGCAGGCATATTAACAGCAATCATCGCATGGCCAGCTTCATGGTATGCAGTCAGTCTCTTTTCCTCTTCTGTCATAATGAGAGATCGCCTTTCCACACCCATCATCACTTTATCACGTGCATATTCGAAATCATCCATGGTAACAATCTTCTTGTTTCTTCTTGCAGCAATAAGCGCAGATTCGTTCACTAAATTTGCTAAATCAGCCCCTGAAAAACCCGGTGTTCCTCTTGCAACTGTTTTCACATTTACATCAGGGGCCATTGATATTTTCTTTATATGCGTATTTAATATTTTCTCGCGCCCATTTATATCGGGTAAAGAAATAGTAATCTGTCGGTCAAAACGACCAGGTCTAAGCAGTGCTGGATCTAGGACATCCGGACGGTTAGTCGCAGCAATTATTATTACGCCTTCATTAGACTCAAAGCCATCCATCTCAACTAATAACTGATTTAATGTTTGCTCTCTTTCGTCGTTGCCGCCACCAAGACCAATGCCACGATGTCTACCCACCGCATCTATTTCATCTATAAAAATTATACAAGGAGCATTTTTCTTGCCTTGATCAAACATATCACGAACACGACTTGCACCAACACCGACAAACATTTCAACAAAATCAGATCCAGAAATGCTAAAAAATGGTACATTAGCTTCACCTGCAATTGCACGAGCAAGTAAAGTTTTACCAGTTCCAGGAGAGCCAATTAAAAGGCACCCTTTTGGTATTTTTCCACCTAATATTTGAAATTTTTGCCTTTGTTTAAGGAAATCAACGATTTCTACTAGCTCTTCTTTTGCTTCATCAATTCCGGCAACATCATCAAATGTTACTTTTTTTCCACTAGTCATGAGTCTAGCCCTTGACTTGCCAAAGCTTATAGTTCTGTTGCCTCCCGCTTGTGTTTGTTTAAAAAAGAATAGCAATAAGCCAATAAAGATAAATGTTGGGACCCATGAGATAAGTAATCCACCAATTACGCTCATGGCAGAATCTCCAGTTGAAAAGGAGAATCTCACTTTTCTATCATGTAAATTTTTTATTAGGTCGCTATATATAACACCGCTTGAGTTGAAACTTGAACCATCCCTAAACTTGCCCTCAATGCTCTGGTTTTTTATGACAATATTTTCTACATCATTGTCTTCTAGTTTAGTTAAAAATTCCGAAAAAGGTATAATTGTTTTACTTCTACCTACATTTCCGCTGAACTGAATATAAGCAACTGAAATAAGAACAATAATTACTAACCAGATCAATAAGCCTTCTAAAAATTTTTTCATTTTTATTTCTAACTAAATACCCATCAAGCTTACCAAATTTTGTTTTATTGTGCTATTAATAATGCATTGAACCTTATCGTCATTGGTATTTTTTCCGTTATAATTTACATCAGGATAAGCAAGCACCTTTCTATCTTTTAGCACTACAGGCAAAGAATAGAAAACTTCAGGGCAGCAGTTGTAATCCTTCAGAAATTCAGGAACTTTTTGTGTTTTTTTTAATGGAGCGATGATAACTGAACACTCTTGATTTCCGAGTATTGTGCAGCTAAATCTGTTATCCCATTCAATAGGTTCATTTAAAGGTAGATTTACGGTAATTTCTTGTATCCTTGACGATTCTCTAATTATTAAGATATTTTCTCCATGTTTTCTTATTTTACACCCAGAAAGTGTACAGTTAACATTACTATCCTTTTGCAATATTCTATTAAATATTGCAATGAGGCTGCTGTACCTTGGTTTATAGTGTTTACTGGCAATTGCCATTATAGAGTAAAGAAGAAGCCTCAAGGCTATTTCCTCTGGCAATTGATAAAATTCACTTAGTTTAATTTCAATATAACCAAGATCATGAACATTAACACAGTCATTGAATGCAAGGCGTGTGTAGTGCATCAACGCTTTTGCAGCTCTTTTCATATGAAGGGCTGTGAGGCATATTCGCTCTGTTAAAATCTCTTGATTGTCACTTGCTTTAAGTAAGCTACGGTATAAAGTTCGCCTGTATTTTAAGTTATAGTTGCTTCTATCTTCGATCCATTTTAACCGGTGAAGCTTAGCGTACTTTTCTATTTCACTACGACTAAAATTTAACAATGGCCTAAATATATAAATACCATTTAAGAAAGATTTGTAGTCCATTGATGATAATCCATCTACGCCGCTACCTCGCTCTAATCTTAATAAGAACGTTTCTGCTTGATCATCTTTGTGATGAGCAACAAGTAAATATTTAACACTATTATTTTTACACCACTCTGCTAGTAATTTATACCGTGCTTTTCGTGCCTGTAACTGAATATTGCCTTTAATATTTTGCTTCTCCCAATTTAATATGAACGACTCCTTTGCTCCAAGTTCCTTTGCATAACTTACAACAAAATCAGCTTCTTTTTGAGACTCTGAACGTAATCCATGATTTACTGTTAATGCTATAGGAACTAAAAGCTTGTTTTTTTTTGCCCAGTTAGTCATTAAGTGCAGTAAGACTATACTATCTACACCACCTGATACTGCAACTGCAACTTGATTATTATAGAAAGCAAAGCTATTAGCTATATTTTGAAATAATGACTCTAATTCCATTATGTCTCTTGATGGCCAGATAATCTCTACGTCACACAGCGACTTATTTGCAATATATATAGATTCCACTAATAAGCAGCGGAATTGCTCTTTATCCCAGTGCTTGACACTGGGATCCAGGTTTTAATGCAAGAAACTATTTCTTTATTCCAGAAAATGAAAATTCCACTCTACGATTTTTAGCATGCTCTTTTTCATATTTAGAATTTCTAGAATCATCTTTTACATTAACCAAAGGCTCAGTTTCACCCTTAGAAGCAGTTTTTATTCTGTTTTCTATGTAGGGTGTACAACTAACCATAAATTTTTTAGCTGCATCTGCCCTTCTAGCGCCTAGCGCAAGATTATATTCATGAGAACCACGGTTGTCAGTATGACCAGTTAAAGTAACCTTTGCGTCAGGGTTATCTTGTAACACCTCCATTACGTCAAGTAATGCATCTGCACTTACTTCAGTAATACTAGATTCATCATAACCAAAGAAAACTCTTTTATCACCTATCTGCTTAACAACAGAATTCATTTTATTTGTTGTATTTGCTCCTTTTTTTGGGCAAGAACTTACACCAGTAAGTAATAAACAAAAACAGCACATTATAACCAGTCTACTCCACATTACTAAACCTCCATAAATTTTAAACAGTGCGTAACTTTAATTTCAGTAGCTAATAATCTCTCCATATTGTAATATAGTCAAGAGAAATAAAATACTAAATACTTTTTCTACACCCTTACAATTAATTTTCTTATAATATGCTGGACTCTGAGTAGAAAAATCCAATAAAGGAATAAAAAGTACAATTTTTTATTGTACTTTAAGCAAATATACTTTTAACTTTATTATTAATCTATTACGATATTAAACAGATGTTTTCTAAAATAATGAACAAATATGAAATCTTATAAATTTTTAGAGGAAGTATTATATAGGGTAAAGAATATCAAAAATACGCTAAAAGTACTAAACCAAAGCCAATTGAATATAGAGGACAAGATTGAACAAATGAGTCTTCTAGAAGAAATTAGACATGAAATTATCTCTCATGACGTAATAAAGGAATCATTAGCAGATGCTCTTGGCAACAAAAAAAGTGCAAATACTCAGCAGCTAAAGTTAATAGAGAGAATACATAAAAGCAACAGTGCTGTTCCTATCGATTTAGTAAAGTCTTTGTCCAAAGCTAAAGTTGAATGCCAAAATTTATGGAAGCTATCTCATTCTGAAACCAGTAACTTAGAAAAACTAAAAGAACGTTTTGCTGATTTAATCAAACTCATTCGTGAAGTAACTTCTATAAAATCGCAGCAATTAAAATGCTCAAAATACGACTCACTGCTTGCTGACTATGACTCTGATATCACAGAAAAGAATATAAGGGAAGTATTCCCCAAGGTAGGCAAATTTTTTAGCGAAAATGTGGATGAAATAATTGAAAAGCAGAAAAAGGATAAGGTTACTAATATACAAAGAGTTGCTACTCAGAAGCAGATTGAACTTGGCTCGTTATGTTTACAGCAAATGGGTATTGCGCTAAATGAGATTCGTACTTCTTATTACTCCCCTATAGATTATGACGAATCTGATTTTTGTTATGGTTTATTTTCACTTTTACGGCATAGTGGTTATGCAATTTATCAAAAATGTTTAGCGCAAAATTCTATAAGTAGCCCAATTACGAGACATGTTATGTATGAAACTCAAGGGTTATTCATGGAAAGGATGATTGGAACATCCAGAGAATTTATTGAGTTCATTCAACCACACATAAAAGAGAAATTTGCTATAAAAGGCAAAACTAATAGCAGTGTTGAAAATTTGTACTTGGTTTTCAATGAAATAAACCTTTCTTCTTTTTTAAAAAATGCAGATGAATTTAGTCTGTTAGCTCATATTATGTTGAGAACTAGGTTAGAACAGGATATAATAAATGGTACACTGGAAGTTAAGGATCTGCACGATGCGTGGTTGGAAGGTATGAAGCACTATAAAATTCCAGTAAAAGCTAAAAATGAGCTGGACACTTATTTTCAAGATGAATATTGGGCAAGCGGTGTTATGGGCTACTTTCCTATAAAAATTATTGCTTTAATTGCTGCTGTGCAGATTTTCTCTTTCGTTAAAAAGAATCATTACGAATCATTAAGTGCTATAATAAAAGGAGATTTTAGTTTACTTATCAGTTGGTTATCTCAAAATATATACAGTGCAAAGTGTGGCCTGGAACTGCTAAAAAAAGTAACAGGCAAGGGTTTAGACGTTGAGTGTGTTACTTACTACCTATCTGAAAAGTATAATTTGTCTCAATAAATGGTTTTCTTGAGTTATGTATGAATTTTGTTCGAAAGTTAACCGGAAAGTTTTATAGCCTTTTTACTTTCAAAGGTTTGTTTGCTAGCGATATCGCCATAGACCTTGGTACTGCAAACACTTTAGTTTATCAGAAAAATCAGGGAATAGTGCTTGATGAGCCTTCAGTTGTAGCAAGAGTAAAAGAAAAAGGAAGCTACGTTCCTTATGCTTTTGGTAAAAAAGCTAAAATGATGCTTGGAAAAACGCCTGGAGAAATAGAGGCGATAAGGCCCTTAAAGGATGGAGTTATTGCTGATTTTAAAAGTGCGGAAGAAATGCTAAAATATTTCATACGCAGTGCAAACACAAAATTCACTGTTAATAAACCTAATATTATCATATGCGTTCCATCTGGATCCACGCCAGTTGAAAGGCGTGCTATACAAGATGCAGCAGAAAGTGCTGGTGCAAATGAAGTATTTTTGATTGAAGAACCAATGGCTGCAGCAATCGGAGCTGGGCTCCCAGTTACTGAACCTGAGGGTTCTATGATCGTTGATATAGGAGGCGGTACAACTGAAGTTGCAATTATTTCTTTAGGCGGAATTGTTTATTCACGTTCTGCCAGAGTAGGTGGCGATATTATGGATGAAGCAATAAAATCGTATATTCGTGAAAATCATAAGTTATTAATCGGTGAAACAACTGCCGAAAAAATTAAGAAAAGCATAGGTTCAGCCAGTCTGCCAGGTGAAAATAACAAAGAGGGAATGATAATTAAAGGAAGGGATTTAGTGAGTGGCATGCCAAAAGAAATGCTTTTATCAGAATACCAAGTTGCAGAGAGTTTAATAGAGCCTGTGCATCAGATAATTTCTGCTATTAGGACTGCACTGGAGAGCACTCCACCTGAACTTTCTTCTGATATAGTCGATAGAGGAATAATTTTATCCGGTGGTGGTGGATTATTGCGTAACTTGGGCAAAGTTATCAGTGAAACAACAAAACTACCAGTTCGTGTTGCAGATGACCCACTTTGTTGTGTTGCTCTGGGTAGTGGAAAAGTGCTTGAAAACATGGATTATTTTGGCCATGTTTTATTTAAGCAGGATTAAATTGTTTTTGAAGGTAGTTTATCGAATTGTTTTGATGGAATTATGTAATATAAATGAGATCCCAGTGTCATGCACCAAGTAATTTGAAGGCAACTTCTAGCAGGAAAGGGTGTCATCCGAGTAGCTAACACTGGGATCCAGGAAACTTGATTACAAATAAATATGCTGTTTTAATGAATTTGTGTAATAGAAACTAGATTCCAGTGTCAGCTAGTTTCATGACATCATCTACTATGTAAGTTGCCCCCAAATCAAAACGTTTGCACAGCTGTATGTTGGAATGACACAAGATTTGCGTTTATAAATTAAGGCGATTATGCTAAAAGAATTTGAAATTGAACCTCTGCTAAAAGATAAAGCTCCGCACCAGACCAAGGCTATTGTTGCAATGTCTGGCGGAGTTGATAGCTCGGTTGCTGCAGCACTGCTACATAACCTTGGGTACGAAGTGATAGGTGTGACTCTTCAACTCTATGGCACCGATGGTAATGCTAACGCAAGAAAGGGCGCATGCTGTGCTGGACAGGATATTTACGACGCTAAGCGTGTAGCTGAAAGTGTTGGCTTTCCTCACTATATTTTAAACTACGAGGAAATATTCAAAAAGGAAGTAATAGAGGATTTTGCAAGTACCTATATGCGTGGGGAAACTCCCATACCATGCGTAAGATGTAACCAAACAGTAAAGTTTCGTGATCTATTGCAAGTTACGAAAGATCTTGGTGCTGATGTGCTAGTTACAGGACATTATGTGAGGAGATTAGAAAAAAATGGTGAGGTAAAGTTGTGCAGAAGCATTGATAAAAGTAAAGATCAAAGTTATTTTCTATTTGCTACAACTGAGGAGCAGTTAAAGCTTTTGCGATTTCCACTAGGTGGGTTCTATAAAAGTGATATAAGAAAATTAGCAAAATATTTCAGCTTACAAATTTCTGAAAAGCCGGACAGTCAAGATATATGCTTTGTTTCCGAAAGCTATAGTAAAACAATAGCTAAATTAGCTCCACAATCTGTACAGAAAGGTAAAATAGTGGATATTAATGGAAAAGTGCTAGGTGAGCACAGTGGCATAGTAAATTTTACAGTAGGGCAAAGAAAAGGCTTAGGTGTTGGATACAGTGAACCTCTTTACGTGATAAAAATCAATACAGAGAATAATGAGGTTATAGTAGGCCCGATCAACGCATTAATGCAAAAAAAAATATTGATCAAGGAGTTAAATTGGTTAGAACAACCAAAGGAAGGTATGGAAGTAACTGTGAAGCTGAGATCATCACATGCGGGAAGTTTAGCAACAATACATTCAACTGACGAAAAAAATAAAGCCTGTGTCATTTTAAACGACGATTACTTTGGCATCAGTCCAGGTCAAGCCTGTGTAGCGTATAAAGATGAGCAAGTAATTGGCGGTGGATGGATATGCTCTTAACTGAAAGCTTTGATGCAGAATGTAAACGTACAATAGACTTCTTGCATAACCATATAACAGAAACGAAAAAACTTACTTGACAAGCCTCGCCAGCGCCCTTATCATGAAACTGAAGCTATTTATTTATCTTCGCAATCTGTGCAGGTTAATGACAAAAAACTTAGGGTATTTGGCGTCTCATGTTTAATTTTTCGCACTACGTGCATCGCATGTCTTTAAAAATTTTTAGGTTTTTACCTATATAAGCCGAAACGCGCTTACAAAGCGTTTAAGACAGCAAAAAACGTCAAATTGACAAGGGAGAATTTGAATGCTAGCTACTACGGGGTTTCTTTGCCTTTTTTCCTGCTTAGTAAATTTCTTAAACACTTGCGGTGTAGGTAAGTTGCAAGTTAAAAGCAGCTAAATCGCTCTTAATCAAGCGTTTTAGAATAAAAAAACCGCCGATATTTTAGTACATAGTAAATAGCCAACCACCACGGGGCTTCTTTTGCCTTTTTTTTCGTTTGGTAAATTTCTTAATATTTATGGCTAAAAGAGCCCAAGAGAGGTGTCATTCCAGTGCTTGACACTGGAATCTAGCCTTTATTATTTGTTTGAAATTAAGTCTTCTGGATCCCAGTGTCAAGCACTGGGATGACAGGAGAAGGAGGCTACTTGCATGACACCATTCTTTTTTCTGAATCCCAGTGTCTGGGCACTGGGATGACAAAGAAATAGGCACTGGGATGACGAGAAAGGAGCACTGGAATGACATCATAGGGGCTACTTTCATGACATCATTCTTTTTCCTGGATCCAAGTAGTCAGGGCACTGGGATGACAAGAAGAGGGCACTGCCGTCATAAGGGAACCAGTGTCAGCTACTTGGGTGATACCTTTTTCTACTTAGTTTGGGTTATGCAAGAAGTCTAATAACATTTGTTGCTATTTTACCATATATCCCTTATACTATAAAGTAGAACATTATAGGTTTTAACAATGGTTAAGGAAGTTGAAGAACTAATAAAAATTGTTGGTAAGGGCAATTTATTAGAGGCTTTGTTTATTCGTTTAGGTAGCTTTCAACATGCCGATTTAGATCGTAGTATGGATCACAGAAATCACACAGATCTTTCTGCATTCATACAGAAGCAAGATGAACAATTAGATTACTATTTTAACTTAAAATTTAGTCTACAAGGGCTGTTTTTAATTTATGCTCAAGCTTATAGAGTTCTTGCAGAAAATGCTCATCTCAATACTCAAGAAGTAATTGATAAAATATATGCTGCAGTCGAAAGCGAAAAAACATCTACTACTTATAACGCACTAGGAAAATTGCTAAGAGAAATTGTAGATCAAGCAGGATTGACAGAAGATCAAAAAAAATTAAAGCTTCTTAACGTTTTAGCAAATCCAAAGAGAGACCCAATATTTGAAACAGTAGAGGATTTTGAAGATAAGGTACTTATTGATGTTAGAAAGTTGTTAAGTGAAGAAAATATATTAAACAACAAATATGACAGAGAGTTTGCTTTAAATAAATGTATTATTGATTTCTATTATTCTATTCATCAAGATATAAAAGTAGATAAAGATGTAGCATTGTTGTTTTCCATTTACTATGAAAAACTTTCACCGTTTAACAAAACAGTAAAAAGAGAAGTACTAGGGATAGATAAGAATCCGTTTATAGAGTTCTTAGCTCAAGCACTACATATGATCAAGTTATCAAGTAGAGATGGAACCATCAAATATACAATCAACCATGAGGGTGTGGATCGACAAGAGGAAGGATTGAAAATGGATGGACCTAAGTTATATCCTATAAATGCAAAAAATACCCTAGAGCAACTGTTAAAAAAACAGAGCAGTGATGAATTTGAGCAATTGGTAACGAGCCCTGAGAATATATACTACTCAGTGCCGCAAGAAGAGAATGGATGTAGGCCAAATTTCATCATCAGCAAGAAAAAAGAAAAAGACTATAAAAACACGATCTGTAAACTTATTTTAGGTATGTTTGTATTATCTGTTGGGTTATATGTTGCTGATTATTTCTTTATGGAGCAAAAATTGTTCAACTCAATAAAAGATGTTTTGCCACAAAATAACCTTACTAACCTGATAGTTGCTGCTGTGCTGACTATTGTAGTAGTATATGCTTTATTTCAACTATTGAAATCACCACAGGAACCACCACTTTCAACAGTCAATGGAATGACGAGTGAAAATTTAAAACAGTCCCATGAAAAATAAGCTTAGAACTACATAAATGTAGCAACTTAAAAGTACATATTGTATAATGCTTATTCTTAAGTTAAGAAGGTAATTTATGGATTTAAGTAAAATAACAGCGGTACCAAATGCGGTGAATGTGGTAATTGAAATAAGTGCAAATGCTGAGCCTGTAAAGTATGAATTTAATAAAGAGCTTGGGTTGTTACAAGTTGACAGATTTTTGTCTACCTCAATGACTTATCCTTGCAATTATGGGTTTATACCAAATACCTGCGCAGGTGATGGTGATCCTGTGGATGTTTTGGTGCTAACTCAATTTCCCTTAGCATCTAGTGTTTTAATACCGGTGCGTCCAATAGGCGCATTACTCACTAAAGATGAAAAAGGAGAAGATGAAAAGATATTAGCTGTGCCTGTTTCCAGTGTTGATAGCTATTATGACAATATAAAGGACTATTCTGACTTATCTAAAAACCTACTAGATAAAATTGCTCATTTCTTTTCTCATTATAAAGATCTAGAAAAGGGAAAAACGGTAGCAGTTGGAGAATGGGTTGGTATAGAAGAAGCAAAGAAAATCATTGAAAAAAGCAGAAATTAGTTTACGTTGATTTAGCCTGGAATTACAGTTATTCGGAAAAATGTTGTTGTTTTTAATGGGTAAATATTGCAATTAAAAGCATTAGACAGGCGGTAGAGGTCTTGGTATTATATAATCTTTAGGTTCTAAATTTGGAAGGGTGGCCGAGTGGCTGAAGGCGGCGGTTTGCTAAACCGTTATACGATTGAAAAGTCGTATCGAGGGTTCGAATCCCTCTCCTTCCGTATACTGTTTTTAGCACGATCTAAGCCCGCTATATTAGTATATTTTTAGCCTATTTACCAACGTACCTGATTTTGTTGCAATGGTTTTTATTTTCATTGCCACTTAGATCATTATTAAAAAGTTGGCTAGCATTGACTTAGTACTTACTATAGAATTGGTTATTAACCTTACTTATATGCATAAAATACTAATTTTACTGTTGATAGTGTTGCCACTTAGGTTGCTTGCAACCGAGATTGAAATTATTGCAGATGTAAATGGCGAGCCAATTTCAAATTTAGATATCGAAAAACGCATCAACTTTATAAATTCATTGTTTGGCACTCAAAGTGTTGATCGAAAAGAAGCAAAGCCTCAAATTCTTAGGGAGCTAATAGACGAAATTATCATTATCAATGAAGCACAGAGGCTGAATATAAAATTGAGCAACGAGGAGTTAGATAATGCTATCATATTATTTTTAACCCAAAGTTTTAAACTTAAGGCTAATGAAGTTGATCAATACATAGAGAAGCATAATATAGATCTTGGTATTTTAAGAAAACAAATAAAATGTCAGTTACTGTGGAGCAAAATTATTGAAGTAAGAATTGTGCCATTTATTAATATAAGCGATAAAGAAGTAGATGATGTAAAAAGGCAAACAGAAAAGCCGGATTATCTTATCACGTTCCAAGAGTTTATAATTCCTGATCAAAAAGACAAGGATGTTTATGGTATAGCTGAAGATTTAGTAAAAAAATTACGTAATAGTAATAACCCAGAATCTCCAATAAAGATGCGTAAAGCAACAGTTAATTTAAATCAACTGAAAGGCAAACTCAAGAACGTTTTAGAAGGATTAGAAATCAGCGACATAGCAGGTCCATTCAGTTTCAGTGAAGGTTGCTCTGTTATAAAAGTAATAGATAAAGTACAACTTAATCATGCACTGCTGGAAAGCACTTTAAAATTAAAACAGATTGTGGTTGAAGGTTCAGAAAGTTTATTGGATAATCTCAAGGAGCAAAAAGTTAATTGTTTAAATTTTGATAAATTGGCAGATAATTTTAAGTTGCCGAATGCAAAAGAATTTGAAATAAAAATGCGAGATTTAAATCCTGATTTACAGATTTTATTTAGTAAAACAAGTGTGAATGAAATAGTAGAATTAAGAGAAAATGGCACTGCAAAGTTAATGATGTTGTGTGATATCAAGAGTAATGCAGCGGATATAGAAGCAATTAAACAGCAGATGTACCAACAAAAGATTATGATACAAAGCAACTTGTTATTAGATGATATGCGTAAAAATTCAGCTGTCAGTTATCGGTATAGTTGAAGTCAGAGAGTGTCCTTGTCTCTGTCTTTGTGTGCGAAAATTACTTTATTCTATAAAATTTCAAAAAATTTGAACAAATATAGTTAAAATAGTACATGAAGAATATAATGCTAATTGGTGGTGGAGTTGGAAATGCAGTGTTATTTTCGATAGGGAAGGCATGTCTTGAAAATAATAACAAGGTTTTGTACTTCGCTGGCTATAAGAAGTTAAGTGATGTATTTAAACGAGCACTGATAGAGCGTGCATCAAATGCGGTAGTTTGGGCATGTGAAGAAGGATTGATAGAAACAAGCAGAGATCAAGATAAATCCTTTCATGGTAATATAGTTGATGCAATAGTCTCTTATCAACAAGGAAGATTAGGTATTAATTTAAACGCTATAGATAAAATTATCACTATTGGTTCTGATAAAATGATGAAAGCTGTGAATGAAGCTAGAAAAACAATTTTAAAGCCATATCTGAAGTCAAGTCACATAGCAATATCGTCAGTTAATTCTCCTATGCAGTGTATGATGAAAGAAATCTGCGCTCAGTGTGTTCAGCAACATATAAATACGGAAACAGGAGAAAGGAGTTTTGTTTATAGCTGCAGTAATCAAGACCAGGATATGGAATTTATTGACTTTGATTTTTTAAGTGAGCGCTTAAAGCAAAATAGTTTACAAGAAAAACTCACTGCAAAATGGATAGATCATGTTCAAAGATATTAAACAGCACAAAAAGGAAATAAGAGAGCAATATAGAACTATAAGAAAAGATGTTGATGAAAGTTATTCCAGTTATGCAGCAAATTCCCTTATTAATCTCTTTAATCAGAACTTAAGTTACGTTAAAGGCAAAACAATAGCGGCTTACATTCCAATGGATGGGGAAATAAACGTTATGCCTTTGATGCATAATTTACTCAATTTAGATTATAAAGTAGCAATTCCTAATAAAAATAAGTTACTAAAATTTGAGGAATGGAACAAAACAGATGAAGATGTAATTCCTGACACAATCATTACTCCTGTTATTGCTTTTGATGATCATTTTAATAGATTAGGTTTTGGCGGTGGTTGGTATGATACAATGATAGAAAAACTGCGGCCACTTGGAAAAATATTTATAGGTGTAGCCTATGAGAAACAATATTGTAAAGATTTACCTGTAGAAAAACATGATCAAAAATTGGATATTATAATCACTGAGATGTGTGTTAGGTGTGGAAGTGGATTGCTCAAGAAAGTGGATAGAAAGGAGTAGATCTCTATCTTTCCCATTCCCTCTCCAAGCCATCAGAGGGTTTTGTTTTCTCCTATGCTCGCTTGTTCAGAACTTGGACTATCTACTTGAGAATCTGGCTTCATTTCCTGAGCTTTCTCATTAACTTTTTGTTCTACCTCTTTTATGTCACTACCAATTGCCATAATTGCAGGTTGAAATTTATTTATAAGATCATCAAGTGCTTCTTGATCATCTAGATGAGTACTGAGGCCCTTTTCCAGAAGTCTGCTCATATCATCTTCTGAAAAATTTTGAATGGTTCCATCTTTTACTAATTCCTTTATGGCCATTAATTGCTCTTTGTTTTGAAGTATTTTTACCACTTCTAGCATATTAGAAAGATTGTTTTTAGTTTCATCTTCTCCAGTTTCTTCTCGCTTTTGTGCCGTACCAATTTCTATAATACGCCCAGACAAGTCATTTTTGAACTTATCAAAATTATTCTCTCTTGCTTGAATCGTAGGTAATTTATCTATTAAATCCTTATATGAACTTTTCACTGCCTTTCCTGCTTCAATCGCACCTTCTTTTATTTTTTCCCCTGCCTTTCCTATACCTATTCCTACATAACGTGCTCCAATAGCTACAAGCGCTATTAATGTAGCAAGCACAATAAGCGGAGAAAATGCTGCTCCTAATACCATTACGGCAGAAGCTATTCCAATTTTTTCATTTGCAGATGCTGATTTAAAATAGTTAACTAGATTATCCAGCGGACCTTTATTATTATTTATAACATTACTTATTGCTTGCTGATTAACAGATTGTAGTGCTTCTTCTATTATCTTTGGCTCGATATCTTCAGGCTTTAAATTTCCAAGCGCCTCTTCAATGAATTTTATAAATAATTCTTTGTTGACCTCCTTTTGCAAGCCTTGGTCATTAATTGCTAAACCTAAATCTTTGAGATTCATTTCTTTAACTTGTTCTGATAGGGCTTTAAGCAACTCCTCTTTTCCCTCTGATGGGGATTGTGCGATGCTTTCTATTATATCTGAAATAGCTTTTTTTAGTTCTTGGTAGTCAGTTTCATTATCAAAGAACTCAGCCACATTTTACTCCATTGACTATAAATATGCCTAATTATACATAATAATTATTAATTATATTATAATAAATATGAGATAATTAATATAATAACCTCTTTCCAAATATAGAATTTGTATTAAAATATCTAGATTACATGAAATTAAGGTACTTTATGGGTGGAAAAAAATTAAAAGCTGCTGTGGTTTTATCAGGGTGTGGTCACCTTGACGGTGCAGAGGTAAGAGAAGCGGTTTTAAGTTTGCTTGTGCTTGATCAGCAGGAAGTGGATGTTAAATGCTTTGCACCTGATATCAATATCACACAAGTTATGAATCATAAAACAAAAGAGGCAACAAAAGAAAAAAGGAATGTACTTGTGGAAGCAGCAAGAATCGCAAGAGGCGAAATATATGACTTAAAAGAAGCCAAAGCTGAAAATTTTGACATGCTAGTTGTACCTGGTGGATACGGGGTTGCAAAAAATTTGTCTGACTTAGCTGAGAATAAAGACATGGTGACAGTAATGCCTGAATTTGAAAGATTAGTTTCAGAATTTTTTGTTACAAAAAAGCCGATAGGAGCGATATGCATATCTCCAGCCATCATTGTTTCAATTTTAAGTAGCAAGATAGGTAAAGAAGAAAGTAAGGTTAAGGTAACTATAGGAGATGACAGAGAACAGTTGATAGAGAAGCTTGGTGGTGAACACATAAAGTGCGATACAGGGTTATCAATAGAAGACGAAGAACATAATGTATTTTCCTGTTCTGCTTATATGCGTAGCGACGAAAGTACATACTCTGTATATCAAGGGATAAAGCATATGATTGACAGCATGGTAAAAAAGATTAACAAAAAAACTAAACAACCATTCCTCTAAGATGTAGTAATTTAGACTTCCTTACACAATTAACTGTTGAATTTTACATTCCTAGCTGTATTATGGTTATATAGCTAAGAGACCTAGGTTTACTGACTATAGCGGTATGGCGTAGGGCTGCACTAGCTATATATATTTAGCTCTTTTTTTATAAACGTAAGGTATTTTATATGTCAGACCTTTTCTATATTGAAACTGTGTGTTGTGTGGACGGTCAGTGTGATGTCTATACAGGGGAAGTGAGTTTTAATGATGTCATGTCAGGCAAGTTCAGTCTAAATTCGTGCAGTGGGAAAGAAGCTATGATAAATCTAGACGTTATTACATTCGATATTAATATCGCTATCGATGGTCAAAATGGAAAGACAATAAAAAGAGACCTTAAAGGTCTTGAATTTGTAACTAAAGATGATGGTTCTTGGTATATTAATAAGGATTTTGGTAATGATAGATTTGAAGTTATAGTAAAGCAATCATAATTTTACATCTCAGGTGTAACATTTAGTATAGGTGCTATTCTATTTATAATGTTCTTTACTATAGGCGCAGCAATTATTCCCCCGGTATGGTGTATCCCTTGAGGTTCATCAATAGCAATTAGCACTATATATCTTGGGTCAAGCATGGTTAGCACTCCTATAAATGACGCTATGTTTGCATCTTTGCTATATTTACCATCTACAACTTTTTCCGCCGATCCAGTTTTTCCTCCTATTGAATATGCCTTTATTTTTGCTTTTCTGCCAGTGCCATCCGTTACTGCCGCACGTAATAATTTTCTCATTTCCCTGGAAGTTCTTCTTGAGATAATTTGCTCTCCTATACTTCTTTTATTCAATATCAAGGTTGCGTTATGAAATATCCCATTGTTGATTAATGCTGCTGCAGTTTGTGCAAGATGTATAGGAGTTACAGCTATGCCATAACCGTAAGATGCAGTTATTAAAGTGCTTTCACTCCATTTATCCGGGATTATCGGTGTAGATTTTTCTGGTATTTCTATTTTTAAAGGAGAAAATAGCTTCATAGCTTTAAAGTATTCTACTTGTTTTTCAATGCCTAATTTGACTGCAATTTTCGCTGCACCAATGTTGGATGATTTTACAAATATATCTTGCACAGTAATTTTTGGAATTTTAGATTTGTGAAAATCCTGAATTTTATACTTTCCAATGGTGATTGGTGTTGATACGTCATATAAATCGCTAGTTTTTGTAACGTTTGCATCAAGCGCTGCGGCTATTGTAAAGAATTTTAATACCGACCCCATCTCATACACCCCAAGACTGGCGCGATTAAACTTTTGTACGTCTTCTGCCTTATTCTGTAGGTTGGGGTTAAAATCAGGTAGACTGACCATCGAGATAACTTCACTATTTCTCACATTTAAAACAATTCCAACTCCGCCAAGTGCCTGATATCTGCTTACAGCTTTAGTTAGCTCTTCATGCACTATGCTTTGCACTCGTGTATCTAAGGATAGTATTATGGGCTTTTCTTGCTCATTGTTTTTACTTATATATGCCTCAACTCCTGCAATACCGTTGCCATCTATGTCAGTGTAACCAAGCACGTGTGAAAATAAATTACTGTGAGGATATATACGTTTTACATCGTTATAGAAACTTATTCCTGGCACGCCGGCATTTTTTATTACTAACAGTTCTTTTGGAGTCAAGTGCCGCTTTATCCAAGCAAATTTCTTTTTTGAAGTAAGTACTCTATATAAATTCTCGTATTCAAGATCATTCAAAATAGAACACAGTTGTGCTGCTATACTTTCCGGATTCTTTACTTTGGTTGCATCTGTATATAGTGATGTTGTGGGCACATTTGTTGCTATTACCACTCCATTTCTATCTAAAATATCAGGTTGTTTATGTACTATATTATCTTTTCTAAAATTTTCTGAAGTAGTAGGTTGATCAAATGTTAAAGAGAATATGCGAAAAATAATTATTATATAAAACGTAAATAATGGTACTATAAAACACAGTGAGCGGAGCTTATTTTTAAGTAATGCTTGCATATTTACTTGATTTGACAAAAATGGAAATCATCTTAGCTGAGCCGCGAGGTTTTTGTGCCGGGGTAAAAAGAGCTGTGGACATATTAGCTATTACTTTAGAAAAGTACAAAAACAAGTGCCAAGTTTATGTGCTACACGAAATTGTTCACAATAAATATATAGTAGAGGACTTTAAGAGACAAGGAGTGGTTTTTGTGAACAGTATCGAGGAAATTGAAGATAATGGAGGAATACTGATCTTCAGCGCGCACGGAGTATCAAAAAATATAGAAGATGAGGCAAAAAGAAAGGGTATTCAAGTGATTGATGCAACATGTCCTTTAGTCAGCAAAGTGCATAAAGAGGCAAAAAGGTATGAAAACGGTGGTAAAGAATTAATTCTCATTGGGCATGAAAACCATCCAGAAGTTAAGGGAATTAGAGGAAGAGTAAATAATCCTATCATTTTAGTGCAAACTGTGCAGGACGTACGCAATTTAAAAGTTAAAGATCCAGATAATTTATCTTATGTTACGCAAACCACATTAAGCATCGACGATACACGTGAAATTATTGCTGCTCTGAAGCTCAGGTTTCCAAGCATAACAGGTCCAGATTTAAAGGACATATGCTATGCAACGCAAAACAGACAAAATGCTATTAAAAAGCTAGCTGAAATTGTAGACATGGTGTTAGTTGTAGGAAGTAAAAATAGCTCAAATTCAAACCGCTTATTAGATCTGTGCACTGCCAGAGGAAAAAGAGCCTACTTGATTGATAATTACAGCTGTGTGAATAAAAGCTGGTTTCATGGCGTAGAAAAGATAGGAATCACTGCAGGTGCTTCCGCTCCTGACATATTGGTTGATGAATTAATGGACTACCTAAAAGTAAACCTGAGTGTAAAAATTTCAGTTATGCCAGGTGGTATTATTGAAAATGTTCAGTTTAAAATACCGAATCTGGTTTAAAACACAACTTATCTACTAAGCTTCTCTTGAAATTACTGGGAGCACACAAATCAGCATCTATAGCTAAGACGTCATACCGCGATTCATTAGACTTCTTGCATAACCTTATAACAAACTTTTATTGGGAATAGAAACGAAAAACTTACTTGACAAACTCCGCCAGCCCCCTTATCATGAAACTGAAGGTATTCAGTTATCTTCATCTGTGCAGATTAAACAGCAAGAAAACAACGTAGTTGGCGTCTTATTTTTAATTTTTTGCACTATGTGCACCTTATGTCTTCACAATATTTCTAGGTTTTTACCTATATAAGCTGAAACGCGCTTATAAGTCGTTTAAGACAGTATAGTACGCCAATTTGAAGGATTAGAGAGTGAACACTAATTACCACGGGATTTCTTTTGCCTTTTTTTCTGCTTAGTAAATTTCTTAAACATTTGAGATAAGGTGAGTTGCATTTAAAAGCAGCTAAATTGCAGTGTTTAAGGCTTAAAAAACGCCAATACTGAAAATAGACAATGACCAGGGCTTCTTTTGCCTTTTTTTTCGTTTGGTAAATTTCTTAATGTTTGTAGCTAACATGAACAAACATTTGAGAGTAACTTCCGCTAGTAGGGTGTCATCCCAGTGCTTGACACTGGGATCCAGCTTTCTTTATAAATTCACCAAAAGTGCTTCATTCTATAACGCAAAACCCATACTCACCAAACCCAATGCATTACTTGCAATTAAGTTTCCTGGATCCCAGTGTCTGGGCACTGGGATGACAGGAGAAGGTACTAGCCTGACAACCGTCATCCCGCTATGTGTTAGCGGGATCTAGAGATACCGCGAATGAATCGCGGTATGACGTAGGACTGCTGTCATTCCAGTACTCCTTTTTTTGTCATCCCAGTGCTTGACACTGGGATCCAGTTTTCCATATAATCTCATCGAAAACGTTGTATTTTAACGTAAAACATCTATTTTTATGCTTACCAACTTAATAAAATTCCTGGATCCCAGTGTCTGGGCACTGGGATGACACCATTCTTTTTTCTGGATTCCAGACTGGAATGACACCGTCTTGGATGGAAACCAGTGTCAGCTACTTTCATGACACCATCATAAGGTGAAACTGGATCCCAGTATCTGGGCACTGGGATGACAGGAGAAGGGGCTACTGCCGTCATAAAGGAACCAGTGTCAGCTACTCGGATGATACCTTTTTCTACTTAATTTGGGTTATGCAAGAAGTCTATTCGCGGTATCTCAGCATAGATTCCGCTAACACGTAGCGGGATGACGGTTGTCGGTAAATCTAAGTCAGTTTAGCTATATGCTTTTAATTCCCCCAAAAGGAGAATTAAATATGTGAAGTTCTAGTTGATATGATTTAATGAATGGTTAGTTTAAATTACTAATTTATTTAAGAGATTTTAATAATATTTAACCCACTCGCTTTTCTATTTTCCATATCGCGATGAGCTTGAATTATTTCATCAAATTTATATTTTTTATTGATCCGTACAGTTAAAAGTTTTTTTCTTATCATCTCGAAGATTTCCATTGTGGTAAGCACTAATGTGAATCTATCATGCTTATAATGGTATATTGAGGTTCCAGTTGCAAATAACGAACGTGAACTAAGTAAAGAAAAACTAATAGGAGCGTTACCTGATATCTGCCCATAGGAAACGTATATGCCGAACCTGCCTAAAGATTCAAAAGAAAGCTTGCTTGTAGCGTAACCTATAGGGTCATACACTGCACCTACTCCTCTGTTTTGCGTAATCTCCATAACTTTAGAAACGAAGTCTTTATCATTGTAGTTTATTGCGTATGTGCAGCCACTTTGTAAAGCTATCTTCATTTTTTCATCAGAGCTTACAGAACCTATCACTACACCTTTTTTATCCTTTGCCCATTGGCATATTATTTGTCCTAAACCACCATTAGCCCCATGAACTAGCACGAAAGCACCAGACCTAATTTTATAAGATTGATTAACTAAATAGTGAGCTGTCATACCTTTAAACAGCACTGCAGCAGCAACTTCATCAGATATGTTATCTGGAATTTTTATCAGATATTTTTGGTGTATAACGCGCTTTTCACAATATGCCCCTGGAGGAGCTGTGCAATATCCAACTCTGTCTCCAACTTTGAATCCATCACTGATTTTTTTACCAAGCTTTTCAATCACTCCCACTGCTTCCACTCCAAGCACTGATGGTAAATTTTTAATTTTGCGCGTACCTTTTCTGTGCTCTAAATCATAACGATTTAAGCCGATAGTTGTGTGACGCACTAAGACTTCCTCGCCTTTTGGCTCACCTATGCTCTTATCTACAAACTCTAATACTTCTGGTCCCCCAGTTTTTTTTATTTGTATAGCTCTAACCATGATGAATGTAAGATAAAAACTTTAATTATGTTATCTAACAATTAATATTTTGCAAAGTTATTGTTTCCACAATCAATAGACTTCTTGCGTTACCTCTTGTCATCCCAGTGCGTGACACTGCTCTCCTTTGTCATCCCAGTGCCCAGACACTGGGATCCAGGAATTTTATTAAGTTGGTGAGCATAAAAATAGCTGTTTTACGTTAAAATACAATGTTTTTGATGATTATGGAAAGGCTGGATTCCAGTGTCAAGCACTGGAATGACACTATTTGTTGTAAACTCACTTTTTCTTGATTTTTTGGTTTATCTCGTCTACCTATTTTGCCACTTTGCTGAACGGATACACAACACACTCCTTCCAGCTCATGCTGCTTGGATGACAGTAGGAAAAAGTTTATTACTTAAGCTTAAAAAACGTGTATGATAGTGTTATTTCGCCCAAATCTTTTGTATTACTATCAAGCATTATCTCAGGATCTATATAGAAAGATACAGGCATAGCAGCTTTTTGTTTTGGTAGCAACATTTGTTCTTCAAAACAAAAGCATGCAACTTTATTAAAATACTTACCTGCTTTAAAAGGCGTAACATTATACACTGCCATACCAAATGAAGGCTGATCAGATAGATTTTTTGCGTAATAAAAAGCTAAACTTTGTTCTCCTATGTTTACGTCAACGTAGTTAGTTTCTGATTTAAACTCCCAAGGTAGATCGGACATTATATCAGCATTGAAGTGGACCCTGATTTTTTGGTCAATTGCACTTATTGTCGTGTTAGTCACTTTTCTCGTTGTGCCACCATATCCAGTGGCTTTACAAAAAATGCTATATAGAGGCACCGATGCATATGCAAGACATAACATCAACACGACTAAAGATATTAAAAAGAAAACTATAGAATTCTTACTGCCTTTCCTTAAAAAGGAAAAC
Organism: Wolbachia endosymbiont (group A) of Pogonocherus hispidulus; assembly: GCF_964028195.1. Classification (NCBI taxonomy): domain Bacteria; kingdom Pseudomonadati; phylum Pseudomonadota; class Alphaproteobacteria; order Rickettsiales; family Anaplasmataceae; genus Wolbachia; species Wolbachia endosymbiont (group A) of Pogonocherus hispidulus. Next base: position 71,714 of record NZ_OZ034750.1, read on the forward strand.
ATCTAATCTCTATTATTAAATAAATTAAGTAACCTGAGTAGATTGAGAAATATGTTAATAAAGTCAAAATAAAGACTGGTTGCACCCAGTATTGCCAATTTAGTAGTAGCGACTTCTGATCCGTCGTTATATTTATAATAAACGTCCTTGATTCTTTGAGCATCATACGCAGTCATTAAGGTAAATACTATTACTGATATGAACGATATTGCAAAGTAGAGAGGACTACTTCCAAGGAATAAATTTACTATGGATGCTATAATTATCCCCAAGACTCCCATAATCAAGAAAGAGCCCATACTTGTAAGATCTCTTTTTGTGGTATTACCATATAAAGCCATAGAGCCAAACATGATTGATGTAATGAAAAACGCCCTTGCTATATTTTCTGCAGTATAAACTATGAAAACATAAGATAGGGAAAGCCCCATTAAGACTGAAAATAAGAAAAACATAGTGACTGTAGACTGAGCACTTAGGTGTTGAATCCTATAAGACATGTAGAACACTAACGCGACCGGAGATAACATTACCACAAGCGATAGGACGGGATTAGAATGAATTACCTGAAAAAGACCAGAAAATACCGTTAGAAATGCAACAAGCCCTGTAACGCCTAAAGCTAAAGCCATGTAGTTATATACTTTAGTTAGGTAACTTCTAAGCCCAGCACTATAATAAGCGCCTTGAGAGCGAATATCCTGTTCATTTCTCATGTAAGACATAATATAACTCCTTTTGTCCATTATTTAACACATTATAATATAAAACCACATTTTTATCAAGTATTTTTATTATAAACAGCTATGCGCTGGCATTTGTTTTAATATAAATAGAATATAGGCCTATTGCTGCTGCATTTGAAACATTTAAGCTGTCAATTACGTTTGACATTGGTATTTTTAAAAGATAATCACAATTTTCTTTAACTAACCTTCGCATTCCTTTCTCTTCGGAACCAAAAATAATTACTCTTTTTTTCTCAAAGCTCTTTATTTCATCTATGTTCTCTTTAGCATTGCAATCAAACCCGTAACACCAGTAGCCGACCTTTTTTAAATACTGCATAGTTTTTACTATATTTGTAACGTATATTAGCGGAACAATATCCAATGCTCCACTTGCTGCTTTTGCAATAGATGCATTTTCACTCGGTGAGTGGTTATGTGGTAAAACCAATGCGTTGACATTAAAACAAGCTGAAGTTCTTAAAATTGACCCAATATTGTGCGTGTCAGTGACTTGATCTAAAATGACTATAGTAGAGCTGTCGTTTGAGCTTTCAGCTACTTCTTCGATGCTTAAGTTATAAAGAATAGGGGCAACATTTAAAGCAATTCCTTGATGGTTAGCACCTTTAGATAAAACGTCATTAAGTATTTTGTTTTCTACTAATCGAACTTTAATGCCCTTACTATTTGCACATTGCCTAATTTCTTTTTCGTGTTCTCTATAGAAATTTTCTGTTACTAACAGTTCTATACACCGCCTATTTTTATTCTTCAGTGCTGACATGCAGGTGTGCTTTCCATACAGCCAAAAATTCTCATTAGTTTTTGACGATTTCATCGTATTATCGAAAGTCGGGTTTTTATAGAATAAGCAACATTTTACTATGTTTGGATATTGTTGTAAAATTATACAATTCGATTAATGCGTTTATGTCGGACGATGAGTTGGATTGGCAAAAAAATGTTAAGCCAATAGAATGTGGAAAAGTTACTTTGAAAGTTGATCATAAAGTAAATATAAAGTCTATGGTTGATAAAGGTACCTCTGACTTACAAAGGAATTTTCTTAATACCAATAATGGTAACTCATCATTTTGTCTTGACCAAAACACAAAATCAAAAGTTGATAGGGGTAAATATTTTATAAGCGATAAGCTCGATTTGCACGGCTATAGTATAGAGGATGCTTACTGTAAATTGATAGATTTTATTATCAAAAATTATCGAGCAGGAAATAGATGTTTATTGGTAATTACGGGATACGGCAGTGCAACAAATAAAACAGACACTATAAAGAATAACTTAAATAAGTGGTTAAATGATACTAAAATCCAGCATATGGTTCTATACTACCAGCAAGCTACGAAAAAACATGGTGGTAAAGGGGCTTTTTATGTTTTATTAAGAAGGAATAAAAACCTTGAGTCCTGATACTTAAAATTCCTTTTAAGCCTTAATTTTTCTTGTATAACCATATAAAAATCAGTGTTCGGCAGCGCGTGACGCACAATTGTACAAACATTGTAGCCGTTATTCAAGTAGCCCGCAGAAACGAAAAAACTTACTTGACAAACTCCGCCAGTCCCCTTATCATGAGACTGAAGCTATTTATTTATCTTCTCTGTACAGATTAAATGACAAAAAAACTCACGTATCTGGCGTATCATGTTTAATTTTTTGCACTATGTGCACCTTATGTCTTTATAAAATTTCTACCTACATAAGCTGAAACGCGCTTATAAAGCGTTTAAAACATAAAAAAACGCCAACTTAAAAAATGGATAGTGAATAACTAGCTACCCTAGGGTTTCTTTTGCCTTTTTTTCTGTTTAGTAAATTTCTTAACGTTTATAATTTAGGTTAGTTGCATTTAAAAGCAGCTGAATCGCGGTTATTAAGTGTTTAGAATAAAAAAACGCCATACTTGAAAGTATAATGTAAGTAACTAGCCAACCACGGGGCTTCTTTTGCCTTTTTTTTTATTTGGTAAATTTCTTAAATATTTATGGCTAACATGAACTGGGCAGGAAGGTGTCATTCCAGTGCTCCTTTTTTTGTCATCCCAGTGCCCAGACACTGGGATCCAGTTCTTATTGTACATTCACCTAGTATGCTCATTTAAAGTTAAGTTTTCTGGATCCAAGTAGTCTGGGCACTGGAATGACACCATTCTTTTTTCTGGATTCCAGACTGGAATGACACCGTCTTGGATGGAAACCAGTGTCAGCTACTTTCATGACACCATCATAAGGTGAAACTGGATCCCAGTGTCTGGGCACTGGGATGACAGGAGAAGGTACTAAGATGACACCCTGACAACCGTCATCCCGCTACGTGTTAGCGGCTAAGAGATACCGTGACGGTATGACAAGGGAGAACAGTTGATATTCCGCTACTTGTTAGCGGGATCTAGAGATACCGCGGCGGTATGACGTAGGACTGCTGTCATTCCAGTGCTTGGCACTGGAATGACACGTCATAAAGGAACCAGTGTCAGCTACTTGGATGATACCTTTTTTCTACTTAGTTTGGGTTATGCAAGAAGTCTATTTACTTCTTAACTTGACGCACATGATGTCTCGCAGCATCATCTACTGCTTCTAAATAAACCATCGCCAAACATATACCACTGTGTACTTCTATGGATACCTTATTGCCTAAACTTCGATTAAAGCAAGAATTCTTTCCCGGAAAAGCAAGGTTGCTAAGACGCAGTTCCCATTTTAATCCTTTGGTTGATATTTGAGCTTTGGGTATACCAAGCAAAGATATTTTAGTATTTTTTGATAAAGAAAAAAAATGGGTAGTACCTTTTTGTAAGGTATAACCTACCATGGGAGGTGAAGGTGTGTAAAAGATACTACCTGTACTTAGAAAAACGTTAATATTTTGTAGTATATGATCAATTGCTCCTCCAGTAATACCCGTTACTATTGATGGCAATAACTTTACTGTTTTTAAGTGAGCCATTGCTTTAGAAAAGTCGCAATAATCTTGATCAGGTAGATATATCGTATTCAAATTAGCACGTAAATCCGGATTTACACTATCCAAATCTCCTACTACAAGATCAGGTTTTACGCCAATTGATAGAAGCTTGTTTGCTCCTCCATCTACAGCAATAATAGGTATATCTCGTTTAAAAAACGATGAGCTCGGTATTTCTCCATTTAGCACTACAATAGAACGGTATTGTTGTTGTGTACTGCAGTGCAGCACATGATCATGGTGCAGGTTTTGCATCGTAGTAACATTTTTGAATAATTGACATTATGCTAATCACTAATCCAGCAATATTGCTAAGCACCACAAAAATTGAGCTCTGGTAAAGACCATAGCCAATCCAAGACAATGAACAAATAAGATAGTTTACTAACATTAGCATCGATACATCACGAGTAACTTTAGTGATATATGCTTTATATACTTGAGGTGATAATCCAATTAGAGATGCAATTAACGCAATGAAGCCGAAGCATTCTTCAATATTTATATACATACATTTTCCTACGCTTGCTTTAACAATATCAGGTTCAAAGGGTTGTACTTTATGTACTCTCAGCTTTTCTAGAGCACCCCTAATGCGTGTAATTTATAACATCATTTAGTCTATTAATCAAGAAATTAATAGTGACTTGCATTCATGAAACCCAATCGGCTTCTATGCTAATTATTATCCAAACTAATCGTCGGTTGTGCATCTTGCTCAGAGATTAGGGCAACCAACAAATTATTTATCAATTGAACCTTTTGCTTGCCATCTAATTGTAAGCTTTTGTTTTTTTCAAAATGAGCTATTACTTCCTCGACAATTCCTATTGCATTTTGCACTATATGCCTTCTTGCCGAAGTGATAGCATGTGCTTGTTGACGCCTTAACATTGCTTGTGCAATCTCGGACGAATACGCCAAATGCGATATTCTTGCTTCTGTAATCTCAATTCCTGCAATATCTAATCTTTGTTGTAACATTGACCGCAATTCATCTGAAATTTTATCAGAATTTTTACGTAAAGATTCCTCATCGCTTTCGCTATCATACGGATAATTGCTTGCTAATTCTCTTATTACTGAGTCACTTTGTACAAAAACAAATTCGTGATAGTTGTTAACATTATAATACGCCTTTGCAGGGCTGTTTACTCTCCAAACAATTACTGCAGAAATCTCTATTGGACTTCCATTTGCATCATTCACTTTTATTTTTTCTGTGTTGATATTTTGAAATTTTAGGGAAACTATATATTTGCTTGAAAAGGGAAGCGTTACACATATTCCAGACTTAAAATAAGTTCCAATATAATGACCAAAAAACTCTATCACTCTTGCTTCATTAGGGTCATTAATAAAAAATCCTTGAAGAAAAGTCAAAATTGAAACAGCAGCAACTCCAAGCGCAATTGTGCTGTCATATGCCAAAAAAAGCAGCGATAAAATTAATCCTAGCGCTATTAGTACAGGAAAAAACCGGAGTTGACTTAAATTTCTATCGTTTATCGTATTCTTATCCATATTGTCTTTAAACTTCTTTTTCACTTGAACCCTCTCTGTTGATCGTTTTATTTATCTTATTTACAAATAGTTTAAACTCTCTTAATTCATGATCAGGCAATTTTACTTCAGTTTTATGCGCTATCGTAAGCGGATCGATGTGTTTGCCGTTATATATAACTTCGTAATGTAAATGGGGTCCTGTTGCAACACCAGTGCTACCAACATAGGCGATGACCTGCCCCTGCTTTACTTTAGAGCCTAACTTTATATCGCCACTAAATCTACTTATATGCGCATAACAGGTTGAATATTCATTTTTGTGTTTTATTTTGATGTAATTTCCATAGCCACCATTCTTTCCTATATATTCTACCACACCCTCTGCAGCAGCGTATATGGGAGTGCCAAGCTTAGCTGCATAATCCACTCCTTTGTGAAAAGCAATTTTACCGCGAACAGGATGCTTTCTATTGCCAAATTTTGAGGATATGCGATAATCTCCATTTAAAGGATTTGCAAAAATTTCGCCATTTTTTAAGCTTATTCCTTCTTTATTAAAATACCTTTCTTTGCCGTCTTGCAATTTATAATGATATAAACTAATAGCTTTCTTGTTTATTGTCAGTGAAGCATATAAAATCTTTTCTTCAGTCTTCTGATTACTGAGCGATCTCTCAAAAAGAACCTCCAATTTACTCTTCGGCACAATGTCTTTTTTAAAATCAACACCAAAATCTTTATATATGTTGATCAATTTTACCACTGTATTTGGCGCCAACCCTTGCTCAATTCCCGTGGCAAAAAAGGAAGATTTTATGGTACTGGACATGAATAATAATCTTCTATCATGGTTACTTTCTGTCACCTCAAAATCCTCTCCTGTCATTCCAGCGCTTGACGCTGGAATCCAGTTGGTGTGTCCATTTGTAATTGAATTTTCTGGATCCCAGTGTCTAGGCACACAACTGTACGAACATTGCAATTTGCGGGTGGTGTCATTCCAGTGCTTGACACTGGAATCCAGCTCTTTGACTGACAATGCTGCATAGTGTGCTTGAATTTTTCTGGATCCCAGTGTCTGGGCACTGGGATGACACCCTACACACTGGAACAGCACTGCAAGATCTGTTGATGTTTCAGTAGCATATGCTGGTAAAATACAAAGCAATACAAATATTACCAGCCTCATAGCTTATCAACAAAAGTAAAATTACCTTCCACATACTGTACATCATCATTATCTTCTAATTCTTCAACCAATGTGGATAATTTATCGATCAACTCTTTATCGCTAATTTCAACTAGATCCTTTGGTTGCCACGAAAGACGAGCAAGTTCTGGTTCTCCGAATTTTGCATAAAAGGCATCGCGTACTTTACCAAAATCTTTTATTTCACAAGTTATAACGTGTAATCCTTCTTTGTCATTTTCCTCAACATTCAATACTTCTAACTCGATCCCATAATTAAATAAATCATCAAAATTCACACCCTCTGCTTTATAGACGATTAAGCCTACATGATCGAAAAGGTAACTAACACTTCCTGTTTCTCCCAAGTTTCCATCCTTGCGAGAAAATATATAACGTACCTCAGAAGCAGTACGGTTGCGGTTATTAGTCAAGGCATGGACAATGAGTGCAGTGCCAGAAGGCCCATGACCTTCATATTGGATTTCCTCATAATTTTCTCCAGCAACGTTACCAGTTGCATTTTTTATTGCTGTTTCTATTTTATCTTTTGGTAGATTTTCCTTGCGCGCAGCAAATATAGCAGAGCGAAGGCGCGGGTTGAGTTCGGGATCGGGTAGCCCTTGCTTTGCAGCAACTGTTATTTCTCTAATGAGCTTCGTAAATTTTTGAGAGCGCTTTGCATCCTGAGCACCTTTTCGGTGTTTTATATTTGAAAATTGTGAATGACCAGCCATATTCAAATAGTTAAAAACCTAATTATATATCAAAGCATAGAAAAAACTAAAGCAAATTTTCAAGCCTCCGGCTTGGCATCTTGCAGGTTTTCTGCTAATAACATACTCTCATACTGTTCAGCTTCTAAGTCAAGGCCAATAGCTGAATGGGCTGCTATTAAATAGTTAATAGACTTAGAAAAATATTTAGAATCCTTATAGCTTGCTATATTCTGGAAACGCTTAATTGCTGCTAAATATTCACCACGCCTCAGGTAAAATTTACCGATAGAATACTCTTTTATTGATATATGTTCTGTGATTAATTTTGCTTTTTCCTTGATCTCATCTATATATTCGCTGTCTGGGAAAAGGTTAATGTACTCTGTAGCCAGCTCTAAAGTTTTATATGCAATTTGCTGTCCAAGCTGCACTTTATTAATTTGCATGTAATAAAATAATACTCTTAAGTAGTATACATATGGTAAATCTTCACCATTTGGATAAACATATATATAATCATCCATATCACTTGCAGCACTGCTATAGTTACCCATATTATAATGAGACACACCAGATAATAATTTTGCTTTCCTTGCCCAATAAGAGAAAGGGTACAAATCCTCTATCTTTTGAAATGCCCTAATAGCTTGTTTATATTTTTTCTGGTCAAAAAGTTCAACTGCTTCTTCATATAGTTCAGTTTCAGTTTTTTCAAGATCATTCGCATGTGACTGCACAAAGGAACAAACCAGAAAAATAAAGCACGTGATTAAAGTCTTATACATAAGATTTTTTTCGATCAAAATAAAGTATAGACCTAAATATTACTTAAATAAATAAATTTCTTAGGCAATAGCCGGCCCTTCCTCTTTATAACTACGGTCAGAACTACCTGCATTCCTCGATTTACCTTGTCCTTCCACTTTTGGATCTTTCAGCGTCTTGCTATAGGAACGTATAGTTAATATCTGTACAACCATAAAAAGTGCAATACCTATCAAGCCTAAAGTAGGCCCAACAGCAGGATTTAAGGATGATGCTAATGCCATTAACATTATCCTTCTTATTAAAAATATAGAAGAACCAGCAAGCGCCAATCCGGTTACAGACATATTGCTAGTTTTCTTGCTAGATTTCTCATCAAGATTAGATTTTTCTGTTTCCTTTTTCTTATTTTTTTCATGCTCACCAATATAAGAAGCAAGAGTTACAAGAAAAGCAATTGCATTGGCAAGAAATAAAATTGCATCCTCTGCTGCTTCAAGTGAAGATGTTTCACCCATTATCATACCTACAATAACCAGTGCAGTTGTTATAGCCTCAATATAGATCAAACACTGACCTATATCAGAAATATTGTGCTCTTTTTCCTTTACTTCCTCTCCATTTTCAATATTCTCCAACTCTCGTTCTTTTTGTGCTATTTTCCTATTATTGTAAATTAAATATAGCGTACAAATAAGAGATAGGACCATAGAAGGTAATATAGTGTGGCTTAGCGCGCCACTTATCACGCCAAGTAATACCTGATCGCTACATGTTTTTTCCAGTTCAATCGCCATCAGCAATGCAAATGGGACCATTGTTGCCAATGATACACATTGTCTATATAGCTCTCTTTTTTTTAGTGTTAATAGCTCTTGTTCTAGCTTCTTCTTTTTTTCTGCTTCTCCTACTTTTAGCATTAATAACTCCTGTTCGAGTTTCTTCTTTTTTTCCGCTTCTTCTTTTAGTGTTAATGACTCTTGTTCTGACCTTTCTTTTTTGACTTCCTTATCAACTGTCAGCCAAAAATCTCCAGGAGAAAACGTAGTCTTAGGGTTACCAGTCATATAGATCCCGTTGATTTATGAACTAATATATTATACAGGATTTTAACTATTCAGTCAATATTATAAAAATGTTAACCACTTTTGTATATTAACTGTTTCTCAAGAAATTCAGTCAACCTGTTTGATGCCGGCTAGGATATAATTATAGCCTGACCACATAGTTATAATAGCTGCAACCCATAAACAAATCACACCTATATATTGAATCATATCATAATCGTTCATTATTAGCGCTACTACAGCAACCATCTGTAGAAACGTTTTAATTTTTCCAGCTTTGCTTACAGGTAGACTAACATTTGTAGCTATCAAAAACTCCCGCAAACCCGAGACTAATATCTCCCGACAGATGATGATAATCGACGGTACTATTGTAAAATCATTTATCTTTTGCTTATAAATTAGCATAATTATCGTTGAAACCACTATTAATTTATCAGCAATTGGATCAAATAGCTTGCCAAACTTTGATTGGACTTTCCACGCACGCGCCAGGTAACCATCAAAAAAATCTGTAATGCATGCAAATATAAAGATTGATATTGTTATCAGGCTTGCATATTTATTTTCTATATAAAAACTTAATATTATTGCTGGTATTGCAAGCGCACGAGAAATTGTAAGCAAATTAGGCACGTTTTTCTTAAGCATGTAATACCATTCTACGTAGTAGGTAAACTTATACAGAAGTACACCAGAGTTCACAAGCTAATAGTTTACAATTGAACATTCATAAAAACTCCATATACTTAAAAAATACAAGCTTAAAATATAAGGATGTAATGATGAACGATGATTTAGATAGTACCACAAAACAAGAAGCACTTAAGTATCACAGTAGAGGTGGTAACCCTGGTAAAATTTCAATCATGCCAACAAAACCTTTATCTACCCAGTATGATTTGTCACTTGCTTATTCCCCTGGCGTTGCAGCTCCGTGCCTTGAAATAGCTAAAAATCCTGAGGTTGTTTATGATTATACGGCAAAAAGCAACTGTGTTGCTGTCATTTCAAATGGCACTGCAGTGCTTGGACTTGGTAATATCGGTCCTCTTGCTGCAAAACCTGTCATGGAAGGCAAAGCTGTTTTATTTAAGCGTTTTGCTGATATTGATGCAGTTGATATAGAAGTTGGTACAGAAAATATAGAAGATTTCATCAATGCAGTAAGGTACCTTGGGCCAAGTTGGGGGGGGATAAATTTAGAAGATATAAGATCTCCCGATTGTTTTATAATAGAGAAACGTCTGAATGAACTGATGGATATTCCAGTATTCCATGATGACCAGCATGGAACTGCGGTGGTTGTTGCAGCTGGCATAGAAAATGCTCTTGATATTGTTGAAAAGAAATTAGAGGGCGTTAAGATCATTATGAATGGTGCTGGAGCAGCCGGTATTGCATGTTTAGAAATACTAAGCTCCATGGGCGCTAAAAATATAGTGCTATGTGATAAGCAAGGAGTAATATACAAAGGTAGAAACGAAGACATGAATGAGTGGAAGGAAAAATATGCAATTGATACTTCCGAACGTTCTCTACTTGATACAATAAAAGGCGCTGACGTATTCATCGGACTATCTGCAAAAGATGTGTTAAATGAAGAGATGTTAAAGAGTATGGGCAAAGACCCGATTATTTTCGCTCTCGCCAACCCCGATCCAGAAGTAAGGCCTGAGTTTGCAAAATCTGTGAGGCCAGATGCAATAATCGCAACTGGTAGGTCAGATTACAACAACCAAGTTAATAATGTCATGGGTTTTCCTTATATATTTAGAGGGGCGCTTGATGTACATGCAACAACAATAAATGATGAAATGAAAATTGCAGCTGCAGATGCAATAGCAAAGCTTGCCCGTGAGCCAGTACCAGGTGAGATATCTGCAGCCTATGGTGGTCGTAAAATGAGCTATGGACGTGAATATATAATACCTACTCCATTTGACCCAAGATTAATTTCTATAGTATCTCCTGCTGTTGCAAAAGCCGCAGTTGATTCAGGTGTTGCAAGAAAGGCAATACAAGATTGGAGTAAATATGAAAATCAATTAAAATCTCGCCTTGCTAGTGCACTTAACACGCTGAATCTACTGTCTTCACAATATTAGTAACCATATAATCAATAATTCAATTGCACCCAGTCATTTTAGATTTATAATGAAAGTATTGTAATTTAAAGCAAATCAATGACTATTGCAATTCACGAATTAGAAAGGATCATCAAACAATCGTTCCCCGACGCTGATATAAAGGTTCATGACCTTGCTGGAGATGATGATCATTATCATTTAAAAATAACCTCCAAGCGCTTTCTTGGAAAGACAAAAATAGAACAGCATAAAATGGTATATAAAGCTCTGGAAGGTCAGTCTATACACGCCTTGCAACTGGAAACTAATACTTAAAAATAAGGTGAATTTATGAGCAGTTTTGAACAAATAAAAAAAGATATAGCGGAAAATGATGTGGTGTTGTACATGAAAGGCACTTCTGATTTTCCTCAATGCGGATTCTCTGGACTCGTCGTGTCAATCCTAAAAAAATTGAACGTGAAGTTTAAGTATATTAACGTGTTGGAGAATGATGAAATACGTGAATCTATAAAAAAGTTTTCTGATTGGCCAACAATTCCACAATTATATATAAAGGAAGAGTTTATCGGTGGTTGCGACATCACTCGCGAGATGTACGAAAAAGGCGAACTGCAAAATTTATTGAAGGAAAAAAAAATTATTGCGGAATAAGTACCAAGAAACCAGTGCCCAGACGCTGGATAACGTAGTATAAGCTATGAAAAAGGATCTTATGTCTTAAACCTTATCACCAGGCTTAACAAATAGGTGGCCCAATACTATTAACTTTATGGGTTTACCTTCGTTATTTGCTACTATCCAAACCCCATCGCTCTCATGATCAACAATTTCTATTGGTGCAAATATTACATAATTATTGTCATCAACAATCTTTATTCCAAGAGCACCTTCGTCACTTAAGCTCAGGGCTGAAGAAGGAACTTTATATGCAAATCTTTCGCCTGAAGGTAGTCTTACGTTGGCAGTTAGTCCCTGCAAGGATATCATTTTATTATTAATTACCTTGACCTCTACCCTATAAGACCCAGTTTTAGGCTCAGCAATTTTACTAATAAAACTTACTTCACCTGCCAATTCTTTTCCGTCCAGTAAATTAATTTGAGCTGTGCTGCCTAGCTCTATTTTATTTACTTCATTTTCCGAAACGTATAACACTACAAGAATTTGATCGAAATCGACCACGTCAGCTATTTTTTGCCCAGCATTAACAAAATCCCCTTCGTTTGCATTGATTTTATCAATATAACCATCTATAGGAGATTTGACTGCAGTATTTTCTAAATCCAATTCTAGCCTTTTTAGGTCAGCTTTTGCACTTTGTAACGCAGTAAAAGCTGCTTCTACTTTTATTTGTGCTCCATAGCCTTTTTTATTCAGTTTGTGAGAGGAATCATACTCAATTTCACGCTGCTTTAATAAAGCTTTGGCTTTCTGAGCTTGCTCAATCCTGTCATAATCTTCTATCTTTAACACTACATCATCTCTTTTTACCTTTTCACCATCAGGTAAATAAATAGCAATAATCTTACCACTTATTTTTGAGACAAGGCTAGCTCTATGTAAGGGATTTACTGTACCAGAAAAATTTAAATATATAGTGCGGTTTTGCGGCGCACATTCTTGAGTTTTTACTGAAAAGCTACTAGTTGCATTATCACTATGAACCGCCTGATCTTTTTTTAAAAATGCACTGCTGATAAAAAACAGTAGAATAAAAGCAATACTGGAAATGATGATTACTTTATTTCTCATCTTTAAACAATAGAATTTGTTGACCAATCTTGTTAGAAACAACTGCATAAATTCTCGAATTAGAAATGTAAGTATAATACATGCACCATTGTCACTCCATAAATAGTTTTATATGAGAACAAACACAAGATTTTCCTACAATAAGTAAGTTTTTTATTGCTAAAATGCAATTTTTAATCGAATAAAAATGTAAAATTGCAAACAAAGTTGTGCATAAGATTGGATTTAAAAAAATCTCGAAAAACATACTAAAACTTTTAAATAATAACTTTATATCTAGTGGCTTTGCCTTCTCCAAGACGCTGTAAGTATTTCATCCCTAGCAGTTTCTTTGTAATTGCCTCTACTGTTCTTGGAGGAAATCCTAGAGCTTCTATAGCATCTTTTCTACTAAATTCTTTATCTGCAAGGCTAAGTGCCCATTCCCAGAAGAACAATTGTTTTCTTGATAATAAATATTCAGTATTCTCCCTCTCAAGAATATAATGCGCCTCATTTGCTTGCGTTTTGAGCACATTAAGAAAAAATATTAACCATGGGGAAATATCTTCTTTGCCACTTTTCCAGCTACTTTGTGTTTTATTAAGCGCTAAATAGTAATCAAGTTTGTTAGTTTCAATTATCTTTTCATGTGATACAATAGATACAAAATCATAACCCTGCTGCAACAGCATTAAATTAGTCATCAATCTACTAGTTCTGCCATTCCCATCTTGAAAAGGGTGTATTGCCAAATACTCAAAAACAAAGTTAGCAACAATAATAAGAGGATGCTTAAATTTATTATTTAAGGACCAGTGATACCAATCAATAAGCTCTTGTACTTCCTTTCTAACAAGGTAAGGTGGTGTGGGATCAAAAATTATACCAACAACTTTTCCATTCTGATCTTTTGCCTCAACTCTATTAGAACTTGCTTTGTATTTTCCTCTATGATACAAATCTTTTTCACTATAAAGTAGCATCTGGTTGTTAATGTGCAATATTGATGACTCACTAATTGGAATATCCGTATAATCATGAAATATTAGTTTAAGCATTTCTAAGTAGCCAGCAATTTCTTGCTCATCTCTATTTTTAAATTTTTTGACACGTAGGTTTTTATATAGATCCTCAACTTCTTTATCGGTTAGACGATTTCCTTCAATACGGTTAGAAGCGCCAGAAGATGTAACAATAACTGAATGAGTTAATCTTTCAATTGTTTGTGGTAGTAGTTTTTTCGTTACCTGCCAGCTATTTTTAACACTATCAACTGCAGCAATTAACTCGTACACTTGCTCAATCACAGGCCCTTCTAGGTTGAGACGTGTACTAAGACGAAAATTCTTCCAGTTCATATTCTTCTCACATGCATATTATGTGAGATAATGTGAGATAATGTGATAAAAGTCAATAGTAAGCTTTATATGCACAGCAGAGCTAACTACAAAAATTATATATTTTCAAGTGATCCTAACCATATCAAAAACTACAGGGCAAAGCTGTTGGAGGAAGGCTTAATTAGTTAAAAATTTCAATCTTATGTAAAATATTGTCTTATTTTGTAATTTTCTTGTTGACTAACGAGACGATATCTACTTTTCAATAAACTCCATTTGCATTTCTTGTATATTACTTTCTATTTGCTCTATTTGTTCTATCAACCTTTCCTCTAAGTCAAGATTACCGCTCAGCCTCGCTTCGGTTCTTTCTTTTCGTAATGCATTTAATTCTTTTAGTAACACTATATTATTCCACACAATTTCTGCAGATTTTCTCTCGTTCAGTTGGCTACTTAGTATGCTAGTTTTTTCAAATACATACTTTATAACGTTACACTGTTTCAATTCTTGCTCTTTATCGAGTTTGCTTTTGTTACTTATTACATCAATTATACGCTGTTGTAATCTTTTCATCTCATTAGTAAATTCAAAATGAGAAAATTGCTCAAAAAATATAGGACGGTTCAAGATTTCAGGAAATTCTACGGCTATACGCAAAATTATGGCCTGATTTTGCTCTGTTTCAATTAGCTCTGGAGATTTGTTATGAAGATACTCACCTTGTGTTGCTCTAGTTTTACTATTAAAAATCTGTTTTTTGAAGCTACTTCTTAGTTCACTAGCCTTATTGTAAAAATAATCTCTGTAATACCTTCTAATACTGCTGTTGCTAATAGTATTTACATATTCCATGAACTTGTGCTCAAGAATTGAATATTTTTCCGGAGCAAGTTTTTCATAATTTTGCAAATTGCTATCGATTATGTGATGCCATAAGTATTCAGAATGCAGTTTTGTTGAATGGTCAAGAGCAGTCAATACGTCTTCTTTCTTGTATTCCAGTTCGTTACATATATCGTATGGATCTTTATTACTCGGCAAAGTCACAAACTTTAACGTGTATCCAGGCTCTAATATTGGCAGAGCAAGTTCTGCAACTCGGGTAGCAGCATGACGTCCAGCACTATCGCCATCCATACAGATGGAGATTTCTTTAGCAAATCTCCATAGATTTTTTATCTGTTCTGCAGAAATTGCGGTACCAAGCGGAGCAACTGCATTATTAATTCCCGCTTGATGTAGCGCTATAGTGTCCATATATCCTTCAACAACAAATATGTGCTGTTTTTTACGTATTTCGCTTAAAGCAAAGTTTAATCCGTATAAATTCTCCCTCTTCTTGAAGAGCTGACTCTCTGGGCTATTTAAATATTTCGGCTGTTGCTCAAAGCTCAGCGCACGTCCGCCAAAACCAATAACTCTCCCTGCAATGTTGTATATAGGAAATATCAGCCGGTCATAAAAATAATCACGAAAATTTTTATTTATTAATCCGACATTAATCAAAATTCTGTCTTCAATACCTGAAGAGTTTAAATACTCTTTCAAACCAGAGCTTGGTGCATAACCTATCTTAAATTTATCTATGATTTTAGGTGAAATCTTACGCTGCTTTAAATAATCTACAACACCTTGATTTTTTTGTGCAAACCAATTTGCAGCTAAATCAAGCGCTAAAAATAGTTTATTGTCCTCTTTTGTAATACTAAGATTTTTGGGCAGTTCAACACCTGTAACCGATGCTAATCTTTCCAATGCTTCTTTAAAGCTTAATCCTTCAGTTTGTGAAATAAATTCAAATGCATCACCACTAGCTGAACAACCAAAACAGTAATATAACCCCTTAGTATTGCTCACCGAAAAAGATGGGGTTTTTTCGTTATGAAATGGACAGAGCCCAACAAAACTATCTCCTCTTCTTATTAGCCTGACTTTTTTACCTACTATGTCAGATAATAATAATTTTGATTTTATAATATCTATGTGATCCATCTTATTGAATTAGTAGTAGGATAAAAATTATATAGAATTTATGCACATCTGACTCGAAATTTATTTCAAGGCTCGCAAAAAATCAGGACAGCTTGACAAAGAACCCAAAATAAATTACTCAAGAATCATGAATATAATTAAAGAAGGTTGATTTAAAGTAGGTACAGTAAATAGTTTTCTTGGATAGCTACTTAGATGACAAAAGAAGGGCATTTGAGAATGAAGAGGAACTATAGCTCCATAAGGTGTCATGCCAGTGCTTGACACTGGCATCCAGGAATTTTGATTGGACACTGAGCTGGTGAGCATAAAAGTAGCTCTTTTATGCTAAAATGAACGTCTTTGACGAGATTGCATGGATCCCAGTGTCTGGGCACTGGGATGACACCCTTCCTTGGTGGACTAAAATCGCAACGTTCGTACAGTTGTGTACTTGACACTGTAATCTATTCAATTTATTAAATCTTATCTGCTTTAATTATATCATTTAATTAGTATAAAATTAATTATTTATATGTTAGATGTAGTATCAATTGCTTCAGATCATGCTGGTTATGAATTAAAATCAGAAATAAAACCTTACCTGGAAGCCCTAGGTTATAGAGTGGTAGATCAAGGCTGCACTGCTAAGCAAAAGTGTGTAGATTACCCAGACTATGCTGTTAAAGTTGTAGAAGATATAACAAGCAAAAAAGCAAATTATGGGATATTAATTTGTGGTACAGGTCTGGGCATGAGTACTGTGGCAAATCGTTTTGAAGGAATCTACGCTGCTTTATGTAATAGTGTTGAGATCGCAAAATTAGCTCGCGAGCATGGCAACGCAAATGTACTGTGTCTTGGTGCAGGATTTACTGCGAGTGGATTAGCAAAAGACATAGTCAAACAATTCCTCGAAACAGAATTTTCAAAAGAAAGCAGACATAAAAAACGCCTTGATAAACTTAGCAATATAGCCTCTAAGAAAAAAAAAACAAAAACTTATAACGAAGATGAAATATCAAAATTCGCTAAAATGGCAGGTGAATGGTGGGATGAGAATGGTAAATTTAAGCCATTGCACATGATGAATCCTATTAGAGTATCTTACATTATTGAGAAAATAAAAGAGTTAAAAAAATGCGATTTAAAAGAATTATCATTGCTTGATGTTGGATGCGGTGGTGGCATTTTGTCAGAGTCAATGGCACGCGTTAGCATTAACGTTGTGGGAATAGATGTATGTGAAGAAAACATCAAAGTAGCGCATTCACATGCGAAAAAAGTAGGGTTAAATATAGAATACATGCACACCAGCATTGAAGAGCTAAGCAATGACAAGAAGTACGACGTGGTTCTGTTGATGGAAGTAGTTGAACATGTGGATAATTTAGAGCTTTTCATGAAGAAAGCAATAGAGCTGCTAAAACCGGAGGGGTTAATCTTTATATCCACAATAAATAGAACTATCAAATCCTTCTGCCTTGCAATAATTGGTGCAGAGTACATATTAAATTGGCTGCCAAAAGGTACGCATAACTGGAATAAATTTCTCAAGCCGTCAGAAATTGCAAATCACTTAAGAGAAAATAATGTAACGCTGCAAAACATGGCTGGCATGGAGTACAACGTAATAAAGCGTGAGTGGAATCTAACTAAAGGTGTGGATGTTAATTATATACTCTGTGGAAACATTGTAGTTTGAGACGGTTCTAATATCATCCGAGTAGCTTGACTACTTGGATCCAGATTGGACACTGAGTTGGTGAGTATAAAAGTATAGCTAACGCGAGCTCTACGTCATACCGTCACGAACCGTCATACCGCGATTCATTCGCGGTATCTTAGCCGCTAAAACAAAGCGGGATGACAGCAGTCCTACGTCATACCGTCACGGTATCTCTAGATCCCGCTAACAAGTAGCAGGATGACGAGTTACTATACCGCCGCGGTATCTCTTAGCCGCTAACAAGCAGCGGGATGATGGTTGTCGTTTAGCTATAAATGTTTAAGAAATTTACCAAACGAAAAAAAAGGCAAAAGAAGCCCCAGTTACTATCTATTTTCAGTATTTGGCGTTTTTTAAGCCTTAAACGCTGCAATTTAGCTGCTTTTAAGTGCAACTAACCTCAGCTAAAATGTTTAAGAAATTTACTAAGCAGAAAAAAAGGCAAAGAAATCCCGTGGTAATTAGTGTTCACTCTCTAATCCTGCAAATTGGCGTACTATACTGTCTTAAACGACTTATAAGCGCGTTTCAGCTTATGTAGGTAAAAACCCAGAAATATTGTGAAGACATAAGGTGCACATAGTGCAAAAAATTAAAAATAAGACGCCAACTACGTTGTTTTCTTGCTGTTTAATCTGCACAGATGAAGATAACTGAATACCTTCAGTTTCATGATAAGGGGGCTGGCGGAGTTTGTCAAGGAAGTTTTTTCGTTTCTATGTTGTCAGCTACTTGGATGACACCATCTGCTGTACGGATTGCTTTCTAAAACAAACGTTTGTATAGTTATACATAGTGTACTACATATTGATTTTTATTACTAGCACAGATACGATAAAGCTTTAAGCACTGCATAATGGAACAATTCGAGAACTTTTACATCACCACGCCAACATATTACGTAAATGACAAGCCACATATCGGGCATGCATATACCTCTCTTTTGTGTGATGTTGTGGCAAGGTTCATGAAACTAGCTGGGAAAAATGTCAAATTTACCACCGGTACAGATGAACATGGACAAAAAATAGAAAAAGCAGCTAAAGCAAAGGAAATGCAGCCAAAAGAATTTACAGATGAAGTGAGCGTTTCATTTAAAGAATTGGCTAAGTTCATGAATTTTGAGTATGACGATTTTATTCGCACTACGGAGGAACGTCACAAAAAAGCAGTTATAGCTTTATGGAATAGACTTGAAGAGAGAGGACAAATATATTTGGATTCCTATTCGGGTTGGTATTCAGTTCGTGACGAAGCATTTTATCAGGAGTCAGAGCTGATAGATGGCAAAGCACCAACAGGCGCAGAAGTTCAGTGGATAAAAGAAGAGAGCTACTTTTTTCGCTTGTCAAACTGGCAAGACAAATTGCTAGAGCTATATGAAAATCAACCAAATTTTATCTTTCCTGAGAGCAGAAAAAATGAAGTGATATCGTTTGTAAAATTAGGGCTCATTGACCTTTCAATCTCTCGCACTAGTTTTAACTGGGGAATAAAAGTACCAGGTAATGACAAACACGTAATCTATGTCTGGATAGATGCATTAACCAATTATCTTACATCAATAGGTTTTCCTAGTACTGAAGGTGAAGAATATAAGAGGTTTTGGGCAGAATCCAAAACGCAGATTCCAGTGTCAAGCACTGGAATGACGCCGAACCTAGCTGACAGCTCTTTCAACGTTCATGTAATCGGCAAAGACATATTGCGCTTTCACGCTGTATATTGGCCGGCTATCCTCCTTGCAGCAGGTTTGCCACTACCAAAACAAGTAGCAGTTCATGGTTGGTGGCTAAACGAAGGAGAAAAAATATCCAAGTCCCTTGGTAATGTCATAGATCCAATTGGCCTCGCTCAAGAGTTTGGTGTTGATCAGCTACGCTATTTTCTCCTCAGGGAAGCAAGCTTCGGCCAAGATGGCAACTTTAGTAAGAAAAATATGATCAGCCGGATAAATTCAGAACTGGCAAACAACATAGGCAATTTAGTACAAAGAACAATTTCATTTTTACACAAGCAATGTTCTGGAATTGTACCAACAATCGATCAAAGCCTACTTAAAGGTGAAGAAAGTCTTCCAGGTTGCAAAGCTATACTCGATCAAGTGATGAATCACCTATCAAAGTATGAATTTAACCATATCATACTTCTAATCATCAACATCTCTTCTGAAGCAAATGCCTACATAGACAAAAGTGCACCCTGGACACTAAGCAAAACTGACAGAGAGCGCATGAATTTAGTAATTTACAAGTTACTGGAATATATCAGGATAATAGGCATTTTATTGCAGCCAATTGTCCCGAGGTCAGCGGAAATGATACTTGATCAACTGCAAATCCCGAAAGAGCAACAAGATTTAAAATCTCTGTGCAACGCATGCGTAAGCTTAGGCATTACGCTGCCTAAACCTACGCCGGTTTTTTTGAGGGTTGATGCTAAAGAGGAGAAATAGTGTAAAAACTATTTCTCCTGGATGGGATTATCTTTAGTTAACAACGGTGCACACCGCTGTCTACATATTCAAGTTAGGTGGCAAGTGCCTTAGTTACTTTAGCAAAATATGGTTTAGTAACATCAGCATCTATCACTACTACTTCAGTCATTGCCGACTTAACCTTTCCTAGGCTCCATGCAAACCAGCCTTGACCATTTTCTTCTTTAGTTGGCTGACTTTCTGGGCTAGAAATCTCAGTACCTTTTTCATCACCAGATTCTGCATCATAAAATACATCCTGATCCTCAGAAAGACTCATTAAATAACTTTTAGCAGCATCAACATTTAAATGATCAGGTTGCTTAGGAACGTTATCAATATTTAAATAATCCAAACTATTAGCTCGTTGCTTTTGCTCACTGGAAAGAACCTCAAGATTTAAATAATCCAAACGAGTTAGTTCTTGCATGCTAGGTTTAGATCCATCTTCACGCTTAAACTGCTCTTCCGGACTAGAAACCTTAGTACCATAAATCCTACTGTACAAGCTGCTTCCAACGCTGTTAAGTGCTCCTTTTGTATACTCAACTAATGTACCATAAACATTTTTTAATTTATTTCCAGCACTATTAAATTTCCCTTTTACATACTCAACTGATGTGCCATAAGCATTTTTCGCACTACCTACGACATTTTTTAAGTCATTTGCAACATCACTACGGCGCTGCTTAATAGTACTATGAACGCGCCCACTACTGTAGGCTTCTGCTACATATGCAAATGCTTCTTGAGATGCTTCTTTGATATTCTTTATTGCTTGCGGAACAAAAGTTTTCTTGTGTTTAAATTTTTCTATTTCTTCTTTTGGATTATTAATCTCCTCATTTTTTTTATTAATTTCAATTTTCTGCTTAGAAATTTCTTCCTCTTTAGCTTTTACTTCCACTTCTTTTTTAGTCAGCTGGTCATTTTGCCCAGAAATTGTTTGTTCTTGAGCTTGTATCTTAGCTTCTAACTCAGAAATGGTTTGCTTTTGATCCTGTACTACAGCTTCTTTCTCAGAAATTATTTTATTTTTAGCTTCTACTTTACTTTTTTCATCAGCAAGCTGAGCTTCCTTCTCAGAAATTGTTTTGTTCTTACTAATTGCTTTATACGAAAGTGCAATAGTTACAACAGAAAACACAGCATAACCAATAATAAATGGCAAGCCAACACTTAATGCTGCAACTGGAGCTAAGAAACCAATATAAGGAGCTGCAGCAAACACTCCAGATGCTAATAAAGTGAAAGTAGCCAGAGTTCCAGCTATATAATAGGGTACATTGTTTTTATTCATCATCTCACGTATTATAAAATATAATACCATTATAAAAGGATTTTTAAGAAGTTGTCAAGCTATCTTTATATAAAAAAATAATTGATAAACTTGGGAACAAGAAGATTGCTGCCAAGCTATGAACTATGCCTTTCCGTGTAATCTTTAAATGCACCTCTGTTAGAGTCAAAATATAGCTTCACACTGCCAATTGGTCCATTTCTCTGCTTTGCAATAATGAGCTCTGCAATGTTTCTAATTTTTTCCATTTTCTCTTGCCATTCCCGATGTTTATTGTTTCCTTCATTTGGCTGTTTTCTTAGTTCATAATACTCTTCTCTATAGAGAAACATTACTATATCTGCGTCTTGCTCTATGCTCCCTGAATCACGTAAATCAGAAAGTTGTGGTTTTTTATCATCCCTCTGCTCAACAGAACGAGAGAGCTGAGATAGTGCAACAATAGGAATATTTAGCTCCTTTGCAATTGCTTTCAAACCCTGCGTCACTTCCGAGATTTCTTGCACTCTATTTTCATTACTCCTTTTTGTTGTTCCTCTGATTAGCTGCAAATAATCAATGAATACCACTTCTACATTATATAATTGATACAGCAAGCGTATTCTGGTGCGAAGGGCACTAATTGATAGCGCAGGGGTGTCATCTATGATGAAAGGCAGTTCAGATAATTCTGTACTAGTATTGATAAATTCATGCAATTCAAAATCACTAATTCTCCCGGTTAATGCCTTATAATAACTAATCCCTGAATCTATAGTGATCAGCCTTGCAGTTAATTGCTCTGCTGACATTTCAAGCGAGAAAAACGCTACATAGTGTTGCTTATCTGCTCTTTTTTGCAACATCTTACAAGCATTAAGTGCGATGTTTAGCGCCAATGCTGTTTTTCCCATAGAAGGCCTTGCAGCTAAAATTAATAAATCAGATTTTTGTAGACCACCAAGAAGCTGATTTAGATCTTGAAGTCCGGTTGTAACGCCTAGCGCTTCTGGATTATTTTTCAGTGTGCTGATCTTCTCAACTACATCTTTAATTGAACTTGCAAGTTTTATATATGTTTTCTCACCTTGTTTTTTTACTGCCAAATTGAACAATTTTGTCATTGCTTGTTCAATTTGCGCCTGTGCAGGATTTTCAATATCGTAGTTGTAGCTATCACCAACTATTTCTTGCCCGAGCTTAATTAAACATCTCCTTAAGTAAGTATCACGGATTATTCTAGTCAAACTATAGATATCAAGTGCAATACTTGCCTTCGCTGCAAGCTTTGCTAAGTACTCTACCCCACCACATTCGGTAAATGCTTTGTCGTGCTCAAAAAACATCTTGAGGCTCAGTTCATTGGCAATTATGCCATGTTTCCTGGTTTTGGATATTTGCGTAAAAATACTTTGATGTAATGGATCATAGAAATTCTCCGCTGTGATTGTGTCTTCAACCGCATCACAGATTCTATTATCACGAATCATTGCACCAATAAGCATCTGTTCAGCTTCTAAATTATGCGGTAATTTACATATTTCCTTGTCTACACTTCTTGAACCCAAGAGACTAGCTAATTCATTCATTTTAAGTTTTGAGAGTAACTATTGATTATTGTAGAATATTTAGTCCTCATTTGAAAGATGTAAAGGCAAAAAAATTTGACTAATTCCGTGTTGCCTATAGCATTAAAACTTAATGCCCCTGTGGTGGAATGGTAGACACGGCAGACTCAAAATCTGTTGCTTGCAAAAGCATGCTGGTTCAAGTCCGGCCAGGGGCACGTTAAATATTGGAAAGTGTATATATGTTACATAAATTTTTTGATCGTTTATTTTCTATTTTTTCTTCTATAAATGTTGTTCAAAAGGTGAAAAAGGATGAAAATGGAATATGTTATGTAACGGGCCTCAGGCGCTATATATCAGTATTGCTTGATTTAATTATTATCGTTTTGTTCTTGCAGTTTTGCAGCCAAGCCTTAAACCAGCTCTTTACAAACTCAGAGGATAGCAAAATATTAAGTCAAATTGCTGCAAAATACCAAATGCAAGCGCCACTGTCTGCAGAAGAAAAGACAACGCAGAGTAGACTTGTAAAATTAATGATTCTAAATCAAATAGTCCAGTTTATTATGCTCTTTTGCTATGTAATATATATGTGGGTAAAGTTTGCTGCTACACCTGGAAAACTATTATTTGGGCTCAGAGTTGTAGATGCACAAACCTTCGGAAAAATGACTTTAAGGCAAGCAACCAAGAGATTTTTTTCCCTCATACTATCAGTTGCACCATTATTCTTGGGCTTTTTATGGTCAAATTTCAACAAACGCTGCCAAACTTGGCACGATAAGATCGCAGGCACAGTGGTTGTCACGAGTAAAAGCCTCAGAAGGCAGAGCTAAAAACTAAAGAGCTCAAATGAAAGAAGGTAAACTCTAAAGTATACATTTAGTAGCGCTTTCTATGAGAGAAATCGTATTATCTATTCCATAAAGCTTTATGAAAGATCCCATTCTTGGACCGGTTTTTTGGCCAAGTAACGTTTCATATAATAGCTGAAACCAGTCACGTAAGTTGGTATAATCATATTTTTTTCCAATAGAAAATACCTGAGATTGAATTTCTTCAGCAGTAGCAGTTGTAGATAGAGAATGTAAAGTGTCCTTCAAATCTAGTAACGCTTCTTTCTCTTTTGCATTTGGAGTTTTATATGATTTTGTTGGTTTGATAAAATCGTGGTAATACTTTACTGCAAAGTCTGAAAGTCTATCAAGCATTTTATTATTTTCTGGTGTAACGTTCAGTGCATAAGAGGATATAAAACCCCATAGGATCTCTTTGTTTTCAGCATTACAAGCCGCTGCTAGGTTTAAAAGTAGTGAGAAATTTATGCCTGAAGTTTCTATGTTGGGAACATTGCCCCGGTGGATATGCCAGGCGGGATTATCTAATCGTTGTTCTAGTGAAAGATTAGCACCTCGGTCAGGTGTCATTCCAGTGCTTGACACTGGAATCCATATTTTTTCTTCCTGGATCCCAGTGTCAAGCACTGGGATGACAGAAGAGAACTCTGGAATGACAATAGATGATTCTGAAGATTCTGTATTGAGCACATTATCCTTATTTTCATGATAACGCTTAACAAACTCTAGATACTCGTCAGTTGATTTTGGTATCACATCAAAATATAAACGTTTAGTTTTTTTAGGGCTCTGAAAAATGTACAATGCTAAACTCTCTGTTGGTGCGTAAGTTAACCACTCTTCAATTGAAATGCCATTTCCTTTTGATTTTGATATTTTCTTTCCTTCTTTATCAAGGAAAAACTCGTAGCAAAACAGAAGTGGTGGCTTTTCTCCAAGTATTTCACATATTTGACTTGAAAGCACAGCAGATGGAGTTAAATCTTTTCCGTGAGCTTCATAATTTACTCCAAATGCGGCCCACCTCATTCCCCAATCAGGTTTCCATTGCAGTTTACATTTTCCTTTTGTCACTGGAACTTCTATTTTTTCCCCGTTTGGGTCTTCATACGTGATTGTTCCTTTATCTGTATTTGTTTCAATTACTGGAACTTGTAAAACTTGGGAAGTTTTTGGGCATATCGGCAAGAATGGACTGTAAGTCTGCTGCCTTTCTTCCCGAAATGATGGAAGCATTACGTCCATCACTTTATCATAATTTTTCAGCAGGAGTAAAAGTTTTTCATCGTAAACGCCAGATTTATAACACTCTGTTGCACTCCTGAACTCGTATTCAAATTCAAACAAATCAAGAAATTTACACAACAATGAATTCATATGATGACCATAACTTTCATGAGTCCCAAATGGATCTGGGATTATAGTGAGTGGCTTATTTAAGTGCTCTCTTAGCATCTCTTGATTTGGCACGTTATCTGGTATTTTTCGTAAACCATCCATATCATCTGAAACTGCAATGATTTTGGTTTTTATACCAGGAGCTATTTTTTTTAATGCATTTACAACAACTGTAGTGCGGAAAACCTCTCCAAAGGTTCCTATGTGGGGTAAACCAGAGGGTCCATAACCAGTTTCAAATATTATTTCTTTTTTATTAGGAAACTCTTGCAATATTTTTTCTGCTTCTTGAAATGGCCAACTTGTCATTATCTGGGTTAAATTATTAATCAATGTATCTTAACTTAAAGTGCTACTAGTTTCAATGGATTTTTAATATAATGGTATAGTATTAGTGTTAGAGCTATTATTAGAAGGTTAAAGATATGTCCACAGGTAGTATACAAACAGATCAATTATTTAAAGGTCTTACAAGACCTGCAATGCTCTTTGGTGTGAGTTATATGTTTGCAATATTAAACGTCCTGATTTGCATGCTAATTTTCATTAATTCAAATGATTTGCGAGTGATTCTCTT
The DNA here is from genome assembly GCF_964028195.1 of Wolbachia endosymbiont (group A) of Pogonocherus hispidulus. Classification (NCBI taxonomy): domain Bacteria; kingdom Pseudomonadati; phylum Pseudomonadota; class Alphaproteobacteria; order Rickettsiales; family Anaplasmataceae; genus Wolbachia; species Wolbachia endosymbiont (group A) of Pogonocherus hispidulus. The sequence goes on from NZ_OZ034750.1 coordinate 97,707, forward strand.
AATGTTACCAGGTATACATGGAGTTGGCTATATAGCTTCTGCAAAAGAACCGTTGTTTATTGAATTATTTATGGTAAAATTAGGAAAGTGCTCGAAATGTTTAAATCGTTTTTACCATGGAGCCAATTCTTATGATATTGCTTAATGTTGTGTGATGCTGAGGTTTAGGGCTATTCAATCAAAGAGTAAATCTACTCTGAGCAGGGAAGTTCACGCTGCTGAATTTATTCCTTATTCTTGCTATTGGAATAGCACAACCTTGATGACAAAAGAAAATTGGTTGGTTAAGGTTATAAAATTAAGTGGCTTTGCATTTGAAACCGCCGATGACGAGGATTTAGTAATACAAAATAATATCAGGAATCAGATGCTCAGAAGCATTTCATCTCCGGCATTTAGTTTGTATTTTCATACCATCAGACGTAAAAAAAATATTTTTTCTGATGAATTTGCAAGTCAAGGTTTGCCGAATTTTTTCGCTAATCACGTAAATCTAAAATGGAGAGAAAAACACGCAACAAGGCAATCATTTATTAATGACCTATACATTACGATTATCCGTAGAGCGGACACAAAAGGAGTAGAATTTTTGTCACATCTACTAAAAAAATTCGGACATGTAACTTCAAAACATGCTTGGGAAAGTGATATGCGTGCTACGTATGAAGATTTAGAGGAAACGACAAATCGTGTAGTGACAAGCCTTAGAAACTATTCACCCAAAGTTCTTGCAGTAAAAGAAACTCCCAATGGCCTATTTTGTGAAATAATGGAATTTTTATCCAGAATTGTAAATTGTGGCTTCGTTACAAATACACTTTTTCCGCTGAGGACTGAAATATCAAGGTATTTGCCAGTACACAGATTGTTCTTTGGTCGCAAGATGATACAGGTTGTGACTCACAATGAAAGCAAATATGCTGGAATAGTTAGTATCAAAGAATATGGAAATCATACTTCTGCAGGAATGCTTGATTCGTTTTTACAACTTCCTTACGAGTTTATAATTACGCAATCTTTTCAATTTATAAACAGGCAAATGGCGATTGGAAAAATGCAGATACAGCAAAATCGAATGATACAGTCTGCAGATAAAGCTATTTCTCAAATAGCAGAAATTTCTCAAGCGCTTGATGACGCAATGAGTGGTAAGATTGCATTTGGTCAACATCACCTGACTATTTTATGTATAGAAAAAAGTCCTAAATCATTGGATAACGCTCTGTCGTTGGTAGAATCAGAGCTTTCTAATTGCGGTGTTTACCCTGTCCGTGAGAGAGTTAATCTTGAACCAGCATTTTGGGCGCAAATTCCTGGTAATTTCGATTATATAGTGAGAAAAGCTACAATAAGTAGTCTTAATTTGGCTGGATTTGCATCTCAACATAATTATCCTACTGGTAATAAATTCAATAACCACTGGGGAGATGCCGTTACAGTTTTCGACACGACATCTGGTACTCCATTTTTTTTCAACTTTCATATAAGGGATGTTGGACACACTATGATAATTGGCCCAACTGGTGCTGGTAAAACTGTTTTAATGAATTTCTTATGTGCTCAAGCGATAAAATTTTCTCCAAGGATATTCTTTTTTGACAAAGATCGCGGTGCAGAGATTTTCTTAAGAGCACTTGGTGGTATCTATACTGTAATAGAACCAAGAACTAAAACAAATTTTAATCCTTTGCAACTTGATGACACCTCTGATAATAGAACATTTTTAATGGAGTGGATAAAGTCTTTAATTTCGGTATATAATGATAAATTTACTTCAGAAGATATTGCACGAATTAATGATGCAATTGAAGGAAATTTTAAATTAAGAAAAGAAGACAGGTTCTTGAGAAACCTTGTACCGTTTTTAGGGCTTGCAGGTCCTGATACTCTAGCTGGGGCAATATCTATGTGGCATGATAATGGTTCTCATGCTGCAATATTTGACAATAAAGAAGATTTGCTAGATTTTTCACGAGCAAGAGTATTTGGTTTTGAGATGGCTAGCTTGCTCAAAGATCCTGTTGCCCTTGGACCAGTATTGATTTATTTATTTCATAGGATTAGTATATCTCTTGATGGCACTCCATCTATTATCGTTCTTGATGAGGCATGGGCATTAATAGATAATCCAGTTTTTGCACCCAAGATAAAAGACTGGTTGAAGGTACTGAGAAAACTAAATGCTTTTGTGATTTTTGCTACTCAGAGTGTTGAGGATGCAAGTAAAAGTGCTATTAGCGATACGCTTGTACAACAAACAGCGACACAGATTTTTTTACCAAATCTGAAAGCTACTAGTGTCTATCGGGATGTTTTTATGTTAACTGAACGTGAATATATATTAATTAAGCACACAGATCCAAGCACTAGATTCTTTTTGGTGAAACAAGGAGTTAATGCTGTGGTAGCTAGAATAGACTTAAAAGACCTAGATGATATAATCAACGTATTATCCGGACGTGCAGAAAGTGTTCTCTTGTTACACGATATATTAAATGAAGTTGGGGACAACCCAAAAGTATGGTTGCCTATATTTTATCAGAAGGTAAAAAATGTTTAAGACTAAGCTGTCATTGCTATTAATTGCGATATTTTTACTAAATATAGACTTTTTACTCTCATATCCAGTGCTTGCAAATGGAGTAAGTGGTACTGACAAGACAGAATTTGTTAGTAGATTTAACTCTACTGGCAGCTTTAGCCGTGCCTCTAACCCTGATTGTGGGGCGTTTAAAACAGCTGCAGCACTTGCTGGAATAGCTATTGCTGTTGGTGCAATATTTACTGGCATTGTTTTGATCGTCTCTTCTGCTGGTTTGTTTACTGCTCTTGTTGTCATTGGAATGATAGCTGCAATCGTTGGAGTCTGGAAAGCCGTAGGAGGGCTTGTTGTTTGTGAACATAGTTTTGTTAAACACCCAGTTGCACGTGGTCATGATGGAAAATACAAAAATTTTAAATTAGAAGACACAGGTTATAGTGGCTGTACCAATAAAAATTACCAAACAGAAGATGAATATTTTTCTTGTTTGCAAGATAAAGCTCGGGAAGGCGTGAACAAAAAAGACTATGACGGGAAAAGAGCAGAAAAAGAAGCCTTAAATTCTAACGTTCAGGAGAGTACAGAGAGTTATTACTGGCCAAAAAACGGTGTGCAATACAGTGAATATATAGAAGTATGTCATCGAAACCCCTTAACGTTTGGTAATCTTTTTGGTGATATAAACTTTAATGTCAGGGAGAAAGATACTGGATATGTAGATGGATCATGGTCCCCAAAGGTTGATGGTGAACTGGAATGTAAAGTTCTCAAAGCAGGACAGAGCGAACCCATACATGGAGCTACATTCAAAGCAGTGAGAAAAATGGGCAGATTGTGTGTGGAGTTAGCAAGTGTGAGAATGCTTGGTATCGAAATGACTCCTTGGCCGCAAGGGGTTGATATGGGATGCACAGAATTGCCACCTGATCCACTTGCTCCTATGTGTGAAAAATCTGTGATGAAATTCAAAAATAAAGATGGTACAGGAGAGGAAAAAGTTCCTATTGGTAATAATGATGACTATAAAACTACCATAAGAAATAAGGAAAAAGAAGGAAAAATTTTTGTAGGTTATGACAATGCCGGTTGTTTTAGCTCGTATGTCTCTGAAGCTTGTTATAACCAGGCAGGGAGTAAATCATTAGCTCCTATTCCCGTAACTTCTATGATAGTGCAATGCATTAAGGAATCGTTAGATAATTTAGTTGCAGGTATTGATTCAAGTGGCAGCCCACTTAAGGATCAAAATGGACATAACAAGGGCAGTTTCTTATCTGTAGCACAGAAAAGGCTGAAAAACACCATAACTGCTGTTTTGGTTTTAGCTTTAATACTGTTCTCTATAAAAGCTATGTCTGGTGGAGTTCGCAGCCCACAAGAAATGTACATGTTGATTATTAAATTCGCTTTAGTGATTTACTTCACAACAGGCAGTACCATGTCTCATTATTATGGAGAATTAACTCGTCTCTCAAATGGTTTGTCAGAAATAGTGCTCAAAGCTTCATCTGAAAGTAAAGGTATATGTGATTATGAAGCAAAAGATTATACAGGCACTCCTGCATACAGTTATCTTGCACCTTGGGATAGGCTTGATTGTAGAATTTTATTTTATTTAGGTGCTCCTTTAGATGGAATTGGTGGCAAAATTGGTACTGGAGGTGTTGTAACGTTAGCAGTCTTGCTTGGCGCTGCTCCTGTCTTGTTAGTTGCAGGTTCGATAATCGGTATTATTTTTGCTGGTGGACAGATTTTAGTGGCTCTTGTCTGTATATTTATGGCCATTTTGATGATGATGGTTATTTTGTGGCTGTGCTATGTATTTATTTTATCTCTAGTTGCTTTAAGTGTAATCATCATTTTATCACCTTTGTTCATTCCTATGGTTTTATTTCAACACACCAAAGGATATTTTGATGGCTGGGTAAAAGAATTAATCACCTATAGCTTATACCCGGTTATCCTTTTTGCGTTTTTGTCCTTTATGTTCATAGCATGTGATAAAATCTTTTATAGAGGTCTGAGTTTTGATAAAGAGAAAGTTGAAATATTAGGCAAGAAAACATATTGGTTTAAGTTGAAAGAAGGAGAATGTGCTAGCAATCCAAATACTTTAGCATGCATGCTGCAAAATTACAAATGGGAGAAAAGCATGCTACTTGGTCTGGTTGATTTTGCGTATGTTGAGTTTAGTGACTCTGTGCTTGGAGAGCTAATGAAGTTATGTTTAGTACTATTTCTATTTTATCACTTTTTAAACATTCTTCCTGGCATGGCTGCTGAACTTGCTGGTAACCATAGAGCAGCACTTGGCTCAGGTCATACACCTGGACAAATGGTGGGCAAAGCTTTATCTGCTGCCAAAGCTGCTGCTGGAGGTGTTGGTCAAGCTGCTGCTGCGGCTGTCAAGAAGGCAAGAGGTACTGGTGGAGGAGGTGGAGATAGTGGTAAAGGTTCCAGCGAAAAGATTAACTAAGGTGGCGGTGATGCTAGTTAAGGTAAGTAACAGATGCTTAAACGTTTAAGTAACCAAAACTTGGGTAAGCTATGCATAAGTTTTGTGGTGCTTTTTTTATTGTCTGGATGCGGAGAGGATCACTGTATTAAGCCAGAAAATTTATCAGGTTTGCGTGAAAAACTAGATATAGTGTCAACAGAGCAGAAGTGGGTTGATTCCGGTGTTAATATCTCAGATAGAATAAGAGTAACAGAGATTAATATAGTGCCTAGTAAGGTTAATTTTTGCCCTAAGCAGTATGCAGATTTTGCAATTAGACCTGGGAAAAATTACGGTACGTTGCCATTTGCACTTAAAGCTGAAGATACGATAAGCTTTAGTGTGATTGGAAGTAAAGTGTGTAAAGATAAAGAGAGTGAGACAAAAATCAGGTATGTGAAAATCGACGAAAAGTGTAGCGAGCAAGAAACGGAACATTTTGCACATGTTTTAAATCAAGAGAAATGCCAAGGTGGCAAGGATGGGATATGTCCTAATAAATATATAATAGGCGATGCGCAATGGTTGAGTGGAAGAGAGTACTGGGATTCAGATTTTTCGAAGTTAGATCAAGATGAAAGAAAAAAGGAAATTGAAAATATTATTAACTCTATAAAACAACAAGGAAAAGATATAGACTGCAGCTCGCTTTCAAGCAGTCAGGCAGGGATAGATACATACATTTTAAATCTGGCCTGTGAACGTATATGTAAGTTTTATAATTCTAACACAGGAGCAGAGAATTGCGCTTATGTTGAATATAATACTACAGAACATAAACTATTTACATCTATTACCAACGCTTTAAGTAGTTCTAGCGGTAAGTTTGTTGATGCTGAGGTCATTGGTGATGTTTTAAAGAATACAAAAGTAAACACTGATGTTCCTGTCTTAAGGGTTCATATGAATGGCAAAAGTTTTGAATATGCGCAAAGAGGCGGCACATACACTAATTATGACCACAAGATAAGTAATGGCCATCCAGTACCAAGGTTAACTTTTAGGTTAGGTAATAAAAATGACAAAGGTGGTTTCAACATAAGAGTAGCGAAGAACCACAGTCTGGAGAATAGTTTGTATATAAGCGTCTCTGACAAACTTCCTGAGCATAAGCCTGGTGAAAATCAGGGAGATATATCCGTAGATATTAGCCAAGTTCATGACATCCAATATATGGAAAACTTGAAAGAAAAGTTAAAAGACAAAACAGGCATCATATATTACGGAATAAGAGACCATGGCTGCGATTACAAAAATGAAGGTCAATTTAGTATTAACCTAACAACTAAAGAGCCACCTACAAGAACTTTTAGTGCAATCTATAATTTTTTTGACGAAAAAGTAAAAACTGCATTTTTTGGTTCCAGCTATAAAGACTCCAACGCGATTCACTCTGATACTAGTCCTGTAAAGCATCTTTACGAAAGTTTTGTAAAATCAAGCAAAACAAACACCATTAGATCTACGATAATATCGCTGTTAGTATTATACATAATCTTATATACCCTTTACTACTTTTTTGGATTAACTCATATTTCTATATATGAGTTTCTAATTATATGCGTAAAGATAGGAGTTATTACCCAGCTGCTGCAGGACAACAGTTGGAATTTTTTTTATAACAATGCATTTTCTATTTTTATTAACACCCCAAAACAGTTAATAGAAATAGCAAATTTCAGAGGCACTACTTCAAATGTTTTTGAGTTTCTTGATTTGCCGTTAAATAGATTTCTGTCATCGCATTCAGTATTGTTAATAGTATCTCTTATATTTTCTGGCCCTTTGGGCATTGTATCTTTTTGCTTGGTGATTTGGGGTTTAATCACAGTGAGCTTATCTATTTTTAATGCCTTATTTTCTTTTATTACATCTATAGCAATAGTTGCGCTATTGCTTTCTTTAACACCTATTTTTATTATTTGTCTTTTATTTGCGTATACTAGGCAGATGTTTCACAACTGGGTTAAAAATTTAGCAAGATTTGCGATTCATCCAGTAGTGCTTTTAATTTTTATATCACTGATAAGTCAGGTTATGGATTATATCATATATTCAGTATTTGATTTTGAAGTCTGCTCTACGTGTATACTTAGTATTAACCTAAAGATTTTTAACCCTTGTATCTTCTATGGTTATGCTTCCAAATATACACCTAATATTACCGCTATGATGGCTTTTGTTATTTTGGGACACGCTATGGAAGCTTTAGTTGAAGCTTCTTCGAAAATATCTGACTCGTTGTTTGGTGTTTATGTGCAAAAAGAACCTGGAAAAGAATATCAACAAAGCTTAATGGGAACAGTAGGGTTAGATGAACAAAGCGTTCAAAGAAGAGGAGCAGAAGGCGGAAGAGGAGGAGGTACTTCTCAACAGTCAGGTGCGTCAAGACCTCAAATACCGCAAAGGGCTCAAGGACCTCAAGGACCTAAGATACCAGGGGGCTCATAATGATAAGTAAAAGATCACTATTATTGATACTGTGTCTTGCAATCACTGGTTGTAACATGGATTGTGTCGAACCTGGGTTGCAGAGCAGAAACACTAGTGTTAACGTGGATGTTCCAGTTCATAAAGCAGATGAAGGAGTTAAAATTCATTGGGTTGATTCTGGTCAGATAATTAGCAAGGGTGAGGAAATCAAATTCACCCTCGATGGATCAGTAAATTTTTGCCCTTTTAAAGAAGACAAAAATCCAAGGAAAGTACTTGTGCCAGCTAGCTTTTGTGCTGATGGCTCAGAACCAAATTATAGTAAAGCTGCAAATATTAACGATGTGCCTAATAATTATGGCGTTGATGAAAAAGGCGTAAATGAAAACGAATTGTGCGGCGGTAAAGGATTTGGCAGCAATAGACGTTATGTAGACACTGGAATAAAAGTAAGTCCTGGTGACAGGTTAAGCTTTAGCTTAGTTCCCAGAAAAATAACAATTGATTATGACAATCCAGGAGGGAAAGGTATCAGCTTTGATGACAATTGTTATAGAGCTGAAGAAGGAGGTGAAAAAGTGTCAGCAAGTGAAATATTGAATGTTAGCAAGCAAGAGGGAGAGGAATTTTTTTGTGAGGGCAAGGATGGAAAGAGAAATAAAATAAAATTTTTACCTCTTGATAAAACAAAAGCAAAGGAAAGCAAAGTGCTAGTTGGCAATGGGTACACTCCATATGATAATAAGGTGCATTTCAATCAATATCATATTAAAAACAACGAACCATGGGTATATGGTTCACTGCTCGATTTACGCCGCGCTAAAATAGGATTGAACAAATTATGTGATGGAAAAAGCTGCGATTTTAACGAGGTGAAAAAGTATAGCTCTACTAAAATAGGGTTGGAACGACTATGCAACGGAAAAAATTGCGATTTTAACGAGATAAAAAAGTACAGCTCTTATGAGCTTAACTGTTACTATCAGAATATATGTTACAACAAAAAAGGTATATGGAATGCTACTTTTCCTGAAGAGAAGAATTGCGTCTTTTCTATAAGGTATAGCAAATATGATAAAGGAAATAAATGTGATATGTATTCTCACCTTAAAGAAGTTGAAGATAAGCTTAAGAATATAGAAGAAAATAAAGGGGATCTCAAGCAGATTAACGAAGATATTTCCTGGGCTGAGGCTCTTGTTGCAAAAATTGGTGATCTTGGTGATCAAGATACTGCTAAAGGTGTTCAATGTCTTCCAGAGAAAAAGGGTGCAAAAGAGGATAATGTATGTTCACAAATTAGTGATAATTTTGAACATTTTTCCTTAAAATTAAATCATGACTATCCAATAGGAAGTGTAACACCTGGTAGCAGTGTGATGCTTGCCATTGCAGATTATGGTCACTATGAAGCTAATAGGGGTGGGTACCATGTTAAAGTGACTAGATCATGCGAATTTACTAACGGCAAAAAATTATATATATACCTAGGTAATGAACCACCTAAAAATAAATCTGTTGATACTAATGATTTTAAAAGGGTAAGAAATTTACGTAAAATAAAAGAGGATAATGTAAAATATTATGAAATAGATGGAAGTCATTTAAAAGATAAAGAATCTAAGAAGATATATTTCGGCATCAATGTAAGCAACGTAGAGAGAGATGACATTACAGATAAAAATGGCAAATATTATGAAAATAATAAGTACACAGTAACTTTATTTGTCAAAAGAAAAATTAATGATTTTATTTCATCAAATATAAACAAGATATTTGGTTTTATGAAAAAAGAAGTAATTGGTGACAGCGTTAAAGATTCATACAAAGGATATGCAAGAGGTCTTCTTCAAGGAGTAAGAGCTTTGCTTACTCTATACGTTATATTTACTGTCGTTGGCTATATGCTTGGAACAATACAGCTAAGTAAATTTGATTTCATTGTAAGAATGTTCAAGATAGCATTTATAGCTTTTGCCTTTAGCGATAGAAGCTGGGAACTTTTTGGTACAACTTTATCCAGACTTTTTGTAGATGGTAGCATTTATTTAGTTGATAGCTTTTCTGGCTATGTGGGGGAAGGGGGGGGGAAATTTGCATTCTTAGACTTGACAGCAGGAGTATTATTCACAGCAGAAACTTGGTTGAAGTTTTTATCGTTGATGCTCTCTGGTCCTTTTGGCTTTATTGCATTTTTGGCAATACTCTACGCTACTTTTGCGTTTTTAAAATGCATTATTAGCGCTACGTTTAAATATGTAATATCTACTGTTCTAGTAGCATTTTTACTGTCATTAACACCTTTGTTTATCGTGTTTATTTTATTTCAACAGACTAAATCCTTGTTTGATAACTGGATAAAAACGCTAGCTCACGTTGCAGTACAACCAGTTATTTTATTTTCATCTTTATCTCTTTTAAATCAGTTGATGTATTCAGTTCTATACAATCTCACAAATTTTTCTGCATGCTATCAATGTTTAATTAGCGTAAATTTCTTATCGTATGATCTGTGCTTGATGAAATCAATACTGCCTCTTGGATACAGTCCTGGCACTAATGTTGATGTTGCACTCAGTACCGGGGAAAGGGCTGGTGGGCACTTTGCAGCGTTGCCCATAGATCTGATCCAAGCATTTATGTACTTAATTATTGCTAGTGCAATGGAATCTTTTGTTTCCATATCGGAAGCTATGGCACAAGCACTATTCAGCTCTGGTTGGGGAGTTGCTGGCAGTGTTGGTCAAGTTGCCACAAGCGCATCACAATCTATACTGTCGGCTGTTGGCCTTGATAATGAGACCCAAGGTATGATACAGAACATTAGGCAACAAGTGGGTAAAGATCGGGGAAAAATTGAGGCTAGATTGCCTGACACACCAAAGCAACCAGACAAAAAAGAAGATTCTAAAGGAAGTTCTGATAAAACAACGGGTGATAGACCTAAAACATTAAAACAATCAGATCAGCAAAAAAATCCTGATGAAACAATAAGAAGTGATCCTAGTGATAAAGCTAAAAACAAGGAAGGAAATGGAGAGGGGTAAGATATGAATGATGTTATGGAGTAACTAATTAAAAAGATATTTTAAGTAAAGTTTTAGAAATTTATTTCTGTATTTGGAAAAAGTTTAGATATGCAATCACGCTTAGGCAAATGTTGGTTTAGGGTATTACTTCTTGCAGCTTATGTGCTGATCACAGGTTGTAGTAAGAACGATATGCCTTTTCCAAGGTGCATATCTGCCGATTATTTTGGTCCTGAACCTATTGCAGTAAGCGCTCATTTTTCAAGCGAACACGATGCTTTTATTCCAGAAGATGGAGAAGTTATTGATCCTGAAACTGGAGAATTTAATTATGGTTCCCACCATAACCAGGTGGTGAAGTGGAAAGATACTGGATTAGAAACCGATGGAGATAGCTTAATAGTGCGAGTTAATGGTGCATGGACATCTTGGAGTAATAATAACAAGAAAGAATCTAAAGGCAGTTATGACTTGCAGAGCTTGGAGCAGTTAAAATATGCAACTAAATTTGAAGGCAAGTCAGGTGATAATAGTCTACCTGACTTTCACTTAGTTTGTAATGATTATAAACCTAGCATACAAAAATTTTCAAGTGATCCTAATGCAAGTTGCACTGTGAAGTGTAAGTGCGTTAATGAAGATGATAGCAAAAATGCAGTATCACGTGGTGCTCCATGTTGGTTTACCAATGGTCATGGTGCTTATCTTTTGTTTCAAACGGGGAAAGATGATCCTAACGAAAATCTAAAGTTAATGCGCGATCCTCAATATCCTACTGTACATCTAGGTTATAACTCCACAGCAGAAGGCGACAGTGGATTTTTTACTTTAGAAAGAGATAGCACTAAATTAAAGGACAGGAATTGTGATACGGTGAAATTAAAAAAGGGATGGAAAATATATGTAAAAATATTAGATAGATATTACTTAGATAATGTAGGTGGCTACTCTTTTGAGTTCTTAAGTGGAGTGCAGCAGCCAAGTAGTTTTGGGTTTTTTGATTACATTTATCACTATCTAAAATGTGTATTATTGATTAACGAAAATTGCAAAAAGCATTTTAACGGTGACGATCCTGCAGCTGCACAAGCTATGTTCGAAAATATAGCTGAAAAAAGTACGAGCTTTCACAATTTTGTTCTTTCCTTGCTTGTTCTATTTGTAATGATTTCATCGCTTCTTTATCTTTTTGGCATGATACGAGAAACTAAGCATGATATGCTCATCAGAATGATGAAAATCACTCTAGTAATAGTGCTTATATCTCCTGGAAGTTTTAGATTTTTCTATGATCATTTTCTCGTTTTATTCATCAAAGGCCTTGAACAATTGATAAGCATAATTACTAATTTTGCTCCCAACATGAACAACGGAAGTATTGCTCAAGGAGATGAAGCTAAGTTGTTTAGCTTCATGAAGGACATGTTCAATAAGTTTTTTGCTTATTCTGTTTGGAAAAAGTTTGCAGCGTTTTTACATTACCAAATGTGGGCAAGCCTCCTTATGATACCAGCAATTTTCATAGGAATTGTTTTATATTTTCTGCTATGTTTATATGCTTACATAATATTTCTCTCTGGCTTTATGGGTATAGCTTTTCTTATAGCTATCATGCCATTGTTCCTGATCTCTATTTTATTTTCACCGCTGAAAAGTCTGTTTGAAGGTTGGATAAAATTCTGCATCAGTTTTTGTTTACAATCGATTATGATATTTGCTCTCTTGTCATTACTGGCTTCCATTATAATGAATACCTTTTATAGGCAGTTAGGTTTTACTGTATGCTACAATAAATGGTTCGAGGTAAGGTTATGTGCTCCAAAATGGGTGTTTGGCGGTTTTTGCATCATTGATAAGCAGTACTTTGGTTGGACCCCAGGGCAAATTTTCGTACCTTACACTCTTGGAGAAGCTTCTCCGCTGAACGTAGATAAGAACATAGAAGGTATAGAAAAGATAAGCAGAGAAGGTGGTACAATAAAATTTACTGGCGGTGCTGGATATATCCCGCTTCCACCGGATTACCCTAAAGATAAAAATGGTGAACATATAAAAGGGTTTCGTTATATAGATTATCCTTTCTTTAATCCAATTCCTGGAACTAAAGATAATCCAGCAGACCACTATATTGCGGAAAGTGATATAGTAGTGGATAATAACTGTAGTGCAAAGGATCTAGTACGCTTAACAAATAGTTTATCACATGCAGTAGAAAAATTTGATATCTTATTGCTGATTAATAGTATAGATAGAGAAATAGGTATAGACAGTAAAATAAGAAAATTTTACTGCAGGTCAGTAGATGAAAAATGCAGCAATTATCGTGAGATGATGAATGATTATAGAAATGGTATCATAAGACCAGATCTCAAAAGAGAGATAAGGTCTTTAGTGGAAAAGGTGATTGAAAGTGATAAAAGCTGTAAATTGGAAAATTTCTCTGGCTTAAACAAAGATTATCAAAATAATAGCGATTACCAAAGGGTGCAAGACATACAGAGAGGTTATTTAATCAATGCAGGGGAAATCTTTGTATTATTCCTGCTTTCATTTTTAATGTTCTCTTTACGCGAGTTTGTACAACAAATGGGCTCAAGTATAGCTGGTGGTGGATTCAGCGTTTACAATATATCTAGAATGTATGAAGCATCGCCTTTGGTTGGCATAATGGAAGAATTCAAACAGCAGTGGCAAAATTTTGCTGGTGGAAAACTAGAGTCTTTAGGCAATTGGGCTACTCATTTACCGGATAGATTAGCCGGAGGTACAGCTAATTTATTAGGCAGGATACCAAGAGTTGGAGGAGTGCTGAAATACGCTATTGATGTGCCACGTAAATTTGTAGGTGCTACTATTGAAGCAACGAAGTTTGCAACATCGCCTGAAAATGATGTTGACAAGCTTGAGGAAAAAATTTACAGGGCATTTGGAGTTGATAAAGAAGATATTACACATAGAAGGATTGGTAAATATTTAGATTATTATAAAGGATATGTAGGGTCACATTTGGGCTATACAATAGAAGATGCTATGAAGTTTACTTGGGAGCATGGCGTTGACTCCATAGGAAAACATGGCTATAACCATAACCTACTCTATAGAGCAAAAGAATATAGGAGAGAGTTTTTAGAGAAGCTTCATGATTACACTATCGGTCGCAAAAGGACGCCGGAAAGACATAAAGATGAAGGTGGTAGTGGTCAATCAAGTGCGTCAGATCCAAAACAAGGCGAGGGCCAGCCAAATGAATCAATAAAAAGAGGTGTACCGAATGAGCCAAGAGAAAGAAGCGGGGATGAGGACAACAATGAAGGCTAGTAAAAAAAATTTCAAAGGTCTTGATTATTATAAATTGCAGCAAGACGATAATGGCAATATAGAGTTAAATGACTACGATGACATTTTAAATGCGCGTAGGGTGAGAGTAGATCTACTATTAGATAACACACCGGACAACAATATCGACCTCGCTAGGTTAAATAAAGCTTTGAGTGAGAAATTTGTGGATAATCATAGTTTATTGTCTGAATTTGATAAGGAAGACAAAGAGATTGCACAAGAAAGGCTTAAGGTGTTTAGTATTTTAGAAAGCCTTGAAGACCTTAAAAGCGTGAAAAGTGAAGATCTATTAGAGATTAGTTTATTACTGTCGGATCTTAGCTTCATAGAGAGAAATGTTGTACTAAATACCGATCAGAATTCTGATCTTGCAGAGTTTAAAAGTCTATTTATCGAAAAAAAGGCATCTGGTGAAGAGTATAGTGAAGAAGAATGTAGAGGCTTTCTTGATAATATAGATAAAATCAATACTATAATTAAGTTAGAATTAGAAAACAGAATTGAAGGGATCAATCACGATGAAGGAAATAGTTATGGTGATTTACAAGATGAGATTGGTCAGGCAATTAATGCAGCAGGCAAATCAAAGAAAAACAACTGATTGGTCTTATGTTTGTATTTTTCTTACAAGCGACTCGATAGCTTCTCTCTATTAAACTGCTAAAGCCATATTGACATTAATCATATAGTATTAAATAATTAGTTATTTTGGAGCTTATTTAATATGCTACGCATCATTGCAGGCAAATATCGCGGAAGAAAAATAACTACAGGTAAGCATTTAGCTGCACGGCCAACTATGAGTATTGTTCGAGAAGCAATATTTAGTATACTTTCCTCAAGAAAACCTATTTATAACTTGAATGTACTTGATTTATTCTGCGGAAGTGGCTCTTTTTCATTTGAAGCGCTTTCTCGCGGCGCTAAATATGCATTCATGGTGGATTCAGATTATTACAATTTGCAACTGCCTAAAAAAACAGCAGAAGATTTTGGAATTACGAACAATGTCACGCTAATTTGTTGCAGTGCTAACAAATTGCCACAACCTATTTCAAAGTGCGATGTAGTTTTTATAGACCCACCTTACAATAGCAATCTAGTTGAATCAACGTTGAATGGACTAGCTCACTCAGGCTGGTTAAGTGATGATGCATTGATAATTCTAGAGATTAGGAAAAACGAAGGTTTTGAGTGCAATAAAAATTTTGGTGTAATTTTGGAACGTACTTACGGTATAGCAAGAATAATTTTTCTTTCTTTATTAACTTAAACTTGCATATACTTTTCATTGATGGGTTTCAGTTCTATTTCCGTCAATTTTCCAGAGAAACCACTTTTTCTGTACTTCTCTAGATCAAAATTTTTATTAAATTCAGAGTCTATTAAATATTCACGTGCTTCTTCAATAAATTTATTTTCTTTTTCTTCATACTTTTTTATACTACCGTTATCTTCATGATAAACTAAATGTTCTTTATGATCAGCATGAATATTTTTGCTCTTACACTCCGTGTTTTGAGGATCGTGTTCAAGTACTATATTCCATCTAAACCGTTCAGATGTGGATGAATCTGGAAGTTTACCAACGAGTTGTGCTTCCTGTGGAATTACAGTATCACCTTTTCTACCAACAATCAATACAGGACATTTTGTATTCTCTATAATCTCTCGTGAATTAAATTCCAATCCGCAACGACTAAACCAAAAATTCAAGAATTTTGCAGGAAGCCGTCTCATGAAAAAATTCCCTACCCCATGAGGAAAGTTATTAGTTGCATCCTTAAGTGAGCTATAAGAATTACTGTGAATTAGTGTTAAATGAATGCCCTGATCTTCAAGTCTTTTTAAAACTTCTGCTGCAACTCCTCCTCCAAGAGAATTAGTGTCTAAAATTATATTATCTGGATGTATACCATCCATAAGCAACATATTTACCATTGCCATTCCTGCTTGAACTAACTTTTCACCGTTTGTTAGAAACTTATATAGTGCTAAAACCTTTCCTCTTTTCAAAAAGAATTCAATAATCTCTTCTATATCTTTGTTTTTTTCTGACTCCTGATCATGAGCTTCTGCACTTGTTTCTGATTTTTCGCCTATAAGTTCATTTTTAAAGCATTTTATCCACTCAGGACTGAATTCATTTTCCAAAAAGCTTTTCATTTTATGCATGACAAACCTTTCCTTAACAAAATTAAAAAATACCCATAAGCAAAGTACGACAAAACATATGGTAGCCAAAATTGATAGCACTACCGACGTAAAAGCTAACCCTGTAATTACCTTTTTTGATTTTTGATTCTGGTATGCCAAGTATAACGATACAATAGAAGCAGTGGACAATATAGCAAAACATAACCATAGCGATACTATTCTCCTATTGAATTTTTTTTCTTCAGCTTTTAATTCTTCTCGGAAGAATTTTGGATTAACAATTCTAGAGAAATAGGGATAGTCAAAATAATGCTTAACTAACTTACTTTCTTGCCCGTCAGGTGCATTTTTACCGAGTGCATTAACCTTAATACACCCAAGTACTCCAAAAAAGTTTATCACGTGTTTTGCATTTTCTTCTGGCTTGATATTACCATTGGTGTAATAAATAACTTTCATTTTATTGTTAATAAATATTAAGCTATTTTAACATAAAGATCAAAAAAAAACAAGAGAATATAAATATGAATAACCAGTATGATGAAAAGCTTATAAGAAATTTCCTATGATTCCTTTTAAGCGAGTTTTGAATTTTTGAAATGTCATGACATTGTTGATACGTTTATCAAGAAACGATAAAGTATCCGCAAAATCTTCTGAATAATCATTGATAAAAAAAAGTATCGTACTTAAGTACACTCCAGCTAATATTGCTCTTTTTGTATAGTAGTTAAAATCTGTTGATTGGTCATGAATGCCATACCAAATCGCGCTAATAGTTCTGTATAAAAGTTTACTAGAAAAATATGTATTTTTTGGTGATACGGAGAATGATAAAACATTTTTTAAAAGTTCTCTATAATTCGGTAGCTTAGCGTAGTTTGAAAGGCGTATTTGAATAGCTAACTTTACTCGCTCTCGCACTTTCATATCTTCTAAATTGGAATTTCTTAGTTCAGCCTCCATTGAGCTATTTAAGTTTTCTGCTATGTGTTCCAAAGCGCTATATATTCCATTCTGAAATTTGCAAAAGCTATTAGCTAGATTAAGGTCAGTACACACCTTTAATAGGGTTTCATCGCTTATCCCTTCAAATGGAATAACCCTAATTAGCTTATCTATTATTAACTTTTGTTCCACAGTAGCATTATACTAAACAGCATGTGTGATTGTACCTGAGATTTTCAAACATTCTACAAAATGCTTCGCCGCGTTCTTCAAAATTTTTCCATTGATCAAAAGAAGCACACGCAGGAGAAAGTAATATTGTTACTTCTTCTGCGCTATTTAAGGCCTCTTCAAAAGCCAATCTGAATGCATCTTCTAGGTTGCAACATCTAACATAATCTACTTTATTCTCCATAGTGTTTGCAAAGGCTTCGGTTGATTCCCCAATAAGAAAAGCTTTTCTAATCCTTGTGAAATGCTTGCTTAATGATTCTATTCCACCTTTTTTGCTTCTTCCACCAACGATCCAATTTATGTTTTCATAAGATAAGATCGCCTTTTCGCTCGACTTTGCATTAGTTGCTTTGCTATCGTTCACGAAAAACACATTTCTTATTTTGCCAAGCAGTTCATTCCTATGCCTCAGTCCTGAAAAGGACTTGATTCCATTGATAATAGTGTTGCTATCTACTCCAAGTAGCTTACATACGGCATATGCGGCTGCTATGTTTTCTGCATTGGATATTAGGTTTACTTTCACATCACTTACTGATAAGCTATGATTCTCTAGTTTTAACGAGATCTTCTGGATCCGAGTAGCCAAGCACTGGGATGACAAAAGAAGTGGCTGGAATGACAAAGAGGGTGACACCGGAGCTGATATTGGAATTTTATTCCCAGTGAATTTGTTGAATATATCAGCAGTAATCTCATTGTCACATCCTATCACAGCAACCTTACTACTATTTATCAGCCTTGATTTAACCGCTATGTAATTCTCCATACTTCCATGCCTATCTATGTGATCTGGTGTAATATTGAGCAGTGCTGAAATGTCCACGTTAATTTCATTCATCAACTCCAATTGAAAAGAGGAAAATTCAATTACATAAATTTCTGCATCTCTTTCTAGATCCAAAACAGGAACGCCTAAATTTCCACCAATAGCTACTTTTTTCCCTGCAGATTTTAATATGTGCCCTATTAGTGATGTAGTGGTTGATTTACCATTTGTTCCTGTGATGCCTATTACCTTCTGGTTCGTAGTTTTAGCTTCAAGAAATAGCTCAATGTCTGATTTTATTTTGCAATCAAATCTCCTTGCAAGTTTTACTATCCAATGTGGCTCTGTTGGCACTCCAGGGCTTAAAACCAATGCACTGATCTCATGCCAATTGTATTCCTTGGGATGAATAAAATTACATTTTTTATACATCATTTTTGCATTTGCTATTTGCTCTTCATGATCATCCCATGCATATATTCTTGCACCATTCTTTATTAGAGCGTTAATGGCGGATAAACCAGTTTTACCAAGACCAAAAACCGCGACGTTTTGATTTTTGTATTTGTTTAGTTGCACTGCTAGATAACTTATGCGAACCATTTTATAAAGATATCGTACAAACTACAACAGACTTCTTGCGTAGGTTACAACTGTCATTCAGTAGAAACAAAAAACTTCCTTGACAAACCCCGCCAGTCCCCTTATCATGAGAATGAAGCTATTTATTTATCTTCGCAATCTGTGCAGGTTAATGACAAAAAACTTAGGGTATTTGGCGTCTCATGTTTAATTTTTCGCACTACGTGCATCGCATGTCTTTAAAAATTTCTGGGTTTTTACCTATATAAGCCGAAACGCGCTTACAAAGCGTTTAAGACAGCAAAAAACGTCAAATTGACAAGGGAGAATTTGAATGCTAGCTACTACGGGGTTTCTTTGCCTTTTTTCCTGCTTAGTAAATTTCTTAAACACTTGC
The DNA here is from genome assembly GCF_964028195.1 of Wolbachia endosymbiont (group A) of Pogonocherus hispidulus. Taxonomy (NCBI): domain Bacteria; kingdom Pseudomonadati; phylum Pseudomonadota; class Alphaproteobacteria; order Rickettsiales; family Anaplasmataceae; genus Wolbachia; species Wolbachia endosymbiont (group A) of Pogonocherus hispidulus. The sequence goes on from NZ_OZ034750.1 coordinate 116,634, forward strand.
GGTGTAGGTTAGTTGCAAGTTAAAAGTAACTAAATCGCTCTTAATCAAGCGTTTTAGAATAAAAAAACGCCGATATTTTAGTACATAGTAAATAGCCAACCACCACGGGGCTTCTTTTGCCTTTTTTTTCGTTTGGTAAATTTCTTAATGTTTGTAGCTAACATGAACAAACATTTGAGAGTAACTTCCGCTAGTAGGGTGTCATCCCAGTGTCACGCACTGGGATGACATTATAAGGGCACTGGGATGACAAGAAGAGGGCACTGCCGTCATAAAGGAACCAGTGTTAGCTACTTGGATGACAGAGAGTAATGCAAGAAAATAATTGGATTTTTTGTAATGCTACGGAGTTCAGTGTTTTCTATAAATTTTCACGTAATTTGTTAGCAAAATTGACAGTTGCTGAAATACTGAGTAAAATACTTATACAATAGTGTTAAGTGAGGAAAAATGGATTTTGCCAAATATATCAAAGATGATACTCTTAGAACTTGTCTTGAAAAGAAATGAGAAAGAGAATATGATGAGATAAGTAAAAAATAGTAGGTAAAAATGTATCCAAGTGATATAAGTGACAAAGAATGGGAAATTTTGGAGCCAAGTGTTGCACAAGGTGCAGTAGGACGGCCAAGAAAACACAATATTAGAACAATTATTAATGCAATAAGATACATAATGAAAGGTGGTTGCCAGTGGAGAATGCTGCCAAAAGATTTTCCGCCATGGAAAACGGTGTATGATTATTTTCTCAGGTGGCGTAATAGTGGCAAATTGGAAGAAATACACGATATGTTAGTAAAAAAGGTAAGAAAAATGGTTGGCAAAAATGAAATACCTTCGGTAGGAATAATTAATCAGTGAAAACCACTCAAAAAGGGGATCCAGAGGATATGATGCTGGCAAGAAAATAAAGGGTAGAAAACGCCACATCATTGTGGATACAATAGGCCTAATTATTACAGCTGATGTTCATAGTGCAGGCATTCAAGATCGTGATGGTGCTCTAAATCTTTTTACTCAAGCTAAACGAAAAGCTCCAACGCTACAAAGGTTTTTTGCTGATCAGGGATATATTGGTAAATTGCAAAATTACTGTTTATTGAAAACAGGATACGATTACTAAAAAAGCAGCTGATGCTGTAGGATTTCAAGTTATTCCTAAACGGTGGATTGTTGAAAGAACTTTTGCTTGGCTTTCCAATTTTAGACGTATGAGCAAGGATTATTCCTCTTACTTCAAAAACTAATATCTCCTTTAATATGATTACTATTATGCTTGCTAAATTAGCTGCTTAGCTCCTTTCAAGACAGGTTCTAAAGCTGCAACTTGACTTGCTATTGTATTTTCTTGTGCTTGTTTCCCCGAAGAAACTCTTGCATATAAACTCACTGTTACCATTTGATCCTCCTTGAATCCCATTTTTATGTTTTAAATTTTTTTGGCTTACTTGCTTTGACACGGCTTTTTCATAAGTATCTAACAAATACTTTTCTGCCAACCGGTTAGTTTCATAGCTACAGCTAATCCGTATAGCTAATCTCTTATTTCCCATGAACTTTCCTTGAAATAATATGTTCATATCATTCATTGAAACTGATGGTTAATTGATTGTTGGCACTATAAATAAATGGCACTCTTGTCTTTGGACACAGAAGTTTTCGAGAAATGCTTTTCTCTAATTTTATGTTTTTTGCAACGTTGTTGGCGGAGTAGTTTCGCCACTATTAAGCAACATATACCTAAATGAGGTAGACAAAATGCTAGAGAAGGCAAAAGAGGTGACTGGAGAAGGGAAATATCAACGTATAGAATACGCCAGATGGGCAGATGACATAGTAATACTAATAGACGGGCGCTAGAGATGGGAATAGCTCGAGAAGTTGGTGTACAAAAGGTTACAAGAAGAATTAGCAAAACTAGAAGTAAGAGTAAATGAAGAAAAGACAAAAGTAATCCATCTAAAGAAGGGAGAAACGTTCAACTTTTTAGGATTTGATTTTCGAGAGAGAATCACAAAACAAGGAAAGTGGAGTGTACAAAGAACACCAATGATGAAAGCTCGAACAAATTTGCTTCAGAGACTGAAGATACCGTCTTGCAAGTCAACAAAAAAATTACAAAAATTGTTCAAGCTGTATCATAAAATCAAAAAATACTTCCAATTCACATTTTGTGTAACGTTACACAGATTATAGTTAGTGAATATGTTGATAAGTAAATTTCCGCTTTTTTGTACGTATAAAATTAATTTACTTATCAACATATTCACTAACCAACTACAAAATTTGTGTAAGATACTATTTCACATAAGATGTGATTGGAGCATTTTTTGATTTTAAAGCACTAAACTTTCAGCCAAACTCCTAGCTCTGTAGTTTTTGATATGATCTGGATCAAAAGCCTTTTTTGACCTTAAAACACCAAAAACAATATGGAGTAACTTACGCATTGCAGCTCCCACAATGGCCATGTTATGCTTGCCTTTCTCTTTTAACCTTTCGCAAAAAGTCATAATAATAGGATTATGATTCTTAGCTACTATAGCAGGAAAGTACATTGCCTTACATAATGTTCGTGAACCAGATTTACTTAATCTGGGCTTGGCATGTACAGATGTACCTGACGTTATATTTTGTGGTATAGTTCCTGCATATGCTGCCAATTGTCTGGCATTTATAAAAGCTTTTATATCAGGAATTTCAGCTAAAATAGCTATTGCTGATTCCTCTCCTATTCCTGGAATAGTTAATAGAAGTTGAAAATCCTCCAACAAATATTTGTGTTGTTTTAATAGTTCACGTATGGAATTTTTTATTGTTTCTATTGATTGTTCTATGTTAATTGCTAAGTTTTCCCAAACATTTACAACTTCTTCAGGCAGTCTCTCTTTCTTTTCTAAATGATTATTTACTAATGTCAATTCATCTTTTAATGCAACTGAGCAGCGATAAAGCTGTTTTAATTGTTTCTTTTCATGAGAAGGTGGTGTCCAACGAGAAGGTTCCTGTCTTTGACAATAATCTGCAATAATCTCTGCATCAGTCTGGTCATTCTTCTGTCGTGCAAGCTTACTTTTTGCATAAAACCTTATGCAAGCTGGATTTACAACACTAACAAAATGTCCAGCGTTGTGGAGGAATTCAGCTAAAGCTTCACTATAACAACCAGTAGCTTCCATGCAGGCTTTTACTTCTTCTAGGTTATGTTTTTGTAGAAAGTTCATCAGACCTTGAAACCCAGTATCATCGTTTTTAAAATTCCTTTTCCTACTTTCACGTTTTCCTTTTTTGCTTATGAATGAGAGAGAAACATCAAAGCGTTCTTTTGAAACATCTATACCTAAAAAGTTGTTGATCATATATAACCCCATATGTTACCATTTTAAATGAAAAGTAAGGCTAACCTTGTGAATACAGAATTAGAACCATTTAGGTTTTTCTAAGATACCGTCCAGCCTTTACTTTTGAGAAGGGAACTCTTATCTTCAGTACAGATTTTATATCTAAGGAGGAGAACAGAGTTCTTCCCTTCTCCACCTAACGCTTAAGCTTAAAACATTAGATGCTTTTTTCAAGATACAAGGAGGTATTTCGAAGACATAAATCGCAACCAATAAGGAAAATGATAAAAATCATCAATCCAATATTGAGAGGGTGGATAAACTACTTTAGGATTGGGAACTCAAATCGAAGCTTTAACTACGTAAAATACTGGGTAAACAAGAAAATAAGACGCAACTTAATGAAATCCAGAAAAATGCGAAAAGGATTTGGCTGGAAGAGGTGGAGTATGGAATGGATAGGTAAGCTTGGTCTGTATTCGGACTATAGAATAAGATATTACGTTCCGAAAGCCTTGCCAGCACAATATGTTATAGACTTTGGTAAAGAATCTACTAGGAAAGCGTAGTGCGGATGCTGCGTTTGACGAGGCGGGAGCTGGAAACGTAAATATGGGAATTTTGGATTGAGGTCCAGGATGAAAATAATGGATCAGCCACCAAGCCCTAAAAGAAGCGCGCCAGTTCTCGATCCTACATCATAGAAAATACTGTCATAAAAGGAAGTTTTCTTGTTCGTGTGAAACTCAACACAATGGATTCTCTGAAAAGTTTTCGAGTATATTATATTTTTAATTTGTAGAATAAGATTTTTTCCTTTTTGCATGTTTCACCTAAAAAGGACACATTTTAGACTTCTTTGTTGAAATAAAACAGAAACAAAAGTGCTGTTTATTGCAGCTTTTGGGTAATTTAATGGTAAAAATTTTAGAGAGAAGTTTTATACACAATCACTGATATTTTTCCTTAAGTTGACGCCATTGGCTGAACGGATACCTGCAATCAACTTGCAAGGTATTTTTAAGTAACATTAAAGATTCATTATACATTCTTTTCATGAATTCCACTGCTTCCTTGGTAAATCTAAAGTCCAGACCTTGTTTTGTTATATTTATCGAGTCTTCATTCAATAATTGACACATTGTCTCTATACTACAATTATCAACCCCTATATTACCCAAGACTATGGCTTTTACGAACGATGAGCCTTTTAGCTTCCTCTTTCTTTTTATGAATCCTGTTGTAGCTGAGATTTTATCTGCTTTTTCATTAAAAAATTCTTTGAGCTTTTTTGAGATGCAAACTATTCTTTTCATTGTATAAGTTCTCCATTTTGTTTGTTAAATTTAGGAGAACTTATATCTTCTTTTTCTTTTCTTTACACCAAATTTATTACCACAGTCCCTTAACTTGACGCGTATGGTTTATTTAACACTCCCTAACCGACAGCTCATGCTCGACTTGTCACTCAAACTAGACACTTATGCAGCTGTGCATAGAATGACAGAAGAGACTTGCGTTAGATATTGTTTATTTACTTTCGATCTTTTCTATCAATTTTTTAACTAAGCCTCTTAGCTTTTTACTGGATTCATCAAGCTCTTGAATCTGCGAGCTATGCTCTTTCATTAGTTCCTTATAGTTACCTCTTATGTAGTCAATCATTTCCTTCATCTGAGCAATCATCTTGTTAACATCCATACTACCCAAATCAGGCACCATGCCAGGCATAGCCCCTTCTAACATACCGCCAGCCATAAGCTGCTGGGACATTTGCATAAATGGTTTTAAAGTCTGATTAAGCAATTCAGGATCCTTGGCTAATTTTTCTATTTGCTCTTTGCAAGTATCCATATACTGCTTCATAAATTCATCTTCTTGTCCTTTGTCTATCATAATATGTCTACCTAAAAATAAGTATTCTTTATTATATATCGTTTTTAAATTAAAAACAATACAAAATACCTATCACAATTGCATTAATACTTTTTAAACAATAAAAAATGCTCCTTTGCTTACAAATGGTCACATACCTTCTTTAACCATTCCTTATCTTTTACGCTATTTTCTAAGTTTTCATAGACAAATTGATGATAGCTATTTATCCACTCAACTTCATCTTTAGTAAGCATTTGCACATCTATTAGCCTTCTATCATATGGAATGAAGGTCAGTTGTTTGAAATGTAAAAAGCTATTTTCTTGTCTGTCGATGTACATCAGATTTTCAATTCTTATTCCATACTCTCCCGGAATGTAATAACCAGGTTCGTTGGAAAGTATCATTCCTGGCGTGAGTTTCACTTTATTGCCCTTTGATATTGCTTGTGGTCCTTCGTGTACTGATAGGTAACTTCCTACTCCATGCCCTGTACCATGCATATAGTCCATTCCAAATTTCCATAAATGCGTACGTGCCAATATATCCAATTCTCCACCAGTAGTGCCAGAAGGAAAGATGACACTTGCTATAGCAATGTGAGCTTTCAACACTATTGTATAGTGGGTTATTTGCTCATTGGTCGGATTACCAACCACTACAGTTCTTGTCACATCAGTTGTGCCATTAAGGTATTGGCCACCAGAGTCAATCAAATATAGTCCACTTTTCTGAATTACCTTATTCGTCTTACTGCTTGCACGATAGTGAATTATTGCACCATTTTCATTAAATGCTGAAATTGTTGGAAAGCTCAATTGTTTAAACAAATTCTGCTCTTTTCTGTATTCTAAGAGTTTCTCTTCAGCTTCAAGTTCTGTACCAACATTACTTTCAAGCCAATGTAGAAAGTTTGTAACTGCTACTCCATCTCTGATATGCGCATTTATAGTCCCAGCTATTTCAGTTTGGTTTTTTACTGCTTTATAAATTAGACAAGGATCTTCTCTTTCAGCTACCTGTTTATCTTTTATTACAGCCATGATACTCATTGGAGTTGTGTTTGGATCTATAACTATTGAATTTAGCTTGTGCAGCGAATTTTCTAGCTCACTAATATCAAAAATATTTATATGATTGCCTAAATTTGCTTCTATAGTTGAATGTTCTTTATCTTGAATAAACAAATCAACATTACCGCTTTTATACAATATAGCACGGCCCAATATACATGGAGTATATTGGGCATTTTCATTTCTTAAATTTAATAACCATGAAATTGAATTTGGATCAGTCAGGAGCACTGCTTCAGCTTCTTTATCTATGCTTTTAGCGACTTTTTCACATTTGTCCTTACTACCTTCACCAGCATGTTCAATAGAATGTAAAACCACTGCTTGTTTTCGATAGTCACTTTTTTTTCCAGCTAAACAGGGTATTAATTTACAGATATTCTCATACTTTCTTATATCTTCTATGGTAAAATATTGCAAATAGTAACCTAGTGAGGCAGTCGATGTTAAGTTTGCTTTTATCCATTCGCGTGGATCCTCTTCTTGTATATTATATACTTGAAAATTGCCCCGATCGAGCTGATTGCGAGCTTGTGTGATGTAGCGTCCATCTGTAAAAAATTGGCACTTGTTGTTTTTTGTGACAATAAGCAGCCCATTTGTTCCTGTGAAGCCACATAACTTAGTTAGCTCGTCTGAATACTCATTTAAATATTCATCTTTAGTATGCAATATAAATGCGTCAACATTTGTTTCACGCATAAAAGATCGAAATTCTTCGATTTTTGACATGGAATACCTCACGCAAAACTAGCAGCTACTTTCGTTTTCTTATTCCTAAGGTACACTAATATGCTCACTATCGCTGCGGGAGTGATGCCTTGTATTTGCTTTGCAATGCCAATCGTCGTTGGTTTTATCGTCTGCAACTTTTCTATTACTTCACTTGACAGGCCTTTAACTTGTGAATAGTTAAAATCAATTGGAATTTGAGTGTTAATTTCCTCTCGTAAAAACTTCATATCTGCTTCTTGTCTTATTAGATAAGGTTTGTATTTTGCTTCAATTTCAACTGCTTCGCATATTTCATTCTTAGTTATGCTACCCATTGCGGTGTCATTCCAGCGCGTGATGCTGCTTAACTCCGGCCATATTTCTTGTAATTTATTCCAGTCGATGTTTGGATAGCTGAGTAAATCTAGTGCCGTTTTTCTTATCCCATCATAAGATATTTTAATACCATAAGACCTAAGCTGCTCAGGAGTAATTTTCAGACTCCCTAACTTCTCTTCAAGCTGCTTAATGGATTCAAGTTTATTCTGTAAAACAGAGTATCTCTCATGCGAAACAAGGGAAATATCATAACCTTTTTGTGTTAATCTTCTATCCGCATTGTCTGACCTGATAGCTAGCCTATATTCTGCACGTGAGGTAAATAATCTATAAGGCTCGATCACCCCTTTGGTGACCAAATCATCTATCATTACACCGATATACGAATCTGTACGATGGAGAACAAAGCTTTCTTTTTTTTCAGATGCAGAGAGTGCTGCGTTAATTCCAGCGATAATTCCTTGCCCTGCTGCTTCTTCATATCCAGTGGTGCCATTAATTTGGCCAGCAAAATATAGACCTTTAATTTTCTTAGTTTCAAGAGTATGGCTTAGTTCTCGTGGATCAATATAGTCATACTCAACTGCATATCCAGACCTCAATATTTCTGCGTTTTCAAGTCCTTTGATACTCTTTATCATTTCACACTGCACTTCAATAGGCAATGAATTTGAAATTCCGTTCGGGTATATAGTATCATCATCCAGCCCTTCTGGTTCTAAAAATATTTGGTGACTACTTTTTTCTGCAAATTTATTAACTTTAACTTCAATGGATGGGCAGTATCTTGGTGCAACAATGTCATCCAAATACGAAGAAGCTGACCTATGAAGATTTTCTCTAATTATTTTATGTGTATTTTCATTAGTATGGGTAATAAAGCATGATACCTGAGGTTGGTTAATTTTTTCTGTGAGATAAGAAAACGGCACAGGTGGGTTATCACCCACTTGTTCTTGCAATATTGACCAGTTTATAGTATTACGATCAAGCCTTGGTGGAGTTCCGGTACGCAATCTACCTAATCTAAAATCATACTTCTTCAACGTATTTGCAAGTTCTACTGCAGACTTATCTCCCATTCTCCCTGAAAGAGTTGTTTGCTCTCCTATATGAATCACACCTTGTAGGAAAGTTCCTGTAGTTAAAACGACTCTGCTTGTTAGTATATGTTCCCCCGAGCTTGTTATTACAGCCCTTATATGTGATTCCCCGTTGCTATCACTTTCTATAAGAAAATTGTCAATTGACTCTTCTTTTACCGTCAAATTGTTATAATTTAGAATAATTTCCTGTATTGCCTGCTTATATAATTTTCGGTCTGCCTGTGCACGCGGTCCCCACACTGCTGCACCTCTGCTGCTATTTAAAATGACTGAGTGTATGCTTGCTTGATCGATTGCTCTTCCCATTATTCCATCAAGAGCGTCAACTTCCCTAACTACAACACCCTTTGCAACTCCTCCAATTGCTGGATTGCAGGACATTTCTCCTATAGTTGAAATTTTATGGGTTATAAGCAGCGTATTTGCACCAAGGCGAGCTGCCGCAGCAGCAGCTTCGCACCCTGCATGGCCACCACCTACTACTACTACGTCATATTTATGCATGCTTTCTTGAGTAATTCTTACTCTACTAATATTCCGATTATCAACGGTTAATGTCAAATTTTATAGTGATACCTCTCCTGTTACCCAGTGCTGTGACATAACCACACAAACATTATAACCGGGAGCCAAGTAGCAGGCACTGGCATCTAAGTTATAGAAACGGATTGAATGCAAAACTTACTTGACAAACCTCGCCAGCCCCCTTACCATGATACTGAAGGTATTCAGTTATCTTCATCTGTGCAGATTAAACAGCAAGAAAACAACGTAGTTGGCGTCTTATTTTTAATTTTTTGCACTATGTGCACCTTATGTCTTCACAATATTTCTAGGTTTTTACCTATATAAGCTGAAACGCGCTTATAAGTCGTTTAAGACAGTATAGTACGCCAATTTGCAGGATTAGGAAGTGAACACTAATTACCACGGGGTTTCTTTTGCCTTTTTTTCTGCTTAGTAAATTTCTTAAACATTTAAGCTAAGGTTAGTTGCATTTAAAAGCAGCTAAATTGCAGTGTTTAAGACTTAAAAAACGCCAATACAGAAAATAGACAGTGACTAGGGTTTCTTTTGCCTTTTTTTCCACTTGGTAAATTTCTTAAATATTTATGGCTAAACGACAACCGTCATCCCGCTACTTGTTAGCGGATGAGATACCGCGGCGGTATGACGGTTCGCGGTGGCATGACGATAACCTCATCATCCCGCTGCTTGTTAGCGGGATCTAGAGATACCGCGAATGAATCGCGGTATGACGGTTCGCGGTGGTATGACGTAGGACTGCTGTCATTCCAGTCTGGGATAGCTTTGTTGCATCGCTCAAGTGAAAAGAACTGGCAGTTACTGACAAAATTCATTATAAAATAGCCATTTAACCTTTGAAGAAAAAATATGCCACAAAAAATGAGAGTCCGTAGCCAAAACGAATATAACAAATTTCTCCAAGAAAGGGGAAATATTTTTCGTTACATCAATGAAGCTATCGAAAATTGGTATGAAAATAGTCCAAAAATGCAGGGTGGCAACAATATTTACAGCAATAAAGTGGTAATTTTGATACATATAATAACCCATCTATTCAGAGTAGGTTTAAGACAAACAGTCGGGTTTATAAAAAGATATTTGCAACAAATAGGAAGAGATTTGGCAGTTATCAGCTATTCACAAGCATCAAGAAGGTTTAAGAAACTTAATATTAAGATCAATGATTGCAGAATTGATAAAAATAATATGGAAGATATCGAAATTGCCATAGATAGCACAAGCATCAGCAATACCCCAGAAGGAAAATAGTGCAGACAGAACGGCTATGAGCAGACACGGAAACTGCATGTAATGTTGAGTATAAAAAGTCATAGCAGCAAAATACAGCAGCGGAGTTTATTCGGATCACTTGCGATTTGTTAGAAGAAGTTCATGCTGTAAAGGTATTATATGCGGATAGAGCATATGACAGGCATAAGCTTTACGAATTATGTAACAAGTTTGGTATAAAGACAAAAGTTCTTCCGAAAAACAACGCAACAGAGCACCAAAAATTGGATTACATGGATGATAGAAATGCTGCTGTTAGACTAATAAAGTCATATGATTGCATAAAAAAGTGGAAAGAAGAAGTAGATTATGGAAAGAGAGCTCGCATTGAAGGATTTTTCTCAAGATTAAAGCAAATATTCGGATTTAGTTTTAGGAATAAATCTGAGATAAATCGAGAAAAAGAACTAAATGCTATTTGCTCAATAAATTCACTGATATTGGTATGGCTAAATTTGAGATAGTTACATGAATTTACCATAAATCACCATCTCATAAAGTGCGATGCAACAAGGTCATCCCAGTGTCTGGGCACTGGGATGACAAGAAAAGGGCTACTTGAATGACATCTTGATGATTTGAAGAACCGTCATTCTGCTACTCGTTAGCGCCGCGGCGGTATGATGTCTTCCTTGGGTCAGCTATAGATTACCTGATCTCACCATCTTTCCAATCACTTTATACATAATTCTCGGATTTTGAAAACTTACTTTGAGTGAATTGCTCATATTCTTTATCCTCTAGTTCTTCAAAAATCTCAGGATAATGTTCACTGGAACGAGTAATTATTGAAATTAGCTCTTGCTTTGTTTTTTTAAGTAAAAACCTTTCAAAGAGAGTCTGTTCATCTGGGCGCGCAGATGACCGATACTCCTTTCTATCAAGTTTAACCAAAGCAAAACCTGTTGCAGCCATATGCTTACATGGACCAAAGTAACAGAATGCAGGGCAGGAACATGTTCCACTGAAAAGAGGACCATCGTATTCTAGTTTTACCCGATATACACTTGATCCAACTACCTTTGATTTAGCTTGAGATTCATTAACAGATATAATCTGTACCTTTCCTTTGTTAAAATAATCCCTTCCTCTGGAGAGGTAGGGTTCTTTGATAAGACCTGTGATATCTTTATAATACAGTCTCATTTTTGCCTCCTTATTTCATATATAAAGCCCTCAATTTTCTAATATATCCTTTTTTCCATAAAAATTTATTAACCCACCACGACTTTTATATGGGGCCCTGCAGACAATTTTATAGTGCTATAGCTAACCCAAGAAAGGTTTCTCTACGTCATACCGCCGCGGCGCTAACGAGTAGCGGAATGACGGTTTTTCAAATTGTAGGTAAACCTAAACCACTTCAGCTATATATAATAGAATTTCGCTTTCTACTATCTTTCCAATCACTTTATACATAATTCTCGAATTTTGAAAATTTGCTCCATATCTAATTTCTCACTTGTATAAAATTTGTTTTCTTACTTCGAGATCTAATCTACCATAACTTTAATATGGCGCTTCTTTCCTACAGATAATTTTATAAATGACCGACCTTTAAAGCTCTCAGAATTTATTATGTAGTTAATGTCGTTTACAGTATTGTCATTAACTTTGCATCCGTTGCCCTGTATTAAACGCTTTGCTGCGCATTTTGAAAATTCAAGACCGGTGTCACGCAGTAGGCTTACTAAGGATATGCCGCTTGCAACTTGTTCTTTTTTTATGATGTAATCAGGAAGTAGTGAGCTATCTTCATTCTCAAAAGCAGAGACTGCAGCAGATAGTGCGAGTGCCGCTTCTTTGTCACCATGACATATTTTTGTCACTTCTGTTGCCAAGACCTTTTTTGCTTCATTTGTTTCCTGATCTTTTAAAGACTCTAATTTTCTAATCTCATCAATTGGCACATCAGTGAGCAATCTTAAAAAACGTCCAACATCTTGATCATCAACGTTGCGAAAATATTGCCAGTAGTCGTAAGGCTTTAGCATATTATCATCAAGCCACACTGCTCCACTTTCAGTTTTGCCCATTTTTACCCCTTGAGCATTCAATAAAAGAGGGGCAGTAAGGCCAAACAGCTCAGGTAAATTCAACTTTTTTCCAAGCTCAATTCCGTTTACTATATTTCCCCACTGGTCTGACCCTCCAATCTGCAGACGACAGCCATGCTTTTTATTCAACTCAACAAAATCATAAGCCTGCAATAGCATGTAATTAAATTCCAGAAAGCTTAAGGTTTGCTCTCTATCCAGCCTGGTTTTCACACTATCAAAACTTAGCATACGATTTACAGAAAAATAAGCTCCTATATCACGCAAAAAATCTATGTATTTTATGTTATCCAACCAATCTGCGTTATTTACTATCATTGCACCAGTCTTGCTGTCATTAAAAGACACCATTTTCTCTAATATTCTCCTTATGCTAGATGTATTTTGATTGATGTTCTCTACGGGCAAGATGCTTCTTGCTTTATCTTTGAAGGATGGGTCACCAATTTTTGTTGTGCCACCTCCAAGTAAGACTATCGGCTTATAACCAAATTTCTGCAGGTGACGGAGCATCATAATCTGAATTAGGTGACCAGCATGAAGACTTGGTGCTGTGCAATCAAACCCAATGTATGCGACTATATAATTGCTCTGCAATAATAACTGATCTAGTCCTTCAATGTTTGTACATTGGTATAGGTACCCTCTTTCTTGAATAAAATTTAAAAACTCGGACTTGTGTTTCATTTTGTAAACCCCAGCCTATCCTGTCATTAATGCGAAGTAACCCTAATAGGGAAAGATGTCATCCCAGTGCCCAGACACTGGGATCCAGAAAACTTAATTATAAACAAGCACACTATACAACGTTTTCGATGAAATTGCATGAAAAACTGGATTCCAGTGTCAGCTACTTTCATGACACCACTACCTGTGCAGGAGTTGCCTTCAAAATTACAACGTTTGTGCAATTGTGTACCAGCTATCTGGATAATCAATTCCATAACTCTTCTACTTTATAATACTCCCTTACTTCTGGCCTGAATATGTGAACCATTATGCCTTGAAAATTCAAAATCACCCAATTGCCTTCATCCATACCTTCTACATCTATTTTATCATGTCGCTCGAGACTTTTTATGACGTGTTCAGCTAACGCTTTCACATGGCGACTTGAATCACCAGATGCAATAATCATATATTTTGCAATAATGGTTCTATTCTGCACATCGAAAGTAACTATATCGTGACCTTTATTTTGATCTATTATACTTACAATCATGCTTTTTATTGATTCTGTATCACTGGATACATTAGTCATCATCTTAAATTATTTAATTTACTTATAATTATACACTCAAAATCTCTAAATATGAACTATTTTCAACGCGACTGTTCGTTAAAAAGGTATTACCTGCATCTATTTTATCATCATGTTTTTAGCATGTACAATGTATATACTTTTATGTATAATTGAGAATAGCTTTTTACTAGTATTCATTATGGGCAAGACTCTCATCTACTTAATCGGCTTTCCAGGTAGTGGTAAGTTTACTATTGCAAAGGAACTGTGTAAAATCATTGATGCAGTAATAGCAAGCAATAATCTATTCAATAATATTATATTTGATATTGTTAAATTACAAAACGCTGAAGTTCCAGATGAACTATGGGAAAAAATTTTTGCAGTTAGGGAAAATGTATTAGCAATACTAGAAAAACACTACATAAAATCAAAACATTATATATTTACAAATGAATTGATAGAGGGTGACCCCTATGATCAGAGAATATACAACTCTGTGGTAAATTTAAGTAAAAAAATGGATATGGAAATTCTTCCTGTAGTGTTACATTGTAATAATGAGGAACTGGTAAGGCGTGTTCAATCAGAAGAAAGGTACCAGGAAAATAAAATTACTGATTCGGATTTTGCTATGAAAAGAATTGAAGGGAAAAGGCTATTTATACCGGAAGGTACACTTGAAATTGGTAACTCAAATTTAAGTGCAAAAGAAGTTGCAAAGAAAATTGTTGAAGAGATGAAGGAAGAGAAAAATGGAAAATTAATTAAAACTTCTATAACAAATAATTTAACAACAGGGGATGCTTGTGATTAAGCAGAAAAGTGAATATCGTCCTTGTGTTGGCATAATGCTATTTAACAAACAAGGACATGTCTTTATTGGAAAACGCTTTGATAGCGACTCTTACTGGCAGATGCCACAGGGAGGAGTTGATGAAGGTGAAGAATTGGAACAAGCAGCGTTACGTGAGTTACTAGAGGAAGTGGGTACAGATAAAGCAGAAATTATAGCTAAAAACGAAGATTGGATATACTACAACTTGCCTGAAGAAGTTATACCAATATGCTGGAATGGAAAATATTCTGGTCAAAAGCAAAGGTGGTTCTTAATGAAGTTTTGTGGAGAGGATATTGATATTAATTATACTGACCATCCAGAGTTCAAAGAGTGGCGTTGGCAAAGTGTAGATAGTTTAGTAGCCAGTGCTATATCATTTAAAAAAGAAGTTTATAAAACAGTGATAGAAGAGTTTTCTTCTATCATAAAAGCCTCAACAATAAGCTCATGATAGTAGATTCTCATTGCCACTTGATTTATTTTTCCGATGATGAAATACCAAAAGTAATTTCAAGGGCAGAGCAAAATGGTGTAAAGATTTTGCATAACATATGCATAAGCGTTAATGATATTCCTAAATTACTAAAAATTTCTTCATCCTATGATCAAGTTTACTCCTCTGTTGGTGTGCATCCACTTGATGCTGCCATAGAAAACGGTGAGTGTATACACGTTGATGAATTAGTTGAATTTACTAAGAATCAAAAGGTAATTAGTATCGGTGAAACCGGGTTAGATTTTTATAAATCTGACAACAAAGACAATCAAAAAAAAAGTTTTGCATCACACATAGAAGCAGCAAGAATAACAGGGTTACCTTTAGTTATTCACACTAGGAGTGCTGATAGTGAGATGATCGATATGTTAAAGTCAGAAATGAAAACCTGTGCTTTTAGTGGAGTGATGCACTGTTTTGCTTCCTCTAAAGAACTTGCTTATCAATCTATGGATTTGGGGTTATATATTTCATTTTCTGGAATTATTACTTTTAAAAATGCGAGCTTACTCAGAGGAATTGCACAGAATGTACCACGCGAGCGTGTTTTAGTCGAAACTGATGCACCATATCTATCACCTGAGCCTTATAGGGGAAAAAAGAACGAACCAGCAATGGTAAAATATGTTGTGGATTGTTTGGCAGAGTTATGGAATGAGTCACCCGATAAAGTAGCAGAAATAACCACAAGCAACTTTTTTAGGCTGTTTACGAAACTTGAGCTACAAGGAAATTCTATAAAACCATTGATTTGCTTATGAGCCTAAATAGTTCTTTCACTGCATTCACAGATTTATCAAACATTTCTTGTTCACTATCATTCATTTTAACTTCTAGGACCTTTTCAACTCCATTTTTTCCGATAATTACAGGTACACCAATAAACAAATCTTTTACACCATATTCACCATTAAGGTAAGCAGCACATGGTAATATACGCCTTTTATCTTTTAAATATGACTCTAACATGCATATAGCTGAAGATGCAGGAGCGTAGTATGCAGATCCAGACTTAAGCAGATCAACTATTTCTTTACCGCCATTGCGAGTGCGTTCAACTATTTCATCAACTTTTTTCTGCGTAATGAGACCCATATCGATAACTTGGGTAAGTGGAATGCCAGCGATAGAAGTGCAATTAATGAGTGGTACCATAGTGTCACCATGTCCTCCAAGCACAAAAGCAGATATATCTTCAACTGAAATATTTAATTCACTTGCAAGGAAATAACAGAAACGGGAAGAATCAAGCACTCCTGCCATTCCAACAACCATATTAGCTGGAAGGTTTGAAAATTTATGCACCACTGAAACCATGGCATCCAAAGGGTTGGTAACCACTATTACAAACGCATTTGGAGAATACTTCTTAATATTTTCACCAACCTCCTTCATTACTTTAGCATTGGTTTGCAGGAGGTCATCCCTGCTCATTCCAGGTTTTCTAGCAATGCCTGCTGTTATGATGATTGCATCAGAATTTTCTATATCTTTGTATTGATTAGTTCCAGTTAAACCAGAATTAAATCCATCAATAGGAGATGATTCTGCTATGTCGAGTGCTTTACCTTGCGGTATTCCATCACTAATATCAAGTAAAACAACATTGCCGAGTTCCCTTAGTGCAATCATATGAGCGAGAGTTCCACCGATATTTCCTGCACCGATTAAAGATATTTTTTTTCTTTGTACTGTCATTTTCTACTCCTTTGTATTTACTTTTGTGGCTTTACCTTCCCAGGGGGATAAGCTGTCAAACATACGAAAATCTTGCGGTAAATCTATAGGATTATATACAACCTTTTTTGCCTCTATATCGTATCTTACTTCCTCATAACCAGTGAGAGGGAAATCTTTTAACATTGGATGACCTTTGAATCCATAGTCTGTTAGAATCCTACGCAAATCAGGGTGATCAGAGAATTCTATTCCATACATATCAAACACTTCACGCTCAAACCACGAAGCTGTGCTAAATACCTTTGCTATGCTTGGAGGCATATCGCCCTCACATAATTGAAGTTTTATGTGTACTCTAATATTATGCACAATGCTGAGTAAATTGTACACTAACTCAAAGCGCTTTTCTCGATCTGGATAGTCAACCCCAAAAATATCAACTAATAGTTCAAACCTACACTTTTCATCATCACGTAGAAAGGATAGGTGCTTTTCAATTTCATCTAAAGTTGAATATATTACAATAATGCCATCATCTTTTTGAATGCACTCACACTTGGTCTTTTTTTGTATATGCCTTGCAGTTTTATCCATGCTTTATATTCTGAGTTCGTTTTATTTTGTTTTGTAGGCATAGCATTCCATATAGCAACGCCTCAGCAGTTGGTGGGCATCCAGGGACATACACGTCAACTGGCACAATTCTATCACAGCCTCGGACTACTGAATAAGAGTAATGATAATAACCACCACCATTTGCACAACTTCCCATAGAAATAACATACTTCGGGTCTGCCATTTGATCATAAACCTTGCGCAATGCTGCTGCCATTTTATTAGTTAGTGTGCCAGCAACAATCATCACATCTGATTGACGTGGGCTTGCACGGAACATTATACCATATCTATCAAGATCATAACGGCTGGATGCAGTATGCATCATCTCAACTGCGCAACATGCAAGACCAAATGTCATTGGCCACAATGAACCAGACCTTGCCCAATTCATTACATAATCTATTAAATCACCAAATTTAGTAACAAGAAACCCTTCTTTTTTATAACGACCCCAGTCATCATTAGATAGAATTTGATTTGTCATAAACTACTCCCACTCTAATGCACCTTTACACCATTCATAGATAAAACCTATAGTGAGTATTGCAAGAAATACCATCATAGACCAAAATCCACCATAGCTTATCTTAGATAAAGAAACAGCCCAAGGAAAAAGAAAAGCAATTTCTAAGTCAAATATTATAAATAATATTGAAACTAGGTAAAATTTAATGTCAAAATTTTTTCTTGCACTGGATAGTGGGTTGAAGCCACACTCATATGTGGAAAGTTTTTCACTATCTGGCTTACTCACTGCAAGAAACATAGGCAATATACCTAAAACAAAAGATACTACAATTGATACGCAGATAAAGATTACTATGGTTAAATATTCGCTCATTTAACAAAACATATAACACTATGAATTTACATGCTTTCCTAACTTTTTACCACCTAAAATATGCACGTGAAAATGTGGTACAACCTGCTCTCCATTTTCACCGTAGTTAGTGACTAACCTATACCCTGTTTTTTCTAGATTATATTTATGTGCTATCTCTCTTACAGTTTTGAAGAAATTTGCTATTTCCTCTTCAGAAGCTTTTAGAATAAAATCATCGTATGAAATATATTGATTTTTGGGTATAGCTAAAATGTGAACTGGTGCATCAGGGTACTTATCGCGAAAAGCTAGTACATTTTCATTTTCATGTACCTTCTCACAAGGTAACTCATCTCTTAATATTTGAGCAAAGATGTTATTGCTATCATAAACTTCATTGCTCATATTTTAAGAGCGACCTTTCCCTCTTCCTTCGTTTTTCTCTACATTAGGTGTAGATAGTGGTTTTATCGTTTCACCAGAAGCATTTTCAAGATTTAAAGAGCTTACAAGTTCCCTTGCTTTTACCATGTTCTGCTGTTCTTTCGAAGAGGTTTCTATTCCATTTACCCTTTTTCCAGTAATAACTCCTGGTTGTAAGTAATACATATCCCCAGGAACAGTTAAACTATGATGTCTTTCCTCTATTTTAACTTCATTCATAATACTCCCCTTATAACTCATAACTTTACCCCCTACTCCTTATATTTTCAGAACCCTGCTCAACTTTATCCTGCCAATTTGCAGTTTCCTTTAATAACTCTCCTCTACTACTATCTACAAATGTTTCAGCAGCTTCCAATACCTTACTCCTATCACTAGCAGATAAAGCCAGAGTTTCTGAAGGCTGATTAGACTTCACAACCTTTTCTAATAACTGCTTTTGATTATCATATTCCTTATACAATTTTTCTGCAATACCATACAGCAATTTTAAGTCTGTGTGAACTTTAAATTCTCCACCAGTGATTTCTGCAAACTTCTTGAGGTCGCCTTCAACTTTATTAGCAATTCCTTTAAGAACAAGCTCTTTTATTTCTTTCTCGCTCTTGCCTTTATTATCAGGATTAGTTTTAATAGTGTTAGCTATTTCCTTAACGTTAATTTCAATTACAATTTCGTTTTCTTCTCTGAAAATAGTTACATTTGGCAGGTTTTTCTTTATTTGACCTAATTGTTCATCGTTCAAATAAGGTATATCTCCAATAAGAGTCCTTGATGCTAAAAATTTTACTTCCCCATCCTTACAGCTTATTATTTCTACACCAAGATCTTTACTAGCTTGTGTGGTTTTTATGGGTGGATCATATTTTTCAAGCTCGCTGCCAATAACATAGCGCCCGCCATTTTTTATGTCGTGCCACATTTCGCCCCAAGGCTTAAACCAGTTTTTTGGCTGTATAGGATATATTATACCCCCAAGTAGAGCTTTTGCACCTCTACCCAGAAAACTTCCTACTCCCGAAGCTGCATTACCAACTTTAGCTAGTATAGAAGTAGATTTTTCATTTTTTCCTGTGAACATACATACCTCCAAGGCACTTTCTACAACCAAATAGTAAAATATACCTAATTATAGACGAAAATGCTTAAACTTATATATCTATTATAAGATGAAATTATAGAGATTGCAATCATTATTTGCACATTGCCAAAATATATAGTATTTTTGCTGCTTTTCTTGTTCAACTTATTTTTAAAGATAAATTATGTTTAAGTGGAACGCAAATAATATTATTGATGCTACTGGCGGAAGAGGGGAGGGTGGTTGTAATTCGGTACATAGCTCAAATGTTTCAATAGATACAAGAAGCATAAAAAAAGGTAATGTATTTATTGCTCTCAAGGGAAAGGAATTTGATGGGCATGATTTTCTACATGAAGCATTTTTAAAAGGGGCTGCTGCTGCGGTAGTAAGCGAAGATAAATATAGAAAATTTCCTCTAATTGTTGTGCAAGATACTCTAAAAGCTTTGCATAATATGGCATCATATTACATTAGAAATGTTCTTGTTAATGCTAAAGTTATCACAATCACAGGTAGTGTCGGGAAAACCACTACAAAGGATATGCTTAACACTGTTTTGTTGCAGTATGGAATATCTCATGTAAATGAAAGTAACTTGAATAATAATATAGGATTGCCTTTTACGATTCTAAAAGCCCCAGAAGATTGCCAGTACTTAATCCTTGAAATGGGAATGAATAGAGCTGGTGAAATAAAAGAGTTATCAAAGATTAGCAATCCGGATATTGCAGTTATTACCAACATCGAACCTGCGCATGTTGAAAATTTTTCATCTCTACTTGATATTGCGCAAGCGAAATTAGAAGTTCTGTATGGTATGGAAAATAATGGTACTTTGGTTTTGAACAAGGATAATAAACATTATGATTATCTCTTATCAAATGCTGACAGAAATGTAGTGAGCTTTGGTAAGAATGAAAGTGCTACTGTTCGCTTGTTAGACCTAGTAAGAAACGATGACGGTCTAAATTTAAAAATTAAACTGAACAATGGTCAAATTATAAACTGCAATTTACGTTTACGGGGTGAGCATTTTACATACTCTGCATTAGTTGTTACAGCAGTTGTGCAAAGTCTCGGACTTGATTTATCGAAATTACCACTAGCACTTGAGAATTTTACTGTAACAGAAGGTAGAGGTAATGTTCATAAAGCTAAATACAATGGAAAATTCGTACATTTGATTAACGACTCCTATAATGCCAGCCCTACTTCAATGAAAGCTGCAATAAGAACTTTAGGTACATATTCTAATCTGAGAAAAGTAGCATTACTTGGCGATATGCTAGAACTTGGTAATGAAAGCATAGTATTTCATAAAGAATTGTTTGACTCTATCGTAGAACACGATGTGAATAAAGTTTATACGGTTGGTAAATTTATGTTAGAATTACATAGGCTTTTACCAGGCAATATAAGAGGTACGCATTTTAATGATTCTAATCAATTGAAAAGTGATTTAGCTAACATTATTCAGAATAATGACGCAATTCTAGTTAAAGGCTCACGAGGAATGAAAATGGATCTTATTGTACGGGAATTCATAATAGAATATTAAGCAAAATCATTGTATTAATTTACAGTAACAAATTATTAGGAACTCTAATCGTGACAAAACGTGTAATTATTTTTGGTGGAACGGGGTTTATAGGGAAATACATCGTAAGACGCTTGGCAGCAGAAGGATATTTAATAAAGATATTCACTCGTAACCAGGAAAAAGCTGCTTGTTTAAAATTGTGTGGCAATTTGGGACAAATATCAATATTTAAAGGCGATTTTTTTGATGAAAAATCAGTTCTAGAGGGTATGGAAGAATGTGATGTAGCCATAAACTTAGTGGGAATATTATATGAAGCAAAAAAGCACGATTTTTACGCTGTTCACGTTAAAATAGCTGAAAGGATAGCAAAAGCTGCAAAAATGAAAAATGTACCTATGATGATACATTTTTCTGCTATGGGAATAGAAAATAGCAAGTTGTCAAAATATGCCAAAAGTAAATTGGAAGGTGAAAAAGCTGTAACTTCAGCATTTCAAGAAGCAATAATAATTAGGCCAAGCCTTGTATTTGGTAAAGAAGATAACTTCTTTAATAAATTTGCAAGATTAGCAACTATTCTTCCTTTCTTACCACTAATTGGCAATGGAACGACTAAATTTCAGCCAATATGTGTAACAGACTTAGCTGAAGTGGTATATCGTATTATCAGTTTTAATAAGCAAGACAAGAAAATTTATAACATGGGTGGACCAAAGGTTTACTCTTTCAAAAGCTTATTGAAGTTTATTCTGAATGTTACTAACAGAAAGTGTTTGTTGATCAATGTATCTTTTCCAATGGCAAAGTTAATAGCTTTCTTTTTAGAAAATAAAATTATTTCTATGCTGCTAAAACCAATAACCAGAGATACAAACCCTGTGCTTACTCAAGATCAGGTGAAAGTTATGATGAATAGCTCAATCGAAAAGTCAGCTGATCTTGAAACAATGAAGGTTCGACCATTAGCAATTGAAAATGTGGTGCCAGAATACTTGAAGATTTATAGAAAGTATTGATAGAAGAGTGTGCCCGGTAGGATTCGAACCTACGACCCACAGCTTAGAAGGCTGTTGCTCTATCCAGCTGAGCTACGGGCACACAACATATATAAAATGCTTCTTAGTACACGTGAAGTCAAGTATTTCGTGTGAATATGATGTTTGTGGTAATATCTTACAACACCTTGTCATTGCAGTTGTGTGTCACGCACTGCCGAAATTGGATGCGAGAAGTCCATTTATTTTAGAAAATATTATATAGAAAGTTGCTTGACACATTTCGCCAGCCCCCTTATCATGAAACTGAAGCTATTTTATTTATCTTCGCAATCTGTGCAGGTTAATGACAAAAAACTTAGGGTATTTGGCGTCTCATGTTTAATTTTTCGCACTACGTGCATCGCATGTCTTTAAAAATTTCTGGGTTTTTACCTATATAAGCCAAAACGCGCTTACAAAGCGTTTAAGACAGCAAAAAACGTCAAATTGACAAGGGAGAATTTGAATGCTAGCTACTACGGGGTTTCTTTGCCTTTTTTCCTGCTTAGTAAATTTCTTAAACACTTGCGGTGTAGGTTAGTTGCAAGTTAAAAGCAGCTAAATCGCTCTTAATCAAGCGTTTTAGAATAAAAAAAACGCCGATATTTTAGTACATAGTAAATAGCCAATCACCACGGGGCTTCTTTTGCCTTTTTTTCATTTGGTAAATTTCTTAATATTTATAGCTAAACGACAACCGTCATCCCGCTACGCGTTAGCGGCTGAGAGATACCGCGGCGGTATGACGTAGAGCTCGCGTTAGCTATACTTTTATACTCACCAACTCAGCATCCAATCAAGTAGTCAAGCTACTTAGATCTGGTGGACTCAAATCACAATGTTCATACAGTTATGCTGTGCCCTATGGGTGTGATGTTCTACGAGTTGGGTAACAGGAGGTAATGCAGGAAGTCTAATAGTGCAGCAACACGGAACCCCAGGTCAGGCCTGCGCCTATTGCAATCAGCAGTACCAGATTTCCTGATTTTATTTTTGATTCTTGTATTGCATAGTCTAAGGCCAGTGGAATTGACGCTGCTGAGGTGTTTGCATGCTTATCAACGGTATTAATCACTTTCTCTATAGGAAAATCTAATTTCTTTACTACTGCTTCAATAATACGAATGTTTGCTTGATGGGGAATTAACCAGTCAATATCAGTAATTTTTAAATTGTTGCATCTTAGTGTTTCCTCTACTGAGGCTGTTAACTTATCCACTGCATGTTTAAACACTTCTCTTCCATTCATGCATATTTTTCCAGAATCACCAATAGAGGATACCCCTCCGTTCGTACATAATATGTCCACATTGCCATCAGAGTGTAAGTTTGTTGATATGATGCCGCTGCTACCCATTTCTGATTTTATTATCACTGCACCAGCACCATCACCAAAGAGTACACAAGTTGACCGATCTTCCCAGTCAACAATCCTAGACATTATTTCAGCACCAATAACGAGCGCATATTTAATTCTATTGTTAGATTTTATGAGCGAATCAGCAACTGTAACTGCATATATAAAACCAGAGCATGCTGCTTGTACATCAAAAGAAAATGCATTTTTACATTTTAACTTACTTTGTACAATCGTTGCACAGCTAGGCAAAGTTTTATCAGGCGTTGTTGTTGCAACTATAATCAAGTCAATTTCATCCACTGAAATTTTAGCTTTTTCTATAGCACTTTTTGCTGCATTTACAGCTAGATCTGACGTTAATTCTCCTTCATCTGCTATATGCCTTTGAGCTATTCCTGTTCTCTGCCTTATCCATTCATCGCTTGTCTCAACTATCGATGCAATTTCGTTGTTACTCAACATTTTTCTTGGTAGGTAAGATCCAGTGCTTAATATGAAACTTTTATTCAATATGACTTACCCCGTTAATTATCTTTTGATTTAAATTCTCACTAATTGCATTTACTGCAAATTTTATAGCATGGGCAAAAGAAACAGCATCAGAATTTCCATGACTTTTAATGATGATACCATTCAGCCCTAAAAACATAGCTCCACTTCTAATTTTGGGATTAAAACGCGTTAATGCTTTATTTAGTTTGGATTTTAACAATATACCAATAAGCATTTTCGCTATCCACGAGTTGAATACTTCCTGCTTTATTAGATTGATAAAGGTACTAGCGGTTGCCTCAGCTGTTTTGAGCATTACATTGCCAACAAAACCATCAGCAACAATCACATCTATATTACCCTCTAAAAATTCACTTGCCTCTATATACCCTTTGAAATTAATGCCTGGAGCGTTTTTAAGCAACTCAAAAGCGCCGCGCACTGAGTCATTACCTTTAACTTCTTCTGTACCGACATTTAGCAAAGCAACCTCAGGATTGTCAATTTTTAGCGCTACTTTTGCAAATATACTTCCCATTAATGCAAACTGGAATAACGAATCGGCATTACAATCGACATTTGCACCAAGGTCAAGCAAAGCGAAGCTTTTTGTCTTAGTTGGACAGATAGAGACAATAGCAGGACGATAAATATTTGGTAATGTTCCTAAAATAAATCTGGAAATTGCCATCAACGCCCCGGTGTTGCCTGAAGATACCACTCCGAAAGCTTTACCTTCTTTCACTGCAACAATTGCAGCTTTCATACTTGAGTCTTTACGATGTCTCAGCGCAAAAGATGGCTTATCATTTGCAAGGACATTGTCAGAACAATGAGTAAACTCAGAATTGTTACTTACTTTTTTATATTTCAAAAGCAAAGGAGATACTTTTTCCTTATCTCCATAAATATGAAAAAGAACTTTAATGCCTGGGTCAACAAGATTATCCAAAAAAAAACCAGCACCCTGAATTACGGAAAGAGGCGCAAAATCGCCCCCCATAGCGTCAAGTGCAATAACTATGTGATTATTGACCGTAGGTAACATACCATAATAGTCATTCTGCCTGTTGCTTAATGAAAACTCGTTTTCCTTTGTAACTGCCATCAACTGCTACATTGTGAGGCAACATGAATTCCCCAGTTGCTGAACATACCACAACATTCTTAGGCTCAATAGCATGATGAGAACGATGCATATTACGCCTTGACTTTGACTTTTTTCTTTTTGGAACTGCCAAAACTTCCTCCATTCTACTACAAAATTCAATTCATTAGTAACATGTTTTTTACAGGAAGTAAACAGGGATAGTAAAATAAGTAAGGTCTGTTTATATAATTTAAGTTATAAATCCTTCTTGCGAAGCTTGCAATTTATACAAATATTTGCTTTTGCAGGCAGTCCATTAAATTCTGGAGTCAATTTTACCTCAAGCACAATGGTGTCATCCCAGTGCGTGACACTTGTATCTTTATGATGTGAGGTATTAGAGCTAAAATATCTCACAGGGAGGGTGAAGCCAACTTGACACTAATGCCAATAAGGCTGAATCCCAGATTTTGCTCCCCTCCCATAGAGTTAGAAGACTGAACAGTATCTTTGGAATTATATCCCGTATTTACAAGAACTCTCAATTTATTTATAGTCTTGGAGGCAGTTTTATGCAAGTAAATGCTATTTTAGGTGTAGATATTTCTAAAAAGAAATTTGATGTTTGTTTGCTAATAAACGATAAGAAACGGCACAGAGTCTTTTGTAATAGTCAAGACGGCTTTACAAAACTTGTAGTGTGGTGCAATGGACATGGAGCAAACCTTATTCATCTTTGTCTTGAAGCAACTAGCTGGTATGGTGAAGATTTGGCTACTTTTATGCACGACTTGGGACATAACGTAAGTGTAGTAAATCCAGAAGGCTTTTGGCAAAAGTGAACTGCTCAGCCGATAAATCAGATGCAGCTATAGATTTTGTATCGCTAATAAACCTGCTCTTTGGAAACCTATTTTCCCTGAAGTTAGGCATTTAAGAGAGCTTTATCGTTGCATGCAATCACTTAAAGACGATAAGTTGCAACAGATGAACCGTTTGGAAAATAAAAATATGCACTCCAGCTGCAAAAACGCTAGATCCGAAGTAATTTCAACAATAGATGTACAAATTGCTATCCTGGAAAAAGAAATTGATGAGCATATTAATCACTATCCATACCTAAAAAATATGATAGAAAACCTCAAAACTGTAAAAGGCATAGGATATCTTACTGCTGTTGCTGTTATCGCAGAAATGCCGTCAGTTGATAATTTTAGTCATGCTAACAGCTTTTGCCGCCAGAACATCATCAATCTGGATCGTCAATAAGTAGAAGAAGCCGAATATGTAAAATAGGATCTGAGCGTATTCGAAAAGCTTTTTATATGCCAGCTATAGTAGTACAATCATCATTTTCAAAAATTTTGTCAGCGTTTAACGAGTAAAGGAAAGTGTCCAAAAGTCGTAGTTTTAGCCTTGATGAGAAAACTGATGCATGTCTTTTTTGGTATTCTTAAAAACAATCAGCCATTTAATTGTAAATTAATTGTTTGACATGAGAGACAGTATCTGGGATCTAGGTGTAAAAATATTTGTAAATTATGCAATGGGTAATAGATTCTAGGAGCATATAATGTTCATGATAAAAAAAAGATGGATCCCAGTGGGCCTTGTTGCATCGCACTTTATGAGATGGTGATTTATGGTAAATTCATGTAACTATCTCAAATTTAGCCATACCAATATCAGTGAATTTATTGAGCAAATAGCATTTAGTTCTTTTTCTCGATTTATCTCAGATTTATTCCTAAAACTAAATCCGAATATTTGCTTTAATCTTGAGAACCTGTCTTGAAAGGAGCTAAGCAGCTAATTTAGCAAGCATAATAGTAATCATATTAAAGGAGATATTAGTTTTTGAAGTAAGAGGAATAATCCTTGCTCATACGTCTAAAATTGGAAAGCCAAGCAAAAGTTCTTTCAACAATCCACCGTTTAGGAATAACTTGAAATCCTACAGCATCAGCTGCTTTTTTAGTAATCGTATCCTGTTTTCAATAAACAGTAATTTTGCAATTTACCAATATATCCCTGATCAGCAAAAAACCTTTGTAGCGTTGGAGCTTTTCGTTTAGCTTGAGTAAAAAGATTTAGAGCACCATCACGATCTTGAATGCCTGCACTATGAACATCAGCTGTAATAATTAGGCCTATTGTATCCACAATGATGTGGCGTTTTCTACCCTTTATTTTCTTGCCAGCATCATATCCTCTGGATCCCCTTTTTGAGTGGTTTTCACTGATTAATTATTCCTACCGAAGGTATTTCATTTTTGCCAACCATTTTTCTTACCTTTTTTACTAACATATCGTGTATTTCTTCCAATTTGCCACTATTACGCCACCTGAGAAAATAATCATACACCGTTTTCCATGGCGGAAAATCTTTTGGCAGCATTCTCCACTGGCAACCACCTTTCATTATGTATCTTATTGCATTAATAATTGTTCTAATATTGTGTTTTCTTGGCCGTCCTACTGCACCTTGTGCAACACTTGGCTCCAAAATTTCCCATTCTTTGTCACTTATATCACTTGGATACATTTTTACCTACTATTTTTTACTTATCTCATCATATTCTCTTTCTCATTTCTTTTCAAGACAGGTTCTTAGGAAGTCTTTTAGTATTCTTCACATCAATTGCATTTTTGATAATTAATGGTATTTCTTGTAATGTACCAATAGCAGTAGGTTTTTTTGCTCCCTTGTTAGCAGAATTTATTTTGAGTTCAGCTATTAAGAGCATTTATACTAGAAATGGAAAAGAGTTTAATAATCAGACTAATATTTTATTGTTGTTTAACTTTGACCAAGGATGCGAAAATTTTTCAAAGAGTGATAGGACTAAATTAAAGTGGCTAAAAAATTCATTTATTTTGAGCAACATAATCTGTACATCTTTAATGTTTTTCGGTGTGGGATTAGATTTAGTTGCCAACGGCTTTGGTATAACTAACTCTATGGTGTTATCCGGCTTATTACTTTCATTACCATTCACGCTTTTAATTGTTACTTCACCTGTTTTCAATGCTGCAAGTAATTGTATTCTCAAAAAGACAACTATAAATTCAATTGAGGAGCAATTTAAAGGTGATGGTCCACTTGTAGAAGTTGATGGAAAATTGCCAAGCAGTACTGTAGATTCTGATGGTGCTTTTAACGCCTCAGCTCATGGAGTGGGTTGATTATTCTCCATACTCAAATCTCTGGCTAGAAATAACGAGCCACAGATCAGTATGGTTTTGACGTTTTGGATAGAGGCTTTTAATATGTGATTTGATATTGCATCGCCAATTGATTCACATTCAACTGCTTTTATTTCTATGTTATTGGCTTTTTCCCTAATCAAATTTGTATTTGTTGCTTTAGGTTCAGACTTAACACAAACCGCACATAGTAGTTTGATATATGGTTTTAAGTGTTCTAAGAACTCTTCTACATTTCTGTTACGAGTAACACCAAAAATTATATAGATACCTTCAGCAAAGTTATCTCTTACCCACTGAGATAGCACTCTAGCACCATCATTATTGTGCGCACCATCTAAAAATAATTGCCAATCTTTTGGTAATAAAGAAATTAAATTGCCCTCTTTTATACGCTCCAGTCGTGCAGGCCAATAGGTATGCTGTAAACCTGAAGTGATATCCTCTTCTCCAATGTCAAATTCATACTTTCCACTCAAAATGCTACATGCTGCAATGGCGTTTCCTGCATTGATTATTTGGTGTTCACCCTTCAGAGATGGCAAAGGAAATTCTATTGATTGAATAGCTGATTGGAAACCCATTTTGTTGTTCTTTTTTTTGCAATTCCATTCAAGACCTCCTCTATATAGAGGAGATTTCTTATTTATTGCATGGAATTCTAGTGTACTCATCACAGACTTTTCTTGTGGTGCTATTACGCAAGGAATATTAGGTTTCATTATTCCAGCCTTTTCACCTGCTATGGTTTCTACAGTAGGGCCAAGATATTCTGTATGATCAAGGGCAATGGAAGTAATGATTGTTAAAATCGGACTATCTATAACATTTGTTGTATCAAGCCTTCCACCCATACCCACTTCAACTAAAGTTATATCGGCTTTATGACGAGAAAAAGCTAAAAAAGCTGCGATCGTTGCAGCTTCAAACAGAGTGATAGGCTGTTCTGCAATTACGGCACGGCATTCTTCTAACAAGCTATATAATTCATTATCATCGATATAACTGCCTGCAATAACTATTCTTTCATTAAAATTCACTAAATGTGGGGAAGTGTATGCGTGTACCTTATACCCTGCTGCTTGCATTATATGTCTTATAAATGCTAGTGTTGAACCTTTCCCATTAGTTCCAGCTATATGAATTATGGGCGGCATTTTTTTCTCAGGATTACCCAATTTATTTAGAAAGCTTTTTATGCGATCAAGAGAAAAATCCTTTGGTCTACTACCAAGTGGTTTAGGCCAATGAGGCATATATATCATGGATTGTTATTGCATTTTAATTCAGCTATAACGCTTGCTATGCCATGCGTGTCGATTTTTTCACTAAATTGAGAACGTTGATTAATAGCAATACTTATTCCACTCATTACAACATCACTTATCAAGAAAGAACTGTTATTTTTAGTAACTTTAAAATCAATATTTGTAAATTCTTCATCACCGTAAGAAAATCTTGTACCAATTAAGCAAGTTTCATCGTCAACTGCTTTTGTACTCATTATGATCATTTCACTATTACTCATGTATTTAGATAAAATTTTAACGCACAAACGTGTAAGATACACTTCATACTCTCTTAAGAAATCTTCCCTTTCCTTCTGGGTAGTCAAAGCCCAATATTTTCCCATGACAAATCGAGATATTTCTTTGAGGTTAACATTATTCTGAATGACCTCCTGAAGCTTTTCGTGTACATGCTCTAGGTTTTTTCTATTTCCTTTTGTAGACATGCTGTCTACTTGTTGCTTCATAGTATGCACAAAAATTTTGTGATCTGTACAACTAGTGTAAGCTCTTGAAGAAATTACAATAAAAACAATAATGATTAAAACTTTAGTAATGTTCATAAGATATATTTATTAACTATGGTACTTAGAATGCAAAGTTTAATAAAGATTAAATAATAATCGCTGACTTTAATATACCTATAGACATGCCTTGTGTAAATCGTCTATAATTCAAGTAGGGGTCTGTGCTATGCGTTATGAGTTAAGTTAAATTTCCCGAGCGATAATTTCTAGTCAAGGGAATTGCCTCTATTAATTTCGTTGAAATTAGTACGCGATGCCCACCTTAACTTTAGTCTCAGGAATCTACTAAGGCTGACGGTAGATACGGATCCTATTTTGATTGGTTTAACCATTTATGCTTCATCAATACAGAGAACAAGGTACCTTCCTATGTTCGCCTAATGAAGCATTCCAAATTGTAATTGATGTTGAAAGGTATCCTGATTTTGTTCCTTGGTGCAAAGCCGTTTATATAAAAGAAAGAATTAACAACCAAATGGTTGTGGATCTCCTCGCAGCTTTTCATGGAATTAAAGGTAGATATACATCAGAAGTTACTTCTCTTTCTCCAAGTGGAACAAATGAAGGTTGGATAAAAGCTGTATCATCAAATGGAATATTTAAACATCTATACAATGAATGGCAATTCATTCCCATAGATGAAAATAAAACTATGGTAAAGTTTTATATAGAGTTTAAGTTTAAGTCCAACTCATTTTCCACTTTATTAAACTCAGTATATAAATATACACAGAGTAAAATAATTGCTGCATTTAAAGATAGGGCTGAAAGCCTTGCTAAACAAAAGTTATCTTGACATTATTAATATAAATATGTAATTTTTTTAGTAAGTTAAGTGTTTGTATTGTAATGATTTTTAGACTATTGTTTTTACTAATTCTTATGAGTGTTAATTCTTATGCAGTTGTTAAATCCAGTAACCAACATATTCAAAAAGAAACTAATGAAATAACATCAAAGGAGTTACTATCACTATTACCTGATGATAAATTATTAGGAGATCCAAAAGCACCAATTCTAATGATAGAATATGCTTCATTAACTTGCTATCACTGCTCTCTTTTTCATAGGAATGTTTTTCCTAAAATTAAAGAGAAATATATAGACACAGGTAAGATGTTATATATATTTCGTCATTTTCCTTTGGATTACAGAGGGCTAAAGGCTGCAATGCTAAGTCATTGCTACGAAAAACAAGAAGACTACTTTAATTTTAACAAAGCTGTTTTTAACTCAATAGATTCATGGAATTACTACAATTTAAGTGATTTGACTTTACTACAAAGAATTGCTGCACTAAGCAACTTAAAGCAAGATGCATTTAACCAATGCATTAATGATAAGAAAATTATGGATAAAATCGTAAATGATAAATCACTGGCAATTAATAAACTTGGTATCACAGCCACTCCAATATTTTTCATCAAGCTTAACGATGGTAAGTCATATATAGAGCATAATAAAGTTAAACATGAAGGGTATAAAGAGCTGAAATACTTCACTAACGTAATAGATGAATTATATGGAAAAGCTATAATGAAGTAAACCACTGTAGCTTACCATATAAAAGACTCTATGCTGGTATCCGTTCAGCCAATGGCGTCAACTTAAGGGAAAATATCAGCGATAGTGTATAAAATTTCTCTCTAAATTTTTTATCATTAAATTATCCAAAGAGTGCAATAAACAGCACTTTTGTTTCTGTTTTATTTCAACAAAGAAGTCTAAAATGTGTCCTTTTTAGGTGAAACATGCAAAAAGGAAAAAATCTTATTCTACAAATTAAAAATATAATATACTCGAAAGCTTTTCAGAGAATCCATTGTGTTGAGTTTCACACGAACAAGAAAACTTCCTTTTACGACAGTATTTTCTATGATTTTAAAGTTAATTAAGAAAAGTTTAGGAATAGAATGTGAGCTTATGGATCCATTAAGTTCCACCCTCAAAGCAAGCTTTTTCTAAAGCAAGATATAAATACAGGTTTTAAAGAATTTAAGCATCCAAACAGCCTATCAAGATGAGCCTGAGTATGGAACTTGGAGAGGCTATAGGCTTATTGCAGCAGATGGTTCTGGTATTCGATTACCGAGCTCTGAAGAAATTGTATCCGAGTTTGGCCGTTTTAAACCAAATGGAACAACAGGTATAATGCCACCATTAGCAATTTGTTTGTTGATTTATGTACTTCGCTGATTTGCAGTGCTCGCCTTGCAGCTTGGAATGTGGGTGAGCAAACGTTAGCAGAAACCTGAAGTCGTTACTCAAATGCGTTCATTAAATCAAGATAGATTATTATTTATCTACGACCGTCTTCATTAAAATTCATTCAGCAGCATTATGAATTGAAAGTAGACTTTATTTTTCGCTTGCAAAAAAGAAATTATAGCAAGCTATGGGAACGAATTTCATCTGGTGAATTAGATTTTGTGCTAGAAAATAAAACGAAAAGCCAAAAAGTAAGAGTAATAGTGCTTACTAGCCAATGGGGAAACAGAGGTATTGATTACTTCACTTTTTGACCGAGACTTTGGAAGATATCAGCAAAGCTTATGTGTTAAGGTGGCATATAGAGGAGTGCTATAAACGACTCAAAATAGGTGCAGAATTAGAGAATTTTTCTGGCGTAAATTTAGAGGCTGTATTACAAGAATTTTGGGCAAACTTAGTCATGTGTAATATATTGTCGCTTCATATGTGTGATGCACAAGGGCCTTGGAATCCAGATCAAATTGCTGAGTATCGTTTAAATTTTTCAGTTTTATTTGGTGTAATGAGGCAGAAACTCTATCAGGTACTTATTGCGCCAAAAAACTTTCAAGCCCTTTTTAAGTATACGCGCTAAAGTCAAAATCCGACCAGGACGATTGTATAGCCGCGATAAGGTAGATAAGCCCAAACGCCATCATGTCTTTAGGAGAGTTTGCTAATGGAGGCTCTTAAGTTGACGCCATTGACTGTTCTCCCTCGTCACGGTATCTCTAGATCCCGCTAACACGTAGCGGGATGACGAGGTTATCGTCATGCTGCCGCGAACTGTCATGCCGCCACGAACCGTCATACCGCGATTCATTCGCGGTATCTTAGCCGCTAACAAGCAGCGGGATGACGAGCTTATCGTCATACCACCGCGAACCGTCATACCGCGATTCATTCGCGGTATCTCATCCGCTAACACATAGCGGAATGACGAATTACTTGACCTTTACAGGGATGACGGTTGTCGTTTAGCCATAAATATTTAAGAAATTTACCAAGTGAAAAAAAGGCAAAAGAAGCCCCGTGGTTGGCTAATTACTTACATTATACTTTCAAGTATGGCGTTTTTTTATTCTAAACACTTAATAACCGCGATTCAGCTACTTTTAAATGCAACTAACCTAAATTATAAACGTTAAGAAATTTACTAAACAGAAAAAAAGGCAAAAGAAACCCTAGGGTAGCTAGTTATTCACTATCCATTTTTTAAGTTGGCGTTTTTTTATGTTTTAAACGCTTTATAAGCGCGTTTCAGCTTATGTAGGTAGAAATTTTATAAAGACATAAGGTGCACATAGTGCAAAAAATTAAACATGAGACGCCAGATACGTGAGTTTTTTTGTCATTTAATCTGTACAGAGAAGATAAATAAATAGCTTCAGTCTCATGATAAGGGGACTGGCGAGGTTTGTCAAGCAAGTTTTTCGTTTCTGTGGGCTACTTGAATAACGGCTACAATGTTTGTACAGCTATGTACATAGTGCTGGAACCCAAAAAAAGAACCAAGTAGCTTGGCTACTTGGATGACAGAAGGTAATACAAGAAGTCTATTGGCTCTCGTATACCTTAATGAAATTTAACAAGTTTATCTATAGTTTTAGTGATGATTCTTGGAGTATCCGGAGAAACTGCTGAGCTCAGCCTATTTAACCGCTCTATAGCAAACTCGCTATTCTCATTTGTTATGAAATCACATAAAATATTTTCTATATCCTTAGTAATACTTTCATGCTTTCTCAGAGGATGATTATGTGGATACCTACTGATGGTTTTGATACTGGAATACTCAACAAAAGTTTGATCTTTAAAAGCAAGTTGTCTCAATTTCTCTTTGAATTTTCCTTCTTCCTCTTTTGCTAAAAGGCGAGACTTTATCAGTGATTTTATAATCAAATTTATAGCTTGATGTATTTCAGAATGCACTATAACTTTAATGGTATTTTCTTCTACTATACAATCATAAATATTTTTTTTGCTCTGTAACGACTCTATCAATGTCTTGCTACTTTGTGAATTCAATTCCAAATTCTCTTCACTCATAGGAGTTATTATGAAGGTGTTCTTACTCACTCTGATGTTAAATTGTGGAGAGCCTTCAGAAAAGGAAAATGCTACATTCTTAGATTCAAGTGCGTGATTGTATGCAGCAAAAAGGGTGTGTGCTATAACACTGCTGGGCACCTTCATTCCATGTTTACTCAGGTGGTTCAATACATTTTCAACCTCATGATATGTAAAGTCTGTATCTTTTAGTAATTCAACAACTTCTATATTGTTGTGCTGTTTATACTCTATTCTCACTTCTTCTGTAAAAAGTGTTTTAGCTGCTATATGTTTATCAAGCACTGTGAAGATCTTGATGAAGTTCTCTAAATCTTGTTTGTTAACTAATTCGATACTAATTAAGTTTCTGCTAATAATTGAAATATTTTTTGTCATTTTTTCCCACTAAAAAAACTCACTAAATGAATTGTATTTTTAATTCATTAAGAATTGTTTAAGGTGAGCATACTAGCTTTTTACTTGTGCGTTACATGACAATGAAAGCAAGATGAAAATTATATAAAATCATCGTGTAGTACAACGCCTTCTTCATATTCGTCATTGCTACTTGTGTAAGTTGTGACATCAATGTGACTGTCATTATTATTTAGCATATCATCCAATTTTCCTTCTCTTTCAAGATCCATCAATTTGTCACACCCCCCAATGTGCTTATCGTTGATAAAGATCTGTGGAACTGTTCTAACGTTATACTTTGATTTTATGTCGTTAAATAGATCTGAGTTTTTGAGCACATCGATTTCTTCATATTTCACACCTTTTTTATCCAGCAACTCTTTTGCTTTTTTGCAGAATGGGCAGTGCTGCTTTACATATATTATAACTTTTCCTTTAGTATTTTTCACAATTTATCTCCGTAGCTTACTAAAATATAGTTATTATATATAAGAAACATGTAAAAACATCAAATTGTATGAAAATTATTTATAATTGTGAGCAAGAGAGAGGAAACAACATAGCACTAACCTTCGGAAATTTCGATGGCATTCATTTAGGACATGAATTTGCAATTTCTACTCTAAAGAAGGTAGCACAAGAAAGAGGATTACCCTCCGCAGTTTTAACTTTTGAGCCTCATCCATCAACTGTTTTATTTGGTAGAAACAATTTTAGGTTAATAGACCAAGAACAAAAAAAGGAACTAATCAGCAGCTATGGTATAGATTACTTGTATATTGTTAATTTTAGTAGAGGTTTTTCTGAGGTTAGCTGCGATGACTTTATCAGTAAGATTTTAATAGATAAATATGGCGCTAAACACATAATTGTCGGAGAAAATTGCACTTTTGGTCATAAACGATTGGGTGATATATTAACTCTAGAGAAATATTCTGAAACATATGGATACTCTTTGACTAAATTAGAGCCATTAATAATTGACAGCAAAATTTGCTCTTCTTCTTCAATCAGAGAGTATGTACAGAAAGGTGAAATAGACATTGCTAATAAATTACTTGGTAGACCTTATCAAGTTTCTGGTGTTGTGACAAAGGGTGCGTGTAGAGGTAGAGAAATAGGATTTCCAACTATAAATATTCCCATAGAAGATTGTATGATAAAGCCTAAATTTGGTACATATTATGCTAAAGTGATGTTTTCTTATAATAACCCAAATTGGTTATATGGAGTAGTCAACATTGGTATGAGACCTACATTTAAGGATCTGAAAAAGCCCATAATAGAAATGCACATATTCGATTTTGATGAAGACGTATATAATCATAAAGTCAATATACAACTTTTAAAATTCATAAGGTCAGAAAAAAAATTCCATAGTATTGAGGAGTTAACAAAACAGATAAATTATGATATACTTAAAGTTTATAGGTTAAAGGCAAATTTATGAAAAAGTTATGCTTAATTGTTATATTAATTATAGTATTGATTGACCAAACGAGCAAATTGTACATAAACTCATTGATTGATGAAGAAGAATCAATTGAGATCACTAGCTTTATAAAGCTAGTTGAAGTTTGGAATTCAGGCATTAGTTTTGGAATGTGTAGCGCTTTACCACATGGCAGTTTCTTTTTGTCAGCAGTTTCAATACTAATAATTGGTATACTTGCATACTTGATATACAAGTCTGATGATCAGTCAACTTACCTTGGTTTTTCTCTGATGATTGGTGGAGCAATCGGAAACGTAGTTGACAGGATCTACTGGGGAGCTGTATATGATTTCATATATTTTCATATTGGCAATTGGTACTGGCCAGCCTTTAATTTAGCGGATTTATCTATAGTTTGTGGAATGTTTACATTGTTATATAAGTGGTATATATACGATATGTTTATTTCCAAACAAAATGAGGAATAAAATAATTGTTTTTATATTAGGTCGAAATAATGCTTCATAAGTTTTTTAGTTTTCTTATACTACCTGCACTTTTTTTTACTTACCCAATTTCTTTGAAGGCTTTAAGCATAGAGCACGACATAAAACATGCTAAACTCAGTAACGGACTAGATATCTATGTTGTTCCTAATCATCGGATTCCAGCCGTTTTACATGCAGTAATATACAAAGTTGGGGGAATGGATGATCCAATCGGCAAAGCAGGATTGGCTCACTACTTTGAACATTTAATGTTTGAAACTACAGGGAAGTTCACAGATATAGAAGCCACTATGAGTAGCATTGGGGCCCAATTTAACGCGTTTACCACTAAAGAATATACCTGTTACTACGAATTAGTCCTCAAAAATGACTTACCACTAGCAATGGAAGTTGAAGCAGACAGAATGGGCAATTTTAATGTTACTCAAGATAAAATAGATAGAGAAAAAAACATTGTGCTGGAAGAAAGAAAAATGAGACTCGATAATAATCCTGAAGTTTTACTATGGGAGGAAATGGAAAGTGCATTTTATCGTACTGGCTATGGCAGATCTATTATCGGCTGGGAGAGCGATATCAAAACTTACAATCAGGATGACATAACTAGGTTTCATGATAACTATTATCACCCCGGCAATGCAATATTACTGATTGTGGGTGATGTGGAACTTGATGAAGTAGTGAAATTAGCAGAAGAAAAATATGGCGAAATTAAAGCTAAGCCTGTAATGAGACATTACCCAAATCAGGATCCAGTACATAATGCAGGTTTATCAGTAACTTTGGAAAGCACTGAAGTAAAAGAGCCAGTTTTATACTTTCGCTATCGTGTTCCTTTATTTGAGCACACAAGTGAAACCTCTGCTGCTCATTTAGCGGTTGACATTTTGGGGAATGGCAAGTCTAGTAAACTATATAAAGATTTAGTTCTAGATAAGGATATAGCAGTGGAAGTATTTGCTTATTATAACAGTTTAGCTTTTAGTAATGGTTACATTGAGATTCGGGTAACTCCAAAAAGCGGAGTGAATTTGGATACTGTTGCAAGAGAATTAGACAGTGCTATTAATAACTTTGCCTCTGAAGGAATAACAAATGAAGAGTTGCAAAGCTCGAAATATAGATACAAAGTAGCACAGTTTGATAATCTATCTGATTTAACTCATATAGCAATGTTTTATGTGCCACGCCTTGCACTTGGTATTCCACTTGATGAAATAGATATTTCATATAGCAAAATCAATGATGTCAATCTAGAGGATGTAAATAATAAAATCCGTGCTATTTTTTCTGCTAATAAATTAGTCGGTCGTTTGCTACCAAAAGGAGGTAATAATGAAGATAAGTAAACTTGTATTTCTACTTTTTTTCTGTCTAGGCTTTAATTTACAAGCAAGTGGTAACTTAAATATAGAGGAGGTCACTACCCGTAAAGGATTTAAGTTTCTATTTGTTGAAAACTATGACTTACCAAAAGTTTCGATAAATATCTCATTCAAAGATGCAGGTTATGTGTATGAAAATTCGGAAAAACAGGGACTAGGTTGGTTTACTTCTCTTATAATTCAAGAAGGGGCAGGAAAAAATGATGCCAGAGATTTTGCGAAAAAGCTTGAAGATAAAGGGATTAGTTTAAATTTTATTGCTGGTTTAGAAGCATTTAGGGTTTCATTAAATACTTTGTCTGAGAATCTAGAGGATGCAATTTCGTTACTAAGCGACGCTATAATACGTCCTAAAGTTGACTCTGAAGGGTTGAATAGAGTTTTCGAGAAAGCCAAAGTTGATTTTAATAATCTTGAAAAAAATCCTTTTTTTATTGCTGGAGAAGAATTGAATACGTTATTGTTTAAAAAACACCCTTACTCAAAAAGTGTGTACGGTACTCTTGACACTATAATGAGCATTACTAGGGACGATGTTTTAACATACATAAAGCGTAATTTTGCTAAAGATAACATAGTTATCAGTGTTGCTGGTTGTGCAAAAAAAGAAGAAATTATTACGTTGTTAGATAAATATTTATCTAAATTGCCGTCAAAAAGATCAAAAGTTAGAAAAATACCTGTGAAAAATGATTTTGGTTCTGCAGAAAGTAAGAATATTTTTATGGATATACCACAAAGTGTGATACTTTTTGCTCAAAAAGGTATAGCTTATGAAGATCCTAATTATTATAACGCTAGTGTCTTGATTAATGCACTTGGTGGCATGGGGCTGAATTCAATATTAATGAAAGAACTGAGGCAAAACTTGGGTATTACTTATGGTGTTTATGCAAGCATTATTCCCAATAAACATGGGAACTTTATAATTGTAAGTCTTAGTACTGATAGTTCTACTGCTGGCAAAGCTATATCAGCGGTAAAAGATACATTGAGCAGAATAAAAAAGAAAGGAATTGATGAGCAGTTGTTCAAGGATGCAAAAATTGGTATGGTAAATAATTTTGTCCTTTTCCTGTCCAATAACACAAATACAGCAATGCTGCTGGATGATATGCAGATAAACGATCGCGATATTAACCGTATAAATAATTATGCGAATATCATTAATGACGTTAAATCAGAGAAAGTAAACGAACTGGCAAGTTCTTTACTGGAACCCGAAAATTTATTTTTTGTTGAAGTTGGAAAAAACACTCAAGGTCAATAATTATTGCAGTCAATACTTTCTGCTATTGATCTTACTGCTTCTACATAACACTTATGCTCCTCAGCTAGAATGCGTTCTGAGAGGCTTTGAATATCATCAGCTGGTAACACTGGCACAGCAACTTGAGCAATTATGGCTCCAGCATCAATTTCAGGAGTGACGTAATGTACAGTACAGCCTGCGATTTTTACTCCTGCTTTTAGAGCTTGCTCTTGAGCGTTTAGGCCTTTAAAAGATGGAAGTAGAGAGGGATGAATATTTATCACCTTGTTATTCCATTTACTGAGAAAATTAGCTTGCAGGATTCTCATAAACCCTGCAAGGCAAATTAAATCAACCTTATGTTGAACAAATATTTCGTGAATTTTATCAGCATCAAGTGGTTTATCTCTAACAACAAACGCTGGCACTCCTGCTTGTTCTGCTATTTTTAGGCCAGCAGCTTCGCTATTATTTGTGATAGCGCACACAACTTCTGCAGGAAAATTACGATTTTGACATGCCTCTATCAAGGCCTGCATATTTGATCCCCTGCCTGAAATTAGTATCCCAAGTTTCACCTTTTTCATTTTGTGCAATTGATTTGGTGTAATAATTAATGTTAACAAAATAACTCAAAAAGTAAATCTATAGCTAAAGTGACTTAGGTTTACCAACGATTTGAAAAACAACAAATTCGTCATTCCGCTACTCGTTAGCGGAATCTATGTTGAGATACCGCGGCGGTATGACGTGGGGAAACCTTTCTTGGGTTAGCTATATTTCAGAGTGCTCCTGTTATGAGCTGATGTCCAACTGTCATTTTACAGCTTAGCTTGCTTAGGTAATGCAGAAATAAGAGGTGCCCAATATAAACCAGCCTAAATCAACTTTAATGTTTGGATATCGTACTATTTTACATAACATGCCATTATGAATATATATTTTTATGATTGCGTTATCATTTATTTAACAAAGTATTAGTATAATCTATCTACTGGATTAAATGGAGAAAGTTGAATGAGTAAATTACCGAACAATGCAAAAATAGGTAAATCTCAGGTTACTCAGTGGGAGGTAATAAAAAATTGTGAATATGCTGATAATTGCTTGTCAAAAATAGTAACTTTATACGTTATTAGAATAACTAAGCTATCAGATTTTTATACAAATGACGAACCTGAAATTAACACTGTTTTAGCAAGAATAAGCGTGACAAGTGAAAATGTATTTTTAAACAAGGCTACTACTATTGAAGTTATGGAAGGTATTTTTCCGTATAAATTCAACAGCAAGAAGAGAAATAACATACTAAGGTTAGAAGATTTATATAATTATTTATGTTCTATTGTTAACAATAGCCTTCCAAAAGAGATGCTTGAAAGTCTTGTAAAGGAATATAAGGATGCTGTTAACTTATTTAAAGCAATTACTTGACTGAACATAGTATTTTTAAGATTTTATTTTCTATTTCAGAAATGCCGCTTTCAAGATCTTTATCTATCAGATACATGGTAGAGAAATATGTTTTCTGCTTACTTTCAACATTGATAGTTAAAGTTCCAGGAGTGATTGTAACCGAATTGGCAAATAACGCAATGCTTTCATCATTATGCCCTTTGCATTTTCTTAGGATAATGATTGGCTCAAGCTTAGATTTGAGTCGTAGCACCTTTTTTGTTACATAAATACTTGATAAAATGATTTGGTACATTAACCATGGTATATAACTTACTAACTTATAAAACGACAGTCTACTCGTACCATTTAAAATCTGGCTAAGAGCTCTTTCAGCGTTTATCAACCTTCTAAAGATAAATAATGTGAATATAGAGGAAAACACTCCACAAAAAATAAAAAATGGCTCAAAATAACCAGACAATACAGTCCATAGAGAAAATAAAATTACAAATGATAGAGAAAAAAACTTGATTTTTTGCCTAAGGTTCATGGTTTGCAGTATAACTTGAATGATTTTTTAAGGAAAGATATATTATGAATTAAGTCAAAAACTCTGTAATATATTGAAGCTTAAAGATATCTTTAGATATGGAAGTTATTGCAGAAAATAGGAAAGCAAGGTTTGAATATTTCATCTTAGAAGAATTTGAAGCGGGTATGGTCTTATTAAGCAGTGAAGTTAAATCGCTAAGAGAAAGAAAAGTAAATATTTCCGACGCCTACGTTATCGAAAAGAATAGCGAAATATGGCTGCACAATATGCATATTGCAGAATATAAAGCTGCAAACCGAAAAAATCATAAACCAAAAAGGGAACGTAAACTGCTTTTACATAAAAAAGAGATAAACAAACTAATTGGTCAAATCAAAACCGCTGGGATAACTGTTGTGCCGCTTTCGATCTATTTTAATGATAAAGGATTGGCAAAAACTAAAATTGCCATTGTAAAAGGAAAAAAACTCTACGATAAGAGAGCAACCATAAAACAGAGAGAGTGGGATCGTGAAAAAAGTAGATTGTCTAAGAATAATTTATAGCAAAATATGTCTTTAAATCCAGTAATTTTCAGCATCGGTCCTGTTTCTATATATTGGTATTCCTTAGCTTACGTTTTGGGTATAGTGTTTGCATATTGGTATTTACACAAGCTAGACGACCAAAAAATATTTACTAAGAATTTTTACGACTCGTTATTAACAGCCACTATTGTAGGCATTATCCTTGGAGGTAGACTTGGCTA
Source organism: Wolbachia endosymbiont (group A) of Pogonocherus hispidulus (assembly GCF_964028195.1). Classification (NCBI taxonomy): domain Bacteria; kingdom Pseudomonadati; phylum Pseudomonadota; class Alphaproteobacteria; order Rickettsiales; family Anaplasmataceae; genus Wolbachia; species Wolbachia endosymbiont (group A) of Pogonocherus hispidulus. The sequence goes on from NZ_OZ034750.1 coordinate 158,733, forward strand.
CGTATTGATATATGATCCAGTTCTTTATATAAGCAACCCTATCGAGATATTGAAGACCTGGGAAGGAGGAATGTCATTTCATGGTGGTGCTATAGGAGTTTTGCTTGCAGTAATAATTTCGTGTAAAAGACATAACATTCCTATATTTTATGCACTGGACCTAGTTTCTTGCGGAGTTCCCATAGGTTTATTTTTAGGTCGCATAGGCAATTTTATAAACGGAGAGTTATTTGGCAGAGTTACAACTATGCCATGGGGTATGGTATTTCCAGAGAGTGGTGATAATTTGCTGCGTCATCCAAGCCAGCTTTATGAGGCACTTTTTGAAGGACTGCTACTTTTTGCAGTTGCAAATTCACTGTTTTGCTTGACTAGAATAAGACTGTATCACGGTGCGTTAACTGGTATTGCAGTTATGTGGTATGGAACAGCACGTTTTTTCGTTGAGTTTTTTCGCGAACCAGACTATCAAATTGGCTATTTGTGGCTTGATTTAACTATGGGGCAGTTGCTTTCTATACCTATGGTTTTGCTGGGAATGCTTGTATATCCAGGCGCATTAAATTTAAAATTTAATACGAAATCTGTTACATAGAGGAAAGGTGAGTTTAATAGAAAAATGTAGCCAGAAACCCTACATCATGCACAATTGTACGAATTTTCTGCGTTGCAGTAGAATGAATGTGAGATCCGGTGTCATTCCAGCGTGTGACGCTAGGCCATAAAAATTCCTTGACACCCTTCGCCAGCCCCCTTATCATGGAAGTGAAGCTATTTATTTATCTTCGCAATCTGCAGATTAAAACGACAAAGGGAACTTTGTATTTGGCGTCTTATTTTTAATTTTTTGCACTATGTGCACCGTATGTCTTTATAAAATTTCTAGGTTTTTACCTACATAAGCTGAAACGCGCTTATAAGTCGTTTAAGACAGTATAGTACGCCAATTTGCAGGATTAGAGAGTGAACACTAATTACCACGGGGTTTCTTTTGCCTTTTTTTCTGCTTAGTAAATTTCTTAAACATTTTAGCTAAGGTTAGTTGCACTTAAAAGCAGTTAAATTGCAGTGTTTAAGACTTAAAAAACGCCAAATACTGAAAATAGACAATGACTAGGGCTTCTTTTGCCTTTTTTTTGTTTGGTAAATTTCTTAATATTTATGGCTAAGAGATACCGCGAATGAATCGCGGTATGACGGTGTAGATGATGGTTAAGTATCCCGCTACGTGTTAGCGGGATCTAGAGGTACCGCGGCGGTATGACGGTTCGCGGCGGGATGATGATAAGCCTCGTCATCCCGCTACGTGTTAGCGGGATCTAAAGATACCGCGAATGAATCGCGGTATGACGGTTAATTATTCCATGGCGGTATGACGGTTCGCGGTAGCATGACGATAACCTCGGCATCCCGCTACTCGTTAGCGGAATCTGCTGAGATACCGCGGCGGTATGACGTAGGGAAACCTTTCTTGGGTTAGCTATAGATTCACCTCGCCTATTCAGCTAATTTTTATTACAATTATAACAAAATAATTTTGGCTTTGATGAAAACTGTATATGTATGTCAATCCTGTGGTCATAGCACTGGTAGGTGGGTAGGGAAGTGTATTGCATGTGACAATTGGGATACAGTTGTTGAAGAAATAGCAGTAAAAACGGGCAAAAGAAGTATATCTGCGCCAATTTTAATAAAGACGTTATCGGGTAGCGAAATTATCACTCCAAGTCGTTTTCTAACAGGAATAGAAGAATTGGATAGAGTTTTTGGTGGGGGTATCGTTCAAGGTGCTAGCATTTTAATTGGAGGCGAACCTGGTATTGGAAAATCTACCCTTTTGCTTAGAATTGCAGCTAATGTTGTGCAACTTTCCTCTTTTGAATGTCTTTATGTATCTGGCGAGGAATCTTTAGAGCAAGTAAGCCTCAGAGCAAAGCGTCTTAAGATAAATGAACCTAAAATTAAGCTTTTATCTACAGTGTCTTTAACTGATGTAGTAGCAACAATAAAGGAAAATAAAAGTATTAAATTCTTAGTAATTGACTCTATACAAACAATGTATGATAGCAGAATTACATCAGCACCAGGAACTGTAACTCAGGTCCGCACTTGCGCACATGAATTAACCATTCTTGCGAAACAATATGGTATTTCTCTTTTAATAGTTGGTCATATAACTAAGGATGGACAAATAGCTGGACCTAAAACTTTGGAGCATATGGTGGATACGGTATTATATTTTGAAGGTGAAAATAGTAATCAATATCGCATTTTACGCACTATTAAAAATAGATTTGGTCCTGCAAATGAAATTGGTGTTTTTGAGATGTCTGAAGCAGGACTTGTGCCTGTTGATAATCCATCATCATTGTTTCTGATGGCCCATGACAGAGAAGTAGTTGGCAGCGCTGTATTTGCAGGAATTGAAGGTTCAAGACCAATTTTAATGGAAGTTCAAGCGTTGATAGCAGGGACTAATATGGCAACCCCAAGAAGGGCAGTAGTTGGGTGGGATATTAATCGATTGGCTATGATCATCGCGGTGCTAAATGCTCGCTGTAAAATGTTTTTGCATGATAAAGAAGTGTACCTAAACATCGCTGGAGGATTGAAAATACAGGAACCATCGGCTGATCTTGCTGTTGCTGCTTCCCTTATTTCAAGTGTAGTAAATTTACCGCTGCCAACTTCTTCAATAATCTGCGGTGAAGTTGCACTTTCTGGAGAAATTAGGAATGTCTCGCATGCTGATCTTAGACTAAAAGAAGCACAAAAGTTAGGATTCAAAAAAGCAATTATGCCTAAAAATGGTAATTACTCTTCTCATGATATTGAGATAATTAAGCTTGGTCACGTAAGGGAATTAAGAGAAGTCTTTAATTACAATTAAATAACGCTTCAGCAAATTCTTTACTAGTAAACTCCTTTAAGTCCTCTATACTTTCGCCAATTCCTATAGCATGTAACTTTACCTTATAAGCTTCTGCAAGTCCAATTACTACTCCGCCTTTAGCGGTGCCATCTAGCTTTGTTACGATTAGCCCGGTAACATTAACCATTTTGCTAAATGCTTCTAATTGGCTATAAGCATTTTGGCCGGTAGTTGCGTCAAGAACTAAAATAACGTCATGAGGAGCAGTATCATCTAATTTCTTTATCGTTCTATATATTTTTGATAATTCCTCCATAAGGTTCACATTATTTTGCAGCCTTCCTGCTGTGTCAATTAGAACAACATCAATGTTATCTTTTATAGCTTGACTTACAGCTCTATATGCCACACTTGCAGAGTCGCTACCGTACTCTCCAGTAACGATAGAACAATCAGAACGTTCTGCCCAAATATTTAATTGCTCACTAGCAGCAGCTCTAAATGTGTCACACGCAACAAGCATAACAGATTTTCCCATCTCCTTATATTTATATGCGAGCTTACCTATAGTCGTGGTCTTACCATTACCATTTACTCCACATACCATTATTATATGTGGTTTTTTGTTTAAAATTAACGGCTGTACAACTGGGCTCAATATAGCTTCTATTTCGTTCATTAACTGCTGCGAGATAATATTATGCTCAACTTCCTTGTCAAATTTGATGCTTGCGAACCTATCGATAATCAACTTAGAAGTTTTATGACCGATGTCCATGCTAATTAGCAATTCTTCTAATTCATCTAAAAGCGACTGATCTAATTTTTTTTTATCAGAGAAAATACTCTTTACTCCATCGCTAAAGCGCGAAGAAGTTTTCAACAAGCCTTTATAAAGATTACCAAATAAACTCAAGGGAATGCTCCTTTTAAAATTACAAACTTAATTACAATATAGAGAATGACATGCACTACGTGAATTTGTAAAGTAAAATACACTCATTTTAGCGTTATTTTGTGAGTAAAATTCCCGTGATACTAGTGTTTTTTCTTTAGTTTTTAACCTAAATATGTTATAATGTAAGTAATAGTTTACAGGTAATTTTATGAGTTATAATGAGAAAATTTTAGATCATTATGAAAATCCAAGGAATGTTGGCTCTCTGGATAAAAATGATCCAAATGTTGGTACTGGTTTAGTTGGTGCACCATCGTGCGGCGACGTTATGAAGCTGCAGATAAAAGTCAATGACAAAGGTGTGATTGAAGATGCAAAATTTAAAACTTTTGGTTGCGGTTCTGCCATTGCTTCAAGTTCCTTGTTAACAGAGATGATAAAGGGAAGAACCATCAGTGACGTTACACAGATAAAGAATACTCAAATAGTGGAAGAGTTGTCTTTACCTCCAGTGAAGATACACTGCTCGGTGCTTGCTGAAGATGCTATAAAGGCTGCTATTCATGATTATCAAAGCAAACAAAATAAAGTGGACATTGAGAACTAAAGCATGAGTGAATATCAAGGAGTAAACGCTATAAAGAAAGATAAAAAACTTATTACTATAACTGCGAAAGCAGTGGAGAGGATAAGGTATTTATTGGACCAAAAGAAGCATACTAACCTTGAGAAACCGGAAGAAGCAATAGGAATAAGAGTGCTAATTAAACAAAAAGGATGTTCTGGTTTAAAATATGATATTGAATATGCGTATGATACTCGTCCTTTAGAGTCGATGATTGAGGAAAACTGCAGTGATGACCAAAAAGTTAAAGTGTTGATCGATCCAAAATCCGTCATGTTTATTCTTGGCTCTGAAATGGATTATGTAGAAGGAAAATTTTCATCGGGTTTTGTTTTCAAAAATCCCAATGAAAAAGGAAAGTGTGGTTGTGGAGAGAGTTTTCATGTCTAGCAGCTATTTTACATTGTTTGAAATTGAACCAACTTTCAATATCAGCTTTGATGAGTTAGAGAAAAAATATATTGAGCTAAGCAGGACTGATATAAACGAAGGACAATCTAAAAATATAATTAATATTAACAAAGCTTATCAAGTGCTAAAGTCACCACTAGAACGTGCCAAGCATTTGTTGAATCTTTTTGGTGTGGAAAGCCCAAAGGATCATCCAAATTCTGAAATATTAAATGAATCAATGGAAATAAGAGAATATTTGCTGGACTGCGATGATCTACAATTTGCAAGTAGGATGGTTGATGAAAAAATAAAAGATTGCGTTAAAAACCTAATTAACACTTTTGCTGTAAAGAATTTTGATGGAGCTGCTACACAAGTCTTAAGATTGAAATATTTATATAAGTCATTTGAGGAGGTGAAAAAGAATGCAACCAATTCAAATTTCTGAACCAAATTCAAGTGAAGTAGTTTTTGGTATAGATCTTGGTACTACCAATTCTTTAATTGCCATGGTAAATAAAGCTGGCAACGTGGAGATATTTAAAGATGAGCAAGGAAGAGAGCTACTACCTTCTGTTATTTCGTATGAAAATAATACATTGAAAACTGGCTGTGACGTCGGTCAAAATGCAATCTACTCAATAAAGCGTCTAATGGGTAAAGGTGTTGAAGAATTAAATAAAGAAGGCCTCAATTTTGAAATAGATCATGAAAGCGAAAAAGTTATTAGAGTAAAATGCTCAGAGGAGAAGTATCTTACTCCTGTTGAGATTTCTGCTGAGATATTAAAAGCTTTATGCGAGAGGGTAAAAAAATCCACAGGGATAAAAGTGAAAAAAGCAGTAATTACTGTGCCAGCTTACTTTGACGATTCAGCACGTAACGCAACTAAATATGCAGCAAAATTAGCTGGCATAGAAGTTCTTCGCCTCGTTAACGAGCCAACCGCTGCAGCGCTTTCTTACTCCATTGAAAAGAACAATAACAGTGGAATATATGCAGTTTATGACCTTGGTGGAGGAACATTTGATATTTCGATATTGAAATTACATCAAGGAGTGTTTCAAGTCCTTGCGGTTGGTGGTGATACCAAACTCGGCGGTGATGATTTTGATCACCTACTAAGTTCAATTGTACTTGATAAGTATAGAGAAAAAGTAGGTTTAAACAAAGAATGCTCTAGTGTCATCCCAGTGCTCCGACACTGGGATCCAGAAAGTTTGATTACAAATGAACACACTAGAAAGTTATATAATAAGAACTGGATTCCAGTGTCAAGCACTGGAATGACAGGGCTATTATCATTCGTTAAATTACGTACTGTGAAGGAATATCTGAGCAAAAATACTGTAGGCACTTTTGGCTTTAACATTAACGGCAAGCCATTTGAATGTGAAATAACTAGAGAGAAGTTCGAACAGGCAATAAGTCCTTTGGTTAACAAGACTATCAATATAGTCACTCGTACTATAAGCGATATAGATCTTAAAATTGATGATATAAAAGGAGTAATTTTAGTTGGTGGTGCAACTAGAACACCATTGGTTCAAAATTCACTAGTCAAACTCTTTGGAAATAAAGTACTAAGTGACGCAGATCCAGATAAAGCAGTGGTCATTGGAGCAGCTTTGCAGGCTCATTCTGTTCTCCTTGATGTTCTACCTTTATCACTTGGCATAGAAACTATGGGAGGCATAGTTGAAAAAATCATACCAAGAAATACACCACTACCAGTTTCAGAGATAAAAGAGTTTACAACTTATGTTGATGGGCAACCAGCAATGAAAATTCACGTTTGTCAGGGAGAACGTGAAATGATAGAGGATAACAAATCTTTAGCGCAGTTTGAACTAAAAGGTATACCGCCACTGCCTGCAGGTTCTGCAAGAATTGAAATAGAATTTACAGTTAACGTTGACGGGATCTTGACTGTTACTGCAAGAGAAAAAGCTACTGGAATTGAGCAGACAGTTGAAGTAAATTCAAATTTTGGCTTGAGTGAAGCTGATGTTCAAAATATGGTTAACCAGTCAATAAACAGCTTTGATGAAGATATGAAGGCTCGTTCCCTTGCAGAGGCTAAAATTAACGGTAACAAGCTCATACATCTAGTTGAAAATGTTTCCACTGATCAAAAGTTGAAAAACCTATTACAAAACGCAAAAAACGCTTTACAAGGCAATGACTTGAATGAAATTAACAACGCTATCGCTGAGTTAGAAAGTTCTGCTTTAGAATTATGTGAATTAACAGATAGGTAGAGTTTACACAACTTTATGCAATATCCTGTCAAATCTCAGAGCAACAGGTAACCTGAAATTAAATGGTAACCAATCGACCTTCCCCAATTTAAACGATAAACCAACTATACTTACACGCCCAATGATATTTTCCATTGGTACAAAACCAACCTCAGGAAACCTGCTATCCAAAGAATTATTTCTATTGTCTCCCATAACAAAAAATTGATCGTTAGGTACATAATAAACCGGAGTGTTATATGATAGCTTATTAGAAATGTTATCTACCAAAATCTCATGCTCCTTGCCACTTAAAAGCGTTTCTATATATCTTGGTATGTTACGATTTGACTCATAATCAAAAAAACTTTCAATTTGCCTTCGCTCTACTTTCTGATCATTTAGGTATAATTCTCCCTCTATCATTTGCACTTTGTCACCTGGTGTTCCTATTACTCGCTTAACAAACCTGATGCTGTCATTTCTTGTGGGTTTGAAAACTACTATGTCGCCACGCTTTGGAGGGGTATAAAAAATCCTGCCGCTAAAAATGTTTGGAGAAAATGGAAATGAGTGTTTACTGTAACCGTATGAATATTTACTAGTAAAAATGTAATCCCCTTCAAGTAGGGTGCTTTTCATTGAACCAGAAGGTATATGAAATGGCTCGAATAAAAAACTACGTATTGATAGCGCAATCAACAGTAAAAAAAACAATGAAGATAAAAATCTTCCCGTTCTTATCACCCAGTTTTTGCTTAGTTCTTCCAACTTTTCCAACTTTGTTTTTCTTATAGATTAAGCTTATTATAATACATAAATTAAAAAATGGTAATATGAAATTTTACTTGTGAATGTTATTCCTCTATTCAAAACAATTTTGAAAAGGCGGTTCATTTCTTTCAACGGTGTCATCCAAGTAGCGTGACACATAACTGTACAAACATTGCAATTTGCAGGTGGCAGATGAAAGTAGCTGACACCATCTGGATGCAAATTTCCTTAAATGTTCGTAAACTTAAAACTTTACTTTAGGTCAAACTGCTGTATAGTGGCTTTATAGCTTTAGTTTTACAATGAATATACCTAGTATAGAAAATTGTGATCTTCACAATAAAACCGTCTTACTCAGAGTTGACTTCAATGTTCCTATAAAAGATGGAGAAATTCGTGACGTCACTCGTATTTTGAGAGCATTGCCTACTATTGAGTATTTAGTGAATGCAAGTGCAAAGATTATTATTATATCGCATTTCGGACGCCCAAAGGCCAGAGACAATAATCTGTCGCTAAAAAATGTAATTGACACTTTATCGCAGTTACTAAATAAAAAAGTGAAATTCATTGATGATTGCGTTGGTGAAAAAGTGCAAAAAGCAGTGAGTGCTATGGATGCAAGAGATATAATACTACTAGAGAATCTAAGATTTTATAAAGAGGAAGAGCAAAGTGACTCAAATTTTGCCAAACAACTAGCATCTCTAGCGGATATATATGTAAATGATGCATTTTCTTGCTCTCACAGAGCTCACGCTTCTATTTCACACATTACAGAATTTTTACCTTCCTACGCGGGATTTTGCTTACAAGATGAGCTAAAGTATCTTGAAAAAGCTGTATCGTTTAAAGCTAAACCTATTACTGCGATAGTTGGGGGAGCCAAAATGTCAACTAAGATAAAAATGCTTATAAAGCTAGCGGAAAAAGTTGATTACCTAGTTCTCTGTGGTGCAATTGCTAATAATTTTTTGTCATTTAGCAAAGTAAATATAGGAAAATCTTTCTTTCAAAATGGTGTTGACGACCTTCTACATAATATTATTGAAACAGCAAATAAAAACAATTGCAAAATAGTTGTGCCAGAAGACGTTCTGGTTGCAGTAAACTCTGATTACAGCACTAGTATTTCAAGAAGAACTGAGTCCATTTTGGACGGTGATATAATTTTGGATATCGGACCACAAACTTTGAGTACAATAAGCAGTATAATAGCAAGCAGTAAGACTCTGCTGTGGAATGGACCTATTGGTGTTTTTGAACATTCAGCTTTTGCAAGTGGTACAATAGGGGTAATGAAAGTCGTAAGTGACTTAACGCACAAAGGAAAGTTAACCAGCATAATAGGGGGAGGTGATAGTCTATCTTCAATAAGCGCTGCAGGCCTTACCGATAAGGATTTTACATGTGTTTCCACTGGTGGAGGAGCGTTTTTAAGTTGGCTGGGTGGTGACGAAATGCCGGGAATTGCTGCTCTGCAAAAATGATTAGATTAAAACTTTTTTAAATTGTTTCTTATAGGCTAGCTTTTTTGTGAACGTGATTATGTCGAAGACAGTTAAACTAATTTTGTGTTTAATAATACCAATAATAGGATTTATTTTTTATATTAGGGATCATTATTTTCACACTGACTATGTAGAAGAAAATGTTAAGGTCAATTTTGAGCCATTTTTCAGTTCACAACCAGGTTATATACCACCGTTTCCAGAATTAACTGACTTCGATAGAGGAGTGTTGAAAGTTTGTGGAGATTGGGGAGCACATCCAGATAAAGAAGATTTCAAAATTTTACTTAGTTGTCCGCAGCATCAAGAAGTAGTGAAAGGAATATATGATAAGCTTGATCATCAAGTGATTACGCCAGATGCGGATTTGGAGTTATTTAAAGATGAACTGGCTAACATTTGGTTTACAAATAGTGGAAGTGAAAAAGAAACTATAGGGTTTGGACATATTTTTTGTGGTGAGCCAAACGATAAATTAGGTGGTATGCATTTTGTAGGTAGATATGTTGAAGCTCAGGAAGATAAATGGGCAGGTGCAATTTGGAATGATAAGTCCCTATGCAATAAATCAGATATTAAGCCACCAGTTTATACATTTGGAATGAAATATTTGGGTAAGGATGAGGAAGTGAAAGTTAAATGCCCAAATGGATACGCATATAACCTTCATGCCGATGATAGTGCGCCGTAGAAACACGGAAAGTGTTGAAGCTGTGCAGTAGATGAGGGAGGGCCCCTCGGAGCCGGTTTGCAAGAGCAGGCTTCAAACAGCCATAAGCTGCTTTGGTAAAGAGCTAAGGTAGTGAGCGTTATGGAAAAGGCACAATTATGTGTCATGTATGAAATAGAGAGACGAACGCAAGTGAACCACTGATGAAGTGTCGAAAGCGTAGAGACGACGTCAAAACCAGGGGGTAGTCGTTAACCTGGGATGAATCTACAGGGAGCTTGTTTACTGGGTAGGTGGCGTCCGGCATAAAAGTGGCGTGAATCTATTTTAGGCTATTGCATGGAACTACGGGAACCTGTCGTTTCGATGAAAAGGGAGAAGTCCAAAGAGCTGATCTCTGAGGATGAGAGTACCGATGCGAAAAACAGGGGCGGATTAGCTCGTAGTAGCGAAGAAGTTTCTGTAATGGAAATGGAGTGAAGGGGCTAAGTTATTTAGTTTTAATTATTTATCAACCGAAAGGGAGGAGTTAATGAATGAAACAAAGTCTTTTGATATACCAAAGCAACTTATTTGGAGAGCTTATAAACAAGTATCGAAAAATAAAGGTGCAGCAGGTGTAGATGAGGTCTCGATAACAAAGTTTGAAGAAAATCTAAAGGATAATCTATACAAATTATGGAATCGGATGTCATCCGGAAGTTATTTTCCAGAGCCGGTAAAAGCTGTTGCGATACCAAAAGATACAGGAGGGCAAAGAATTTTATGTGTGCCTTCAGTATTCGACAGGATAGCGCAAACAGCAGCTACAATGTATCTTGAGCCGTTAGTAGAACCGAAATTTCACGAAGATTCATATGGTTATAGACCAAATAAGTCTGCGCTGGATGCGGTATACACAGCACGGAAGAGATGTTGGAAAAATGATTGGACGGTAGATCTTGATATATCTGGATTTTTCGACAATCTGGACCACGATTTAGCACTGCAGGCTATCAAGAAACACACAGACTGCAAATGGGTCATACTGTATGTTGAGAGGTGGATGAAAGCCCCCATTCAGCAAGCAGATGGCAGTAGGGTAACAAGGGATAAAGGAGTTCCGCAAGGAGGTTCAATAAGCCCAATCATTTCAAGCATATTTATGCACCATGCGTTTGATATGTGGATGAAACAAAATTATCCAACAGTACCATTTGAAAGATATGTAGATGATGCGATAGTGCACTGCAGAACTAAAAGACAGGCAGGATTTATGAAAGTAATGATTGAAGAAAGATTGGCTAAGTGTAAATTGAAGTTACATCCTGAAAAGACACAGATTGTGTACAGTAAGGATGATGATAGAAAAGAACAATTTCCTAAACAAAGCTTTGATTTTCTAGGTTATACTTTTAGACCTAGAGTAGCAAAGAATAAGATGAGGAATTATTTCATCTCATTTCTACCTGCAATTAGTAACAAAGCCAAGAAGAAGATCAAGAAAACCATAAAGTCATGGAGAATACATCGGATTACATGGACCACACTAGAGGAAATATCGAAGAAAATAGATCCAATAGTCAGAGGCTGGTTTCAGTACTATGGCAGGTTTTATAAATCAGAGATGTATCCATCTCTCAGAAATATAGAGAGATACCTCATAAGATGGGTCAGGACAAAATATAAGAAACTTCGTGATCACGGAAGACTAGCAAAGCAATTTCTAGGAAAAGTGAGAAAGAGGTCTCCAAGTATTTTCTATCATTGGACACTTGGGTTAGGATCAAAAGGCTAAATAATGGGAGCTGTATAAGCCGAGAGGTTTCCGTGCAGTTCTGCGAGAGACTGGTGGGGAAGTTCCGCCGGTCTACTCTCCTTTTAATTTCTGCAACTAAGGCGTTCAAGGAATTAGGAAAAGATGGAATGTGCCTATATGAAATGGAAGATGACAATTATCAATCAGTGTTTGTAAGAAAGAATGATGCTATACTTACGTTCTATCCTGACTTAACACCAAAATGTGATGATAAGAGTACTTATTGTAGTTGCAGTAAATCTTAATTTCAAAACCAATAGGGTGAACAAATGATAAAATGCTATAGGGTGTAGCAAATCCAAATGAGTTAAAATTTTGATTAAAGGGTTTTGTGAGTAATAATGAAGAAGGGCATTATTCGTCTAATAAAAGCAATTCGATACTCTTGTGAAGGAATAAAATCAGCTTTTATATCAGAAATTGCGTTCAGACAGGAGTTACTACTTTTTATAGTATGTGTTTCAACTTTGTTTGTTTTGGATGTAAGTAATCTAGAACGTGCAGTAATGATAAGCAGCCTATTCCTGGTGTTAATTGTGGAAATTGTTAACACTGCTTTTGAAACGACAATTGAGCGTATTTCCAGTGAACAACACATACTTTCAAAAAAGGTGAAAGATCTAGGTAGTGCAGCAGTTTTTCTTTCATTAATTAACTTCCTGATAACATGGATGATAATATTGACAGGTTAATACGAATGTTATTAAGATATGTTGTCAAACTCACCAATTAAAGTTTTTATATCTTGCGGTAAATCAGAGACAAATTCCATGTATTCCTTACTTTTTGGGTGGTATAAGCCCAGTGTATAAGCATGTAGTGCTTGTCTATTGAAATTACGAATGAAACTAGAGTTTTTAGCATATTTTGTGCTTTTACTACTATTTTTTCCATAAACTTGATCACCAACTATGGAATGTCCTATGTGGCTCATGTGGACTCGAATTTGGTGTGTTCTGCCTGTCTCTAAAGTGCATTTAACCAGGCTTGCTTGTCCTATAACTTTCTGCACTAAATAGTGAGTGATTGCTAATTTGCCTGTGATTTTTGTTACACACATCATTTCTTTATTACCGCGTTTGGGAGCAATATTAGTTTCTATAGTTCCCTGCTGGGAAGATAATGCTCCCCAAACTACTGCTAAATATTCTCGCTTTATTTTACGATTTGATAACAATTCAGACAAAAAACCATGGGCTTCTTCATTTTTTGCAATTACCATTAGCCCACTGGTATCTTTATCGAGTCTATGAACAATTCCTGGTCTTACATCAAGGTGAGCGATAACTGCGTTCAAAAGCGTATCATTGTTTGTCCCAGCACCTGGGTGCACTGTTAATCCACTTTGTTTATTCAGAACTATAATGTCCTCATCTTCATAGACGATATCAAGTTTTATGTCATAATTAGGCTCAATTGATGTGGATATGTCAGGTTGAACGAGATGCACCACATACTCTTCATCTGGTTTTACTATGTGGTCATTATTAATTATCGGTATGCCAAGTAATTTCACCTGCTCATTTTGTATCAATCTTTGCGCTTTACTGCGTGATATGTTGCACTTTTCAGCTATATAGGTGTCTAACCTTAATTTTTTCTCATCACTATTAATGTTTAAGGTTATATCTATCCTGCACACGCTACTTTAAATGCTGCTTGAATATTTTGATCTACAAAATCAACTTTTGTACTAGGAAGATCACCTTGTTTTTTAATATGGCAAGTTGTCTTAGAGCCATCTTTCCAGTGAATTATTATTTTATTATCAAAATTTCGTAATGTTGCCTCAACCTTTTTTTCTTTATTATCTTTTTCTTCCAACTTAATAGATTCTAATAAATAATATAGAAAGTCACTTGCTTTGCCGTTGATTTTTTCTTTCCATTCATCTGTTCTTTCTCGTTCAAATAAATCTTTTTTCAGCTGCCTTACTCTGTCTTGTTTTTCTAAGACTGCCATTTGTTCTTGTAGCTCCTTCTCTTCATCTACTAATTGATCAGTATTATCTTCATTATCAGGCTCACTTGGTCGGTTGTGTTCTTCTAATAACTGTGTCTGTATCTCTTGATCTGCAGATTCATTAGTACTAGTTTGCATATCTTTATTTAGATTGACTACTGCTTCCTTGCCCATTTTGTTGAGGGTTGGGGTTATTAGGTGCGTTAGGCAGTCTTTCATCTGCAAAAGTTGCTCCGGATAATCCCATACGGGCTCCAGGTTTAAGTCTAGCTACTCTATCGTCAATAGTCTCTACTGCACTCTTAATAACATTTATTGTGTCCATTACCTTCTTTACATCCACTTCACTCAGTTTACCTTTTATGTCTTTGCTAACTTCTTTACACAGAACATTCACACTTTTACTAATATCTTTCAGGCAGTCAGTTATTTCTTTACTAGCAGTTGTTTTCACCTTATCCACATTTTTCTTTATATCTTCTTCTAATTTATCAAGTAAAGCTTTGAGATCCTTCCCTATACTGCCAAGCGTTTCTTTAATATTAACATTTGCAGGCTTTAAAAGACTGTTGTCAAACAGGTAACAAACTTCATTGACCAAATGAGTTAGGCGCTTATCAAGTAATTTTATCAATCGAGATATAGGATCATTCTCCTCTTTACTTTCAAATTTGTTTTCCATTACCGATACAATCGTGCCTTTTCTACATGGAAGTAAAACATCTAAATTATTGAATTTTTTAACGATATTATGTGCGTTATTTACTTCATTATTTTTTAACTTACTTAATGCTATACATATTCCAGCAATGAAGACAGTACCCACGAATGCAATGAAACCCCATTCTGCCCGACCATGAACATTGGCAAAACTAAATTTATTTTGTATCAATGCACCAGTTACAATTAGACCGCTCAGCACATATGGCACAGTAAACAAAATAACTTTATTCCTATTCTCTTGTCTTTTGTTTTCCAACATCTCTCCCTGTTTTTCAGAGATTGGTAAAACTATTGAAAAACCTTGCTTTTTATCGACCAAATCAGGAACAATTTCTATTGTTAATGCATTTTGAGCGATCTCATTTATTCCATCACTTTTTCCACCTCGAATCTTTATATCTATTGGGCTATCACCATCTTTTGATTTCTCATCTTTTATCTCTTGCCTGTTCATATGTTTTATAGCAAGAAATGCTACAAGAATCACCCCAAAAATAATAGAAGCATAAACATAGGCTGGCATTATTCGTGAATTAAGAATGTTTGTGATGAAACTTACATCACCATCAGTTATCATGACTGCAGCAATATAGGCTAGAGAAAATTGAAACCAAGCATCCACGGCTGCTATAGGTAGGGTGTTATTTATAGAATACTTTTTTATTGCGCACCATGCTTTAGGAAAATAGCCAATGGCATCATTTATTTTGCTCACATCGTGAGTTACCTTAATACCTAAGGGGTTTTTTGTGGTACCTGAGGTCATAAATTTCCTTATATTTAAATTTAATTAATTATATATTAATAACACTTTGAAATCAAGCTTTTTAACTTATGCCAAGGCCTATTAGAGCGCACTTTGTTAATCTTTACGTAACGATTTGTTAACCAAATTGAATGTGTGCCATATGGTTTTAGATTGGTGTATTTAATAGTTCTAGTATTACAAACTGAATAGTCGAATTCACTTAATTGAATTATTAAATCAACTTTATCACAATTTTCTGAAATATCTTCTTTTTTATAAGCAAGCAGTACTGATTTATTATTTCCTTTATTATATATACAGCCATAATCGTTACATTTTAGTCTTTTATCTGAGTTATTGTATTTTTTATGATTCAAAATTTGGTTCTGCCCATTTTGTTTCGCCCATGTTTTGACAACAAAGTTCCTATTTTTTCTGGTGAGAGAATATAGTAAGTTATCACTCTCCTTTGCAGCAACATTATCAGCATTTATTAGGATGTCGGGGGTTTTATATGCGGTGCTAAAGCAAATACCCAGCACAATAAAGAAAATTCCGAAGAAACGCCAATTTCTTTCCCACAAGCACAGCCACAATAAACCAAGTGTTATTATAATAATTGATGAGGCAGGAAAAGTACGAATGGGAATAACCAAATACTGAAGACTAGCGATTGCATTTGTTATATACAAAATACTGTCAATTGGGCGCTCTATAAATGGCGCTATAATCCATTCAATACCTAAAGGAATCAATAAGACATAAATTATTCCAAGTGGAATAATAATTAATGTAACTATTGGTATAGCAACTAAATTTGTGATAATGCCACTAATTGAAAAATAATTAAAATTGTATATCGTGTACGGAACAGTTGCTAAACTTGCTATTACTGAGCTGATCATTATCGATACAAAATATTTCATTATTTTTATTTTGAACAATTTATTAGCATTAATTTGATAACTGGCAACCAGTGCCAAAACAGCAAAAAATGACATCTGAAAGCCAGGCTTTAAAATTGCTTCTGGTTCTACTGAGAGTATCACTGCAGCAGCAAACGCAATTGCTATTAACCCTCGATATTTTCTCTCTATCATTATTGCAACAAGTACTAAAATCACCATGATGTAGGCACGCTGAGCAGAAATTTGCATACCGGTAATCAACAAATAAAACGTGGTTGGCAAGATAGTAAGGAATGCAGATATTTTCTTGGTGTTATACTTAAGAGTCAAAGTTTCAGATATTGCGAATAAATTACGAAACACTACAAAAAACAGACCAGCAACGAATGATAAATGCAAACCAGATATGGCAAACAAATGTGCTATACCTGAATCTCGTATTGCATCCATAGTTTTTTGATCTATGCCATCTTTTTTACCAATTAGTAATGCAGAGATTATATCCGCATGTGGTTTTTTGATATTTTGCTGCAGGTTTTCATAGATGTATTGACGGAAAGATTCTATATACTCTTGAAATTTTCTTGCTTCAGCCTTTTTGTGCAAAGCTATTTTGCTTGTTGCAAAACCTGTTGCACTTATTTTCTGGTAATATGCCATTCTTGCAAAATCATATGCATACTCCGAGGGCGCAATCTTTAGAGGGAAGAGTTTTGCTGATAATTTTACTTGATCGCCTATTTTAATGCCTTCTTCCACTTTGGTTCTAACCGATATTCTGATGTTATCTAGAGCTCTATCCGGTGTCATTCCAGCGCGTAACGCTGGAATCCATATCTTTTTTTTCTGGATCCCAGTATCAAGTACTGGGATGACAAAAGGTGGTGCTGGGATGACAGGAGAGGATTTTGAGATAGTAGAGACAGAAAGCAGAAATTGTTTGTATGAGCCCCTGTCGTTAATATCCTTCACTGTGGCAACGATATCTTTTACGTATCTCTCTTTATCAAGAATTTGAGTATCAACTAAAGCTGTTCTTAATTTACTAGCTGTAAACCCTATGAGCACTGCAATTAAAGCGATACATAATATCGCGTACCTTTTATACAATATTGCAATCAGAATTAGTATAGGTGAAAGCAAAAGAAAAATAGATATAGTGAAAGTGCAGCTTGGTTCAAAACTTAGGGAAAAATAGGTTAAAATCCCTACACACTGACACACAGGAAACCATAGTATCAAGTTATATTTTTCATTGTGTAGGTTATGACGTATATAACTAACTATTATGTCAAAGAAAGTTAACAAACATACCGATATGTGACTGTGACGCAATTTTATTCTTTTATTTTCTATTATTGTATATATAATAACTAAATAAACAACGACGCGGGATGGAGCAGCTCGGTAGCTCGTCAGGCTCATAACCTGAAGGTCGTAGGTTCAAATCCTACTCCCGCAACCATTTTCCAACTGTGCGAATATTGTGGTTTCAGGTAGTTCATGGAAACGGATTAAACGAAAAACTTACTTGACAAACTCCGCCAGCCCCCTTATCATGAAAGTGAAGCTATTTATTTATCTTCGCAATCTGCAGATTAAAACGACAAAGGGAACTTTGTATTTGGCGTAAATCATGCTTAATTTTTTGCACTATGTGCACCTCATGTCTTTATAAAACTTCTGGGTTTCTACCTATACAAGCCGAAACGCGCTTATAAAGCGTTTAAGACATCAAAAGACGTCAAATAGAACAAGGGAGAATTTGAATACTAGCTACCCTAGGTTTTCTTTGCCTTTTTTTCTGCTTAGTAAATTTCTTAAACACTTGCGGTGTAGGTTAGTTGCAAGTTAAAAGCAGCTAAATCGCTCTTAATCAAGCGTTTTAGAATAAAAAAAACGCCGATATTTTAGTACATAGTAAATAGCCAACCACCACGGGGTTTCTTTTGCCTTTTTTCTTCATTTGGTAAATTCCTTAATATTTATAGCAACATGAACTGGGCAGGAAGGTGTCATTCCAGTGCTCCTTTTTTTGTCATCCCAGTGCCCAGGCACTGGGATCCAGCCTTCCTGCAATCTCATCGAAAACGTTGTATTTTAACGTAAAACACCTATTTTTATGCTTACCAACTTAATAAAATTCCTGGATCCCAGTGTCTGGGCACTGGGATGACAGAAGAAGGAGGCACTGGGATGACAGGAGAAGGTACTAGCCTGACAACCGTCATCCCGCTACGTGTTAGCGGGATCTATGCTTTGAGATACCGCGGCGGTATGACGGTTCGCGGCAGCATGACGGTCTGCGGCGGTATGACGTCTTGCTTGCAACCTATAGCCTTGTCATTCCAGTGCTCCTTTTTTTGTCATCCCAGCGTCACGCGCTGGTTTCAACATTATATCATGAACTTTCTAAAATTCATTGAGTTATGCTTTCAAACGGTGGTGCCGGGGTGTGAGTATAATGATTATCAGTATATAAAAGTCATAGCAGACAGACTTGAAGCGGCAAACGTTGGCAAAATGAGGCGAATAATATTCAATATGCCTCCGCGTTCAATGAAGTCCCTGTGCGTTAGTGTTGCGTGGCCCGCATGGATACTGGGAAACCAGCCAACTGCAAGAGTAATAGTTGCAAGTTACTCTCGGCTGCTCAGCGAAAAGCACTCGCTCGATACAAGGTGCGTAATGCAATCTGGTTGGTATAAAAAGCTATTTCCAGAAGTAGAATTATCCAAAGATCAGAATACCAAGTACAAATTTCAAACAGTGCAGAGAGGATACAGAATCGCAACGTCCGTTGGAGGAACATTAACCGGTGAAGGTGGTGATTTCATCATCGTAGATGATCCACTGAGTCCCGCCCAAGCTTTGAGTGAAACGTTTAGAAAGCGTGCCACAAACTGGTTTGATCAGACTTTAGTAACGAGGCTCAACGACAGAAAAAAAGGAGTAATTGTTCTTGTGATGCATAGGCTCCACTTGGAAGACTTAACCGGGCACCTTCTCTCCAAACCGAAAAACATATGGCATCATATTTGTTTACCAATGATATCTGAAAATAAGGAGATCATTTATTCAATCAAAAAGCCAGCACTTTCTGTTCCTGTCGTCCAAGTAACTACAACCAGTAATAAAACAGCATCGCGTGCTAGACCTGCAAAGATGTTATACTCAAGAGAAGAAGGCCAGCTATTATATCCCCTCTATGGAGGAAAAAAAGAAGTTAAGATGATAAAAGTCGAACTTGGTAGTTACGCTTTTGCTGCCCAATATCAACAAAACCCTCTGCCACTTTCAAGTGGTATAATTAAACGAGAGTGGCTGAAGCGCTATAAAAATGTTCCTGATAATCTCTCGCATGTAACACAAAGTTGGGACACTGCGGTTTCAATAAGCGATTCTAGCGGCTTTAGCGTTTGTACCACCTGGGCAAAAGCGGATAATAAATTCTATTTACTTGATGTATATCGTGCAAAGCTTGAGTATCCAAAACTTAAAGAACAAGTTCTGTCACTAGCTGCAAGGTGGAAGCCACATGCAATTTTAATCGAAGCAAAAACGAGTGGTCAGCAATTGATTCAAGAGCTAAAGACAAATAGTGACCTACCTGTTATCGAGGTAGTACCACATAGCGGTAAACTTGCTCGATTCTACCAAATTGTTCCAATAATAGAGTCTGGTAAGGTTTTTCTGCCGCACCAAGCAGTATGGCTGAATGATTTTGAGTATGAGATTTTAATGTTTCCAGAAACTCGCCACGATGACCAAGTGGATAGTACCGTGCAATATCTGCAGTGGGTGAGAGATAGTAGCTCTAGGGTCGCAGCTGTACGGGCATTGTGATTTGAGCCTAAATTCTCAATGGTAAATCAAGAAGCAACTGCAATAACGTTAGGGATATAATTGTTCCACTTTCCAATCGCTTCCCTCAACAAGGGTGTATCTAAATCTAATATGCTTCCTATATTCACCTTCTTGCCAAAATTCAATTACTTTTGGGATTACGCAAAATCCCACCCAAAAGTCAGGACGAGGAACTTGTGTGTTGTAAAATTCCTTCTCCTTCAATTTGATGGCTTGCTCAAAATCTTGCCAATTTTTCAGAACGCTCGATTGTTTTGAGCACCATGCGCTAATTTGACTATCGCGCGCTCGAGAAGAGAAGTATTTGTCAGTTCTTTCATCGTTTAGAAGTTTAACATCTCCTTCAATTCGTACTTGCCTAGCAAATTCTATCCAATGAAACACTAACGCAGCTTTGGGGTTCTCAGTCAATTCTTTCCCTTTTTTACTGTTTACGTTAGTGAAAAACACAAAACCTTCTTTACTATATTCCTTTAGTAATACTACTCTTGCAGATGGAATGCAGTCTTTGCTACAAGTTGCTAGCGTCATTGCAGTTGATGAAACTGCTTTATACCACTTTGAAAACAAATCAAACGGATCTTTTTCAGGTGAGAATGTCATATCTAAAAATAAAATCTTAATTCTGGCACGCATTGCAAAAATAAGTGCTACGGCCATTTTGTCGTATAAGTGTTATGATATTGTTGCAGATCTTGCAAGGTTTTTGAACTTTACCATATACGTAAAAGTTATTTTGAAAGTATCCAGCAGATCCAGATGGCTGTGCATAATCTTTCAGTGTTGAACCGCCTGCAGCAATTGCATCACTCAGAGTATTTTTTATTTCAGCAGCAAGTTTTTCGCACTCCTTATAAGTCAAATCTTGTGCTGGCCTGAGTGGTGATATGCGAGCTCTAAACAAACTTTCAGAAGCATATATGTTGCCTATGCCAACTATCAATTTGTTATCCATTAATGCTGATTTGATATTCACTTTTTTGTTTTTCAGCAACTCCTGTAAATAATCTCCACTGAATTCATCCGTGAGGGGCTCTATTCCGAAATCATCAAAAAAATTTATTTCTTGTTCTTTGCTTAAAATAATAACTAATCCAAATCTTCTTGGATCATTAAAGATTATTGAAGTATTGTCGGAAAATAAAAATACCACGTGATCGTGCTTATTCCGCACTTGATCGTGGTCAGCATATATAAGCTTTCCGCTCATGCCAAGATGTATGATTACAGCCACACTACCATCTGTATTCCAGATCGTATACTTACCTCTACGCTTGATGTTGCGTATGACTTTGCCCTTTAGCATATCATCAATATTTTTTGTTATTGGCACACGTAAATTCCAATTATTAACTATAACATTACTGATTTGCTTGTTTTTAATTTTATCAAGCAAAAAATTAGAGATTATTTCCACTTCCGGTAGTTCTGGCATGATACCTCCTTCAAAACTTAAGTTTCTGATGGTAATTTTGTCGTTAAAGCTTCCTCAAATACATTCGAGTATTCTGCGGTGCTTTCTCCTAAAAATTCCTCACCATAAACAAGTTTTGAAAGGGTTCTCTGTCTACTCTGTTGCTGCTTTTTTCTTTTCAAAATATTTTGCTTTAAAGCTTTCGCTAATCTTTTTTTCTCCTCTTCTTTTTCCTTATTCCTTTTTGTATTATTCATTATCATAATATATAAACTTGCCGTTGTAGCTCAGGTGGTAGAGTACGTCATTGGTAATGACGAGGTCCCAAGTTCGAGTCTTGGTAACGGCACTGTAGACCTTATAATAAAAACTTAGAAGAAAGTTACAGAGGTAAGTTATCATGCTTTTTCCATATCCTTTCTACTTTCTTGTTTTTGAGTAGCTCTAATGCTTTACAAAAGTGATGCCTTGTTTTACTTGGCACTATAATGTCATCAATGTATCCATGTGATGCAGCAAAAAATGGATTAGCAAATTTCTCTTTATATTCTTTGATTAACGTTTGCTGGTCTTTTTCATGCCTAAATATAATTTCAACTGCACTTTCAGGGCCCATTACAGCTATTTCAGCAGTTGGCCAGGCATAATTTATATCACCTTTTAGATGTTTCGAATTCATAACAATGTATGCACCACCATACGCTTTTCTAGTGATAAGGCTAATTTTCGGCACGGTCGCTTCAGCGTAAGCGTAAAGCAGTTTCGCTCCGTGTTGTATTATATTATTGTATTCTTGATTTGTACCCGGCAGAAATCCTGGAACATCAATAAGTGTGATGATCGGAATGTTAAATGCGTCACAAAACCTCACAAACCTTGCAGCTTTTCTTGAAGAATCAATATCCAAACATCCTGCAAGGTGCATAGGTTGATTTGCAACAATACCAACAGTGTTTCCTCCAATTCTACCAAAACCAATTATGATATTACGAGCAAAGTCAGGTTTTAACTCAAAAAATTTCCTTCCATCACAAACTTTTTCAATGAGTTCATACATATCATAAGGAGTATTAGGATTGCTAGGAATTAGAGTGTTTAAGGATCCATCAATATCATTAACATCATTACAGATTGGTACAGATTTCGGTGATTCTTGATTATTTGCTGGTAAGAAAGTAAAGAATTCACGCATTTTTAGCAGCATTTCAACATCATTATTGAATGCAAAATCCGCTACTCCTGTTTTGCTTGTATGAATTTTTGCTCCACCAAGATCTTCGTGGCTTACATCTTCATATGTGACTTTTTTTACTACATCTGGCCCGGTTATAAACATGTATGAACTATTCTTTACCATGAAAGTAAAGTCAGTTAATGCTGGGGAATAAACTGCACCTCCTGCACATGGCCCCATGATTAAAGAGATTTGTGGTATAACACCCGATGCATTTACGTTTCTTTGAAAAATTTCTCCATAACCAGCAAGAGAATTTACTCCTTCCTGAATTCTGGCTCCACCAGAATCGTTTAGCCCAATGATTGGAACTCTGGCATTAATTGCCATATCCATAATTTTGCATATTTTTTTTGCATGTGACGCACCAAGTGACCCACCAAAGACAGTAAAATCTTGCGAGTAAACGAAAACTTTTCTGCCATAAATAGTACCATGACCAATCACTACTCCATCACCTAAAAAATTAGCATTTTGCATGCCAAAATCAACTGCGTGATGCTTCACGAATTTATCGTATTCTTCGAACGAATTTTCATCAAGCAATATACTGAGTCTTTCTCTAGCAGTTAATTTCCCTTTTTCGTGTTGTTTATTGATTCTGTTAGAACCGCCTCCTTTTTCAGCTTCTAGTGCTTTGGTTTTTAGATTTTCTAGTATTTTAAAGTCTTGCATACAATAAAGTAGTTTTTAAATTAGTAGTAGACTTTATTAAGCTTACAAACTCTACTACTATACACATACACTATTGCTATATGCAACAGTGTATGTGTATCGTAATCATTAAACTTTTTCAACCTAGACTTTGGCCACTACTCTGTAAACTTTCGACATTACTCTGAAGCTGCTGGACATTAGCATTGTCTATAGAAGAAAGAGGAGATTTGTTTTGCACAAAACTTTTAGCAGCTTCAACAACCTTGCTTATACGAGGTTCTTTTTCTAGCTCTTTTAGGTACTTTGAGAAGATTTCACAACTTTTATCATCCATATGTACTGTTATTGCACCAAAACTTAATGTATGATCTTTTATAGAAGATAAAGCCATTTCAAGCTTTTCATCGCCTACCCTAAAGGTCATCTTTAACTTACCTTTCATGTCATGATATTTCCCCTTGTGTAACCGGATTATATTTTCTCCTTCTCCAACCCGTAATGCACCATATTCTAACTCCTTAAATTTCGGGAAGTTCATAAATTTTGCAGGAGAGATCACACTTTTTTCTGGACATTTTACACAATAAAATTCATTGTCTCTCTCTACTATGATTCCTTCTTTTTCGTCATTTTCAATACTGCTACACACAGCTTGCTCTAGGCTCAATAAGTAGCTGTTGCGCTTTTCTTCTAGAGCTGAATCTACTGGTATATCGTTACAACATGAATCCAAAATTTCTTTTTTAACATATGTACCCGTTGAAATTAAATTGGATATTTTTGAGCAAAGGGAATTTAGCCTACCTTCATTATTTTCTTCGAGATTTAAGTTTTGTTTTTTGATTAGGCTTGCACTTTTTATCAGATAGCCTATCAATGATGTTTCTTTTATCGCTTCTTGCTCTTTTTCTTCAGGCATACCGTGCACCAACTTGCCAGGCATGCCAAACATGATTTTTTGCTCATCTGCATGCTTTATAACTTTTAATAGTTCATCTAACATTCTTCCTATAGTTGATCAGAAAGCACTTGATACTCTTTTTCTATATCTTCTACTTGCTTTAAGATCTTTTCTCGTTTCTCCTTTTCAGATTTTTGATATATTGTCATGCTTAATTGGAAATCATTTGTTTTTTCTGGACGCTCTATACTTTTATATGAACGCTTTTGTGACCCTTGTTCTTCTAATTTTTCATTACCTACACTCTCTATTCGCTCTGGCATAACCACCTCCTATTTTACATAATGAAATAAAAAAGTTCTAACTGTAGTATGCTTATGTAATCTACGAAGTCAATAGTTAAATTGAAAAATTTTGATTATAATTTACTTTACATAGAAGATGCCCTTGAATTATGCTAAAAATCGCCATAGTAGGCCTACCAAATGCTGGAAAATCTACCCTATTCAACAGATTAGTGGGAAGAAAAGCAGCGGTGGTCAGCAATATTCCAGGGGTCACACGAGATAGAAGAGAAGGAATAGGCAGAATTAGCGATTTAGAGTTTAAAGTTATAGATACAGGAGGATGGAACGACCAAACTAATTTTTCACTACAAGTTATTGAACAAATAGAATTTTCTCTATCCAATTCAAACATCATTTTCTTTCTTGTTGATGCAAAAGTGCAAAATGAGCGAAACAAAGAATTTGCAAAGTGGCTAAAGAGAAAAATGAATAAACCTGTAATCCTCATAGCAAATAAATGTGAGAGTCATAAATCCGAAAATGTTGATTATTTGCAGTTTTTTGATTTTCTTGGCCCGGTATACATCTCAGCCGAACATAATCTTGGCATGGTTGATCTTTATGATGCATTAGCTGGTGTTATTGAAAATATCAGTGCAAATAGTCCTCCTTTCGGTGTCATTCCAGTGCTTGACACTGGAATCCAGAAAAAAAATAGTATGGATCCCAGTGTCAAGCACTGGGATGACAATAAGAGCTCTAATGAGTCCGGTAAATTAAGAATTGCAATCATCGGTCGTCCAAATGTCGGAAAGTCAACTTTTTTAAATGGTTTACTTGCAGAAAACAGACTAATAACAAGTTCAGAGCCAGGCACCACACGTGATTCTGTAGATATTGTATATGATCATAATGGGGAGCTAATTACTCTCATTGATACTGCAGGAATCCGCAGAAAGGCGAATGTTATAGATGACTTAGAATCAAGATTTGTTGAAAAAAGCTTAGAATCAATCAAGCGCTCTCATGTGGTAGTTTTAATGCTAGACTCCCTAGTTGGTATTGAGCAGCAGGATTTATCAATTGGTGAAGCTGCAATTAAGGGAGGGAAAGGGATTATTGTTGTTTTAAATAAGTGGGATTTAATAGGTAAGGATGACAGAAGTAAGTTAATAAAATTTGTCAAACAACAGGAAGTGACTCGGTTATTCTTGGAAGTGCCAACTATAACAGTTTCTGCGTTAAAAGGCATGCGCTGCAGTGATGTAATAGATAAGTGTCTTGAAGTGAGTGAATCTTTGAACAAGAAAGTCAGCACTGCAAAACTGAATAAGTGGCTAATTGATGCTTTAGATAGGCACTCTCACCCGCTTGTAAAAGGCAAAGCAGTTAAAATGAAGTATATCGCTCAAATTGGTACTAAACCTCCAGCTTTTTCTTTGATATGTAACATACCTGAAAGTGTTGATGAAAGTTACAAACGCTATTTAATTAATGACCTTAGAAAAAATTTCTTTGCTGAAGGCGTGCCAGTCAGATTACTTTTGAAAAAAAATAAAAATCCCTATGCAAAATGAATACTCTGCTTTATACTTTCAGGGATAATTTACTTAAAGTCGTGTGTAATAACTCCAGAATTCCTACAATCTTTCTGCTATCAAGTGCTTTTGCTCTAATTTTTGCATATTTGCTAGAATATTTTTTCAACATGCTGCCATGCAAGTTATGTACATACGAGCGGGTAGTTTACTATGTTGCAGGGTTACTTGCAGTAGTATGCATGCTTAAAGACAACAAAATTCTAATCTATGCAATGTTTTGCAGCTACCTCATAGGTGCAGTAATATCTTTTTATCATGTAGGTCTTGAACTCCACTTATTTCATGATGTTTTAGGTTGTACAGAGCAAGCAAGTGGTAACGTGAGTATAGAAGAGCTCAGAAATAATCTACTAAATCCTAATTACTCTCCATCTTGTGACAGACCTCATTACGTTCTAGGTGTTTCCTTAGCAACATGGAATTTAATTTATCTCATAGCAGCTCTGTTCGTATCAGGTAAGGTGTATTGTGGAGAAAGAAAGAAATCTAAATAATTTAAGGTGCAGCAACAATCAGTTCTTGCAACAGGCAATTAGAGTAAATCATGCTGGGGAATATGGAGCTATTTGCATTTATTCTGGTCAAAAATTTATTCTTAAAAAATCTTCTATAATCAATGAAATAATTGAAATGGAAGAGCAGGAAAAAAAGCATTTTCACTATTTTAATGAGAAAATCAAGGAGCAAAAAGTTCGTCCTACTGTTTTGTTGCCAGTTTGGCGTGTTTTAGGAGTGTCGCTTGGTGTTGCAACTGCTATTATGGGCAAAAAAGCTGCTATGGCTTGCACTGCTGCAGTTGAAGAAGTTATAGGGGAGCACTACAGAGAGCAAGTTTCACATTTAGAAGATGGAGAATTAAAAGAAACTATAAGTAAATTTCGTGACGAGGAGTTAGAGCACAGAGATATTGCAATTCAGCACAATGCTGAAAGCGCATTTGGCTACAACATTTTATCCTCATTCATAAAAACAGGCTGCAAAGCTGCTATTTGCTTGTCTAAGTTAATTTAACTAAGCAGCTTTCTTAAAGTGTTTTTAATGTTATGATGACAATAGAAACCAGGAAGAAATTCAAGTGTAACAGTTACTTTATAACTATGTTTACATGTCACCATTATTAATCAATAATTAGCGTTTGTAAATTAACTACATCCAGAGTATAGGTCACAAAGGGGGATAAAAGTGCGTTTTGATTTAGAAGAGGGGGATGCCTCAGGTAAAGACTGTAATAGTGCAAATCATTATATAACAACTGCTAAAGTAAGAGTAAATAGCGAAACAACAGTTAGTTTACCTACTATATCTTATGTCATTATTGATGAGCCTACTTATCAGCATTTTAAAGTGTTTGATTTTAGGTGTAACACAGTGAAGGTACTAACCAGTTTATATCAAGGGCTACAATTAAAGCTAGAAAAAGTAGGAGATGACAACAAGTTAGCTTTGGTTACTAACTCAGGTGAATATTACTATTATTACCATGATGGCAATGCTATTAATATAGCTACTATTGATCTTATACCTAAGTCCAGCACAAATGGTACACACGTTAGTGTATATGATTATGATACACATTCTATGAAATTTAAACCACTTGAAAATAGTAAGGTTTTAATAGATCGAAAAGATGTGATAAGTAGTAAAAATATGAGTCTTATTGGCAATAGACTTGATATACGAATTGGAGACAATGTTTTTAAAGAATCGCAATTTGAATACAAATTTTATAAGAGCATTGAAATACATAACTTCGCTGGTAGTAAGGTTGGTATGTTGAATAATGTTGTTCCAATATTCGATCGGAGAGATGATAATTTCAAATTATTTCCTTTTCATGAAATAGAGAGATTGAATGTGAAAAATAGCTATTTCGCAGCAAAAAAGTTAGGCAGTAATTACGTTGGTTGTATATCAGACGAAAATAGCAAATGTAAGAATTTTTATGGTTTAAAACCTGATTTTGTAGGATATAACTACAGCCATAACTCAGATTTATATCCTTATTATTATAACTTAGAAAATTTTGGTAACTTTTTGGAGGTTGATATGAAAGTTGGAGAACTTATAGATTTAGAAAAAGGTTTAGAAGAAAAGATTAGAATTTTAGAAGATAAAATTAAAAAATTAAACGAAACACAAATGGTAGCAATGCCTGGACCTCCTGGGCCAAGAGGTTTGCCAGGTCAAAGAGGCGAACTAGGACCACGTGGTCTTGATGGGCTGCCAGGCATACCTGGAGAAAAAGGAGAAGAGGGCCAAGAAGGCGGGTTTTATGCAGTCTCAGAACTAACAGGAAAGCCAGGTCCTAAAGGGGATCAAGGTTGGACAGGTCAGAAGGGAGAGCCAGGTCTACAAGGGTATCCAAGTCCCAAAGGGGATCAAGGTCATCCAGGTCTAAACGGGTTGCCTGGAGAGAAAGGTGACAAGGGTGATCAAGGTTATTTGGGTTACGGCTATCCAAGCCAAAAGGGTGAGCCAGGTGCACCAGGACGACCAGGGTTAGATGGACAACCAGGAATAAAAGGTGATCAAGGTATAAAAGGTGAAATTGGTCCTCAGGGTCCGGTAGGTCCGAAAGGCGTTAATGGTACGCAAGGTCTTTCAGGTTCTCAAGGTGTGCCGGGTCAAAGAGGTGAGCCAGGTCTTGTAGGTCTTCCAGGTCAAAAAGGTGAGCCAGGTCTTGCAGGTTCTCGAGGTAATCAAGGTCTTCCAGGCTTGAAAGGACAGAAAGGTACACAAGGTGGTTCAGGTTCTCAAGGTACGCCAGGTCTAAAAGGTGAACTAGGTCAAGCTGGTAAAGACGGAACCCCGGGTTCTAAAGGAGCAGATGGAGCTCCTGGTAAAGATGGATTGCCAGGAATGCCTGGATCAAAAGGTGACCAAGGAAATGCAGGTCCAAGAGGCCCTCAAGGAAATAAAGGTGATCAAGGCTTAGTAGGTCCACAAGGTTTCAAGGGAGATAAAGGAGAACAGGGTATACAAGGTCCTAGAGGTTTCAAGGGCCTCTCTGGTTCAAGAGGCGCAAAGGGTGAACAAGGGCATAGTGGCATGGATGCAAATCCTGAAGAAGTTGCAGATAAGCTAGTCACTACTAGAGCCACTGGGTTTAAGGAGATGATGCTTAACTTCACTGATTCCAGTGGAAAAATGTTAATGGAAGAACTTGCAGGCAGTTCAAGTCTGCATACTGGGGTTGCACAAAAATTAATTAATAATGGAACCATTGCTAATGAAGTACTTGAGTATCGTAATCAAGACGGAGATTTAGTATTAGAGCAGCAAATTGCAGGAAAAGTTATCGACAGTCCAAATATTCATGAAGCAATAGCTACTGCACTAATTGATAACAGAGCTCAAGAGCTAAAAGAAGCCTTACTAAGTGATGATAATGATACATTAGTAGAAAAACTTGCAAACAGTACTGAGCTAATAAAAAGCATTTCAGAAGAATTAAAGCAAAATCCAGGAAAAGTTCAAGGACCAAAAGGTGATAAGGGAGATACTGGAGCGTCAGGTATGCCTGGTCCTAAAGGTGACAAAGGAGATGTGGGCGATAAAGGAGATACTGGATTGCCAGGAATGCCTGGATCAAAAGGTCCGGTAGGCCCTAAGGGTAATCCAGGCTTGCAAGGACTAAAAGGTGAACAAGGTACAGATGGACTAAAAGGAGAAGCTGGCCCTAAAGGAGATATTGGGGTGCAAGGTCTTAATGGACAAAAAGGTGATGTTGGTCCTCAAGGCTTGAAGGGTGAGCAAGGAGATATGGGTGCAAAAGGAGTTGATGGATTACCAGGTCTACAAGGCTTTAATGGCACGCAAGGAGAAAAAGGTGCTCAAGGTCTAGTAGGTCCAAAAGGGGATATGGGAGATAAAGGAGCAGATGGAGCGCCAGGAATACCTGGAGAAAAAGGTGACGAAGGTATACAAGGTTCTCAAGGCTTTAATGGTACGCAAGGGGAGAAAGGTTCTCAGGGTCTAAAAGGGGATAAAGGTGAATTTGGAATTGTAGGAGCGCCAGGGCAACCAGGATTAGATGGACTACCTGGAGAAAAGGGAAATAAAGGAGACATAGGTCCAAAAGGTTTAATCGGCGATAAAGGTGATACAGGAGAGCAAGGTCTTCCAGGTCCAAAAGGTGACCAAGGAGACACAGGTCCAATAGGTCCGCAAGGCTTGAATGGTACACAAGGTGTACAAGGACAAAAAGGTGATCAAGGAATACAAGGTCCTAAAGGCGTTAATGGTACACAAGGCTTGAAGGGTGATCAAGGAGATAAGGGTGAAATTGGAGCACCAGGAATGGATGGATTGCCAGGTCTACAAGGCTTTAATGGCACGCAAGGAGAAAAAGGTGTTCAAGGTCTAGTAGGTCCTAAAGGTGATAAAGGAGATTCAGGTCCAGTAGGTCCTCAAGGAGTAGATGGTGCTTCAGGTACAGATGGAGCGCCAGGTGTGTCTGGAGAAAAAGGTGATCTTGGTCTCAAGGGAGATAGAGGTGAAATTGGAGCACCAGGAATGGATGGATTGCCAGGTCTACAAGGCTTTAATGGCACGCAAGGAGAAAAAGGTGTTCAAGGTCTAGTAGGTCCTAAAGGTGATAAAGGAGATTCAGGTCCAGTAGGCCCTCAAGGAGTAGATGGAGCGCCAGGTGTGTCTGGAGAAAAAGGTGATCTTGGTCTCAAGGGAGATAGAGGTGAAATTGGAGCACCAGGAATGGATGGATTGCCAGGTCTACAAGGCTTCAATGGCACGCAAGGAGAAAAAGGTGCTCAAGGTCTAGTAGGTCCTAAAGGCAACACAGGAGCGCCTGGTCCTCATGGTCCAAAGGGAGAAGATGGGGTAGGTGCTGCAGAGGCTGATCAGTTTTTGCGCAAGATGAATCAAACAAAAATTGAAATTCAGAATGCTCAGAAAGCAGCAGAGGTAGCTAAAACCGCTTCTGAAAAATCTGCCAAAGAAGCTAAAGATTTTAAAGAAGAGGCTGACAATTTTGTTGATAAAGCATTTCGATCAGAACAAAATACTCAAGCACTTTATAGTAAGGTAAAGGATATATTTTGTAAAACAAAACCTACAGATCAAGTTTGTACTGTACGTAGAAAGAAGAGGGAAATTGAAAAATTAAATAATCCACCAGTAACAAGTGGAGCAAGTAGGCCAACTTCATTTATATCTCAAGTAATAAATTTCTTTTATCCTTCTGTAAAACAAGATGAATATAAAATAGAGAATAAAATACAAGAGCTTAATCAAGTGGCAAAAATAATAGATGCAGCAGATATTGTTATGAGATTTGGAAAAGTATTAGAAGAAACAGCTTCAAAATGCGGCATTCCAAAGAAAAGCCTAAATTTTGATCCAGTAAAACTACAGTCAACCATTCTAGATAGGTCATTATTTAATGATGAAAGTCGTAATGAGCTGTTAAAACTCTTATATTTATCTGCAAAAAAATCATGTCCAAATTACAAACAAACTGATAGATTTTTGACTATTTTCAAAGATCGTATGGAAAGAACATTAGAAAACAATGAGCAACAAAGGGGTTTTGTTAATATTGAGAAAACAGCAACAGATAACGAGCAGCCAAGGAGTTTTATGAGCGATGTCACTTCTCCAAGTAGTTTCAAGGCGATTGATCTGAAGGCTGTTAATTGTTTAAGGTAATAGTATGGGAAATACATTTAGAATAGATAATAAAGATCCGCTCTATAAGAAGCTGATTAAACTTCCTACTGCATATTATAGATTAGAGTTTAATAACAACAAGTATACTATTCGTTCACACATTGGTACGGCTGAGTTGGGTGATACTATTAGTGATTTAAAGTTACAGAAGCTGGGTGATAAAATAGTTTTATATAAGGGAAAATCACCTCTGAAAGTGAAAAATAAAGATGGTGAAGAAGAGAATCTTATTATAGAGCAAGAAGATATCATAAGTGCAAACAGGGACAATATTATAGAAAAGCTTAGATCAAAACCAATAGAGATTTCGCTTTACCACATAGAAGATAGTCCATATTTTGGTGCCAAATTACCCATTTCTAGACACAGTACAACAACTGAAGTACTAAACTTCATCAATTTTAATGATGAAAATGATCCAGTACTACAAAAGATTAAAGGAGAAAATGGTGGACTTTATTTTACAATAGAAGGTGATTATATCTATATATCAGACAAAAATGGAAAGTGTCTTCCAGTGTGTGAAGATGGCAGCTGCTATAAGTATCAATACACAAAAGATGAATGTGATGTATTAACAATAAGTGATGTATCAACAATAATAGATAGCTTAAAGCAGAAATTCACTTTGCAAAAAGGGGAAGAATTATCGCCTGATATCTATGAAGCAAATATTGTCTTGAATGATAAGCCCATAGCTACTCTTCCAAAAATAGGTTACTACATGTTCAATGATCAATTGGTCATGCGTAATCATGTTACACAAGAGAAGGTAATTATCCCAAGAGATTTTCACTATTTAAAAGTTGTTAAATTTAATAATGATGATTATAAATTAACGTTTTGTAATTTTTTAGGTAATGAATTCTTTGAATACAAAAAATACGATCCCCAGTATTCGAACGTTTCAGATGAATATAAATTCATCAGTTTAAATTGTGCGAAAAAAGAATGTAATCCGAATCTTTGGGAATTATTTAGTCATCGACCATCGTTTTTTATTACAGAAGAATCTCCTGAACCAGGCTCTCCAGGTCACTATTCAGTTGCCGTGTTCGAATTCATAAGTGGTAAAAAAGGTAGGAAAATGGCTACATTAATTGATGAATTTGGCTCTTTCAATAAAGAGGGTAAGTTTCAGTATTGTGATTACCATACAAAAGCAGAGTATGGTGTTTATGATTCTTCTGAGATTAATCTAAAAGAAATGTATACATGGACAGATGCAAATAGCGAATTTTGTTTTGCAGAAGATGACAATATAACTCTTCATACTATTCCAGAGTTATTGTAATTACACGCACCAAGTTAGGAAAGAATGAAGTGAAAGAGGAATAGGCTATAGGATGACAGAAGTTGGCTTTATTAGCTATAGGTGGTATGATACTTAGTCAATTTAAATAAGCAGATGATCTTAGCTACAAAAATATTTTTTACCTCATTTGTTTTTGGGTTTATTCTTTTTCCCTATTTTATAAAGCTTCTAAAAAAAATAAGTAAAGATGGGCAACCAATTAGATCATGTGGACCAGAAAGTCATTTAATAACAAAAAAGAATGTACCACCTATGGGCGGAATAATAATACTGATTTCTTCTTTATTACCAATTTTACTCTGGGCTCAGTTAACACTAGAAATCTTGCTGCTGATATTGATAACTCTATTTTTTGCTCTACTTGGATTTATTGATGATTATTTAAAATTGAAGACAAATCACTATCGAGGTTTAAGTGCAAAAACCAAAATACTTATTCAGTTTATTGTAACTCTGGTTAGTATGTCTATACTTAAGCTATACTCTGCTGAAGGTTTTACAAAAATGTCCCTATTTAAAGGAGTAATAATCGACTTTGGCTATCTATATGTTCCATTCGCTGCGTTTGTAATTGTCGGCTCTGCTAATGCTGTGAATCTCACAGATGGTTTGGATGGCCTTGCTGCAACTCAAGTCATCACTTCCTTTGCTTTTTTGGGGCTAATTGCATATATAACTCAAGCAGATATGAATATTACTTTATTCTGCATTGCATTTATAGGAGCTATTTTAAGTTTCTTGTGGTTTAACACACATCCAGCAAAAATATTTATGGGTGATGTTGGTAGCTTGTCGGTAGGCGCAGCTTTAGGGTTAACTAGTGTCCTAATTAAAAGAGAAATGCTTTTTGCCGTTATTGGAATAATCTTTGTAATAGAGACTCTATCTGTGATTATTCAGATATCATATTTTAAATATACAAAGTTTAAATATGGAGAAGGAAAAAGAGTTTTTCTTATGGCACCAATACATCATCACTTTGAGAAGAAGGGATGGTCAGAAAATGTAATCGTTATGAAATTTTGGATAATTTCTATTATCTGTTCAGTTTTTACTATAACTTTCTTATTATAAAAACCTATGAAATACCCAGACTTTACATTAGAAAATAAATTATCAGGAGTGATAGCAGGAGTGGATGAAGTTGGAAGAGGTCCGCTAGCTGGTCCAGTAATATCCGCAGCCGTAGTGTTTATTGATAGAAATACAATTATTGATGGAATCAACGACTCGAAAAAGTTGACTCCTCAATGTAGGCAAGTCCTATATGAAAAAATAACATCCGTTGCAAAATTTGGTATAGGAATGGCAAGCGTAGAAGAAATAAATTCATACAATATCTTGCAAGCAACAAAACTTTCAATGAAACGTGCGTTAATAGACTTGGACCTAGAGTTAGATTATGTGCTAGTTGATGGTAATCAACCACCTGAAGTGAAATGGCAAGTGAAATCCATAGTAAATGGTGATAATTTGAGTACATCAATTGCAGCAGCTTCAATCGTTGCAAAAGTTACGAGAGATCGGCTTATGCAAGAATTGCACAATAAGCATCCTGAATATAATTGGTATAAAAATAAAGGATATGGGACAAAAGAGCACCTTAACGCTATTGGCCTTTATGGAATTACAGAACATCATAGAAAAAACTTTGCACCCATATCTCGGGCATTATAGCCTTTAATCACTCACCCTTTTTTGAAAGGTATGTTTTCATTAAATAGGCAAACTGTACTCGATCCATTCCTTAAGGTAAACACTGAACTCACCCTTTCGATTATCAGGTAGTTGTCAACTGTACGGAAATTTACTAAAGACTCATATCCTGCAGAATCAACCATAAAAACTGCCGGGAAATCAGAGTTTATTTTATTGAATTGTAGATATGTAAATTTTCCATCATCAAAAACCTTGATTGGTATTATTGACTGACTGCCTTTAACGTGCGAGATGGAATAATTAAAATTTAAGCCCTTCTTTACAACTTCAATGTCGTTTATATCAGGGATAATGGTATGACTAGCTTGTTCGAAGATATCACCGTTATTTGTTGTGTAAATCTCATCACTGCTAAATAGTGGATAAAGAAACCTTACTTCATATGCTAATCTTGGATCATCTAGTCCGGTTGCTTCTTCAGCATGAAGCTCAAAGTAATAAACTCTTTTATTGGTAATTATAGTTGCGTTAGTATCGGCAATATCATCTATAGGCTTAATAAACAATCTGTTACCTTGAGGAAGGAGTTGCCAACCAGTTGAATCACCCATTGAAAGGTTTTGTATTACCTCCCCTGGTTCAAACAATATGCTGGATTGATAACCATAAAAACCCGTATACTTATGTATAGCTTGTGGGTTATAATTTATCACCTTTATGTGATCATCTCCAGCTATTGAACGTGGCTCCTGTTTTGCAAGTGCATCACTACCACAGAGGAACAACAGTACGGTAAACAGTAAACCAATCATAATATCAAAATAAATTAATCTTCATTTTATCATTGATAGACATGCACTGCAACTGTTAAGCTGTACTATAAACCCCAATTATAGGTTAGCAAGCGGTAGAAAAGGCAAGAAATAAGGCAAACTCCTTAAATACTTTAGAACTACAGGAAGCTTCACCTGAACGGATACACTTGGAATCCTGCCATTTTCACTTCGTAAACATACCAAGAATTCTGTCCATTATTCCACCCATATTTGCTTCAGCTTGAGTATACTCTATTTTACCACCGTGCAAGATTAGTTTAATATCTGATCCAGGTGATATATTAACAAATTTACTACCAACAACTCCACTGCTAGTGATCAGAGCTGAACTATCAATTGGCAATTTTATGTCTCTGCTTATACACATATCGATTCGTGCTATGTAGGTAGCTTTGTCAAGTGACACACCAGTTATGCTTCCAACGTCCACACCAGAGATCTTGACACTATCACCAACTCCTATACCGTTAGCGTTAGCAAAAAGACCATATATTTTATAGCAATCCTTATAGTTTTTCTTTATGTAAGATAGCTTATCAATAGCAAAGAAAATCAGAAAGATAGTGAAAACTAATACAAATAATCCAGCGGTTATTTCAAGTATATTTGACCTTCGCATCTTTAGTTATCAGGACTCCAGCTTTTATAATAATTTTTCACTTTTTGGTTTGGATAGTATGCATCTTTTGTACCCGTTAAATTAGGAGTATGTTTTACTTTTCTTTTTTTATTATTAACTGGTACTACATTATCAGTATAGTGAAGCCATATATGCCATTCCGGAGGCACTGTTGTAGGCTCAGAGACACTGCTATACATAACCCACCTTTTTCCTTTACTTGATTCATAGTAAGAATTTCCATTTTCATCTCTTCCTACAAATTTATCTTCCCTTCGTAATAGGCGTTTTATTGCATTACAAACTTTAGATAACATAAGGGTATTAAAACAAAAAGTATTATATATACTAATACTTTAACGATATATTAACAACAATTTAATGCAATTACCAATTTTACAAGTTATTATACCAATAATTGCATCAATGTTTTGCTTTCTTACCAAGAAACACAAGGTATCTTGGTTTATTTCTTTTATTGCAACAACAATCACTCTTATCATTTCATCAATACTACTCATAAAAACATATAGAGGCGAGATTATAACTTATCACCTTGGGGATTGGGCTCCTCCGCATGGAATAGAGTTAAGAATCGACGTGTTAAATTCCTTAATTCTAACCCTAGTGAATTTTATAGCGCTGATTAGCGTGCTTTATAGCTTTTATATTAACGAAAAAGAAATTAGCAAAAACAAAATCACTGGTTTTTACTCTCTATTTCTACTGTGCTTAAGCGGACTATTCGGAATTTTAGTAACAAACGACATATTCAATCTTTATGTTTTTTTGGAAATTTCATCTCTTTCTTCTTATGTATTAGTTTCAATGGGAAGGGATAAAAAAGCCTTGGTTGCAGCATTTGAATATCTAATTAGTGGAACAATAGGCGCAACATTTTATTTATTTGGCATCGGGCTCTTGTATTCAATGACTGGAACGCTCAATATGTCTGACATGGCTGAAAGAATAGTTCCATTATACGATAACAACATCATAAAACTTGGCACATTGTTCATTTTTGTTAGTCTCTCAATCAAAATGGCACTATTTCCATTAAGCAGGTGGCTGGTTAATGCATATAGTGAGGCGCCAAGTTTCATTAGCATATTCTTTTCAGGCACAGTAACTAAAGTGATGATATATGTTTTCATCAGAATCTTTTATACCATTTTCCAACAAAATTTTTTCTTGTTTAAGCCGCTGTTGGACAATGTGATAATTATCCTCGCACTTTGCGCTATTGTATTTGGGTCGATATTTGCAATAACCGCAAAAGACATAAAAAGACTGTTTGCTCACTCTAGTATTAGCCAAATTGGTTATATAATTTTAGCACTGAGTTTTAACTCAAAAACAGGTGTATTTGCAGCAATTCTTCACATAGTAAACCACAGCATAATAAAAACATCTTTATTCATGGCTGCAGGATGTGTTTCTTACAAATTTGATACAACAAAAATAGAGAATTTATCGGGACTCAAGAAATCAATGCCTTATGTAGCGCTTGCGTTCACTCTACTCAGTTTAGCATTAATCGGTGTGCCTTTAACAAATGGCTTTGTAAGCAAGTGGTATATAATGAAAGCAATTATCGAATCTCGCGCGTGGATTTCCCTGATAGCTTTTGCTGCCGGTTCTTTTCTTGCACTAATATACATGTGGAAGATGGTAGAGAAAATGTATTTTGAAAATGATGCAACGTCACGCACTAGAATGACACTAGGCAAAATTAATGATGTGCCATTTCCTATGCTTTTCTGTCTATTGTTTATGGCAGCTTTAACAGTAGTAACTGGAATATATAGCACTCCAATTCGGTTAGTAGTTGAGAAGTTGGTTTTTTGATTTTTATCTTTGTTTCATATTTTACTATACTTTAAGGTTATAAGTGTGGATAGGCTGAAGAAGATTCATTGGTTGTTAGTCATTAACGTGGTAGCTCTGTTTTGCGTTGGCATTGCTGTTCAATATTCTTCTGCTGGAGGAAAGTGGGTGCCATTTGCGATTCACCAACTGGTCATATTTTCCTTCTTTTTCCTACTCGCTATAGCTATGTCATTCATAGAACTAGATTTTTATTTGAAGCACGCCTACTTTTTTTATATAGTAGCAGCGATTTCGCTATTAGCAGTAAATTTTTTTGGCTCGCACATAATGGGTGCGACGAGGTGGATAAGAATTGGATCAATTAGTTTGCAACCATCAGAATTTGCAAAAGTAGGCTTAATACTTGCACTTGCTCGTTATTTTGATAAGCAAAGTGTGTATAAAATGATGGAATTTAAAAGATTGCTTAAGGCGGTAATAATTATTTTCTTGCCTGTATTCTTGGTGTTAAAGCAACCTAATTTAGGCACAGCTGTGATAATGTTGTTTATAGGAGCATCAATTATATTCACAGCAGTAATAAAAAGAGCTCATTTAGTAATTTGTGGGACGCTTGGCATTTTTGCAGTACCGGCTATTTGGCCTTTTTTACGTCCTTATCACAAGCAAAGGATATTGTCGTTTTTGGATTCATCAGTGGATCCACTTGGAATAGGTTATAATGCGCAGCAATCTCAGATAGCTATTGGTTCAGGAGGTTTGCTTGGTAAGGGCTTTGTTAACGGAAGTCAAACTCAACTTGGATTTTTGCCGGAGAAACGTACGGATTTTGCTTTTGCAGTGCTGAGTGAGGAGTGGGGCTTTTTAGGTAGCATGGCTTTAATTTTGCTTTATACCTCATTACTTGGCATAATTTTCTCTATCGCTTATAGGTCGAAAAATTATTTTTCTAAGTTAGTATCTATCGGGATTTTTGCTTTTTTTGGCGCTCATTTTTTTATAAACATTGGAATGTCAATAGGCCTCTTGCCTGTGATAGGCGATCCACTGCCATTTCTTTCCTATGGAGGAAGTACAACTGCTGCAAGCTTGATATGCATAGGATTATTGCTGGCAATAAAAGCAGATGAACAACAAAATGCTTGTATTTTACCTATGCTAAAGTAAAATTAAACTTTACTTAATAGTTTTTATGCTAGATGAAATGCGTGAGGAGTGTGGGGTATTTGGCATAAGTTGCAACCAAAGTGCTGCTTTTAACTCTATACTTGCTCTCCACGCTTTGCAGCATAGAGGTCAAGAGTCTTTTGGCGTAGTAACCAGTAACAACGATAAGCTGCACTCTTATCACTTTCAAGGTCAAGTGAGCAGCGTATTTGATGATATAGATGAAATAAAGAAATCCTTACCTGGAGATTGTGCAATAGGTCATGTTCGATACTCAACAAGTGGTAGTAAATTTGGAGTGCAGCCCATGTTTGGCAAAAGTGGTAAATTTGGGGATTTCGCCATAGCGCATAATGGTAATTTAATTAATATTTCTCCGATACGCGAACAATTAATTAAACAAGAGTGCGTTTTTCAGTCAGATATTGATACAGAAGTAGTAGTGCATCTGACAGCAAGCGGTGAAAAAGATAGCTTCTTAGAGAGTTTTATATATGCATTAAAGCAAATACAAGGTGCTTATTCTTTTGTGGCAATCAATCAAGAAGTAGTTATTGGAGTACGTGATCCATCTGGAATCAGGCCTCTTGTTTTAGGGAAGTTAAACGGTTCTTACGTTCTTGCATCTGAAACTTGTGCTCTTGATATAGTAAATGCAGAGTTTGTTAGAGAAATAGAACCAGGTGAGTTAGTCACCATTGATCGAAATGGTAATCTAGCTTCAGCATTTCCTTTCCCACAGCAAAAATCAAGTTTTTGTATTTTTGAATACGTTTACTTTTCGAGACCAGACAGCATAATGGAGAATAGGTCCATATATGATATAAGAAAAGAAATAGGAAGAATACTTGCAGAAGAGAGCCCACCAAAAAACAATGTAGATATGGTTGTACCAATACCTGATTCTGGAATACCTGCAGCTATTGGATATGCAAAGCATTCAGGATTACCTATGGAACTGGGAATAATTCGTAATCATTACATAGGAAGAACTTTTATACAACCAACCGCTGAAGTACGTAAAGTTAGAATAAAATTAAAATTCAATGCTAATAAGCACACTTTGAAAGGTAAAAACATAATTTTAATAGATGATAGTATAGTGCGTGGTAGTACGTTAACAAATATAATAGTTATGCTAAAGGATGCAGGAGTAAAAGAAATTCACCTCAAAATTTCAAGCCCACCAATTAAGCATTCTTGTTTTTATGGAATAGATACGCCAGAGTGCAAAGATTTAATTGCTGCAAATAAATCTGTAGAGGAGATTAAGGAAGTTATAGGAGTAAATAGCTTAGCCTTCTTGAGTATTGATGGACTATATCAGGCTGTTAAAGGAGAGGTGCGTAACAATGCTACACCACAATATTGTGATGCTTGTTTCACTGGTGATTATCCGATTGGCAAATAGTCTACGCAAGGTCTTAAGTTTAGAAAATCTTAAACCGCCAAAATTTCTCTTGGCCTTTACTAATTCCGATTCTTGGAGTGCAAACATAATCTGGTTTGAGGTGAGATTCATAAACACAAAATTTGTGGCTTATAGTAAGGTCTTGCTTATTATGTTCTTTTGTAATGTTTAATCTTTTGCACAATATTCCTGGTCCACCTAAATTTGCTTCAAGCGGTTCAATGAGCTTTAATCCCCGTATTAACACTGCTGCTGGGAACCCTTCTGCTTCTGTTACAATATTTAGACAATAGTACATCCCATATATAAAATATACATACGAAAACCCCGGCATACCAAACATTACTGAGGTTCGATTAGTATGGCCTCTTGCCGCGTGACAAGCTGGGTCACTCATTCCTATGTAGGCTTCAACTTCAGTTATCGTTCCACTAAAGTTAGAAAATTTCAGCATCTTTCCTAGTAATTCCCCGGCTACAACCAAAGTTGGCCGCTCGTAGAAATTTCTTGGTAGTATTATGTTGCTCATTATAAGAGTATAAGTTACTTGCAGGTGCAAGCAACTTATACTGAGCTTTCACTACTTTATCTATTTTGAGTAGCAAGAGCTTGATGCTTTTGTGGTGCGCCGCTTAAGTCTTCTACATTTGCTGAATGCTGCTCCAAAAATTTTACTTCTTCAGAGCTTTGTTGTAATTGTGTTTGTGGCAATTGTGATGCTAATGCTTCATGTAAAAACTTTGGTTCACGTCTCTTGCCTACTTTTACTTCTTTGTTTGCACGTAACTGTTCTTCAGTAACACCGTTGCTTTCAAGGAGCTTTACACCATTCTTATCGTCAATATTAATTTTACATTCTTTTCCATCAACATACCACTTTAAAGTCATTTCATATAGCCCACTAATTATTTCATAAACTCTTTCCCCTTTATCATTAATATAGCAACATGCCCCTCTCTTTTTTTCTTGATTAGGATGACAAAATGTAATTGTTTTTACATTGTACTTTTTACATATATTACCACTCAGAAGTTTAGCTATATCTACTCCTTCTTTACTAACATTCAACACAACTCTCACGGAAGGGTAAACAACATTCTCTTCCCTTTTGCCTTCTTTTATCATTATGGACCCTATGGTATTATTTTTCATACCTTCAGATATCTCTGATTTAATTTGGTCAGCAATTTTGCCTACAATCTCTTTGCCGTGATACTGAGATTC
Source organism: Wolbachia endosymbiont (group A) of Pogonocherus hispidulus (assembly GCF_964028195.1). NCBI lineage: Bacteria > Pseudomonadati > Pseudomonadota > Alphaproteobacteria > Rickettsiales > Anaplasmataceae > Wolbachia > Wolbachia endosymbiont (group A) of Pogonocherus hispidulus. The sequence continues at coordinate 200,565 of NZ_OZ034750.1, forward strand.
TCCTTTCTTTGGAGAAAAAGGTTTTTGGTTTGTGGTATTGGTAGAAGGGTTGTTCTGTAATGCAAAGAACTTATTCCATTCTTCATCGCTTTCTAACTCGACATATTTACGCTTATTCTTGTCTGGTGTTGATTTAGGTATATCCTGAGTGCTCAAATCGCTAGGAAGTCCTTTTGTTTTATCAGAATTACCGCTCTCCTTTGCTTTATTACTTAGAAGGATAAGATGCTCTTCTGGCTTTTTCTTATCCGGTTTTAAAGTTGTATCATCAGAAAGAAGTCCCTCCGCCATAGGCACATGAGGACTTTTAACTTTATCCTTATTGCGAAAAACTGGAATGCTTTCCCAGAGCTTTTTCCAGAGTTCTGTAATCTTGCCTAACATATACCCTCCATTATCGTTAACACATAATGCTAGCGTACGAGCATTATATCAATTGGTCAATATATAATTACAGCAACAAAATTTTTTATATTAAAGGCTCAAATACTCCTTTGCTTGGTCGGTTAGAACGCGTCCTCTTGGTGTGCGCTTTACAAAACTAATTTTGATTAAATAAGGTTCTACTGTTTCTTCAATATTGCCAACATCTTCGGATAGCGCAATAGATATGGTGTCAATTCCAACAGGTCCTGAGGTGTTGAATAAAAATCTTAGATAATGCATATCAAGTTTATTGAGTCCCATTTTGTCTACACCCAATTTTAGCAATACAGAATCAGCGACTTCATAAGTGATTTTTTTATCATCTTTCACTTCAACAAAATCCCTTATTCTCCTCAGTAATCTCAAGGCAATTCTTGGAGTGCCGCGCGCACGGCAGGCAATTTCCCGTGCGGCATCCTCTTCAATTTCAGTAGAAAGAACTCTTGCGCCTCTTTTTATAATATTAACCAGTTCTTCAAAAGAATAAAACTCAAGATGTAAGGGAATGCCAAAACGATCTCTCAGTGGCGCAGAAAGTAATCCAAGCCGTGTAGTTGCTCCGATTAACGTAAATGGTGGTAGATCTATCCTTAAAGTGCGAGTAGATGGACCTTCACCTACTAATATGTCCAGGCAAAAATCTTCCATAGCAGTATATAAAACTTCTTCGATGCTGCGATTTAATCTATGGATTTCGTCGATAAATAGAACATCTTTTGCATTTAAAGTGGTAAGCACTGCGGCCAAGTCCCCAGCTTTACTAAGTAAAGGACCAGAAGTTGCGCGAATGCTTACCCTTAATTCTTTAGAAACAATTTGTGCTAAAGTTGTTTTGCCAAGTCCTGGGGGACCATACAATAAAACGTGATCTAAAGCTTCAGTTCTCGTCTTTGCAGCATTTATAAACACTTTTAAATTTTGTATTAAGTCTTTTTGTCCGACAAAATCATCAAGTTGCTCAGGTCTGATGTTGATATTGCGCGCATCTTCAGTATATTCTTTACCGCACGATATTGATTTCATAATGTTGAGAGCTCCTTAAGCGCTATGCGAATAATATCCTTAGTGTCCAGATTTGGCGATTCGTCTTGTATTTTTTTTATCGTATCATAAGCTTTCATTTTTTCATACCCAAGATTGATCAATGCTGAAAGGGCATCTTCATTGATTGGATGAAAATTATTGTTATTTATTTCTAATTTACTCACTTTGCCACTTAATTCAGTGATGATTCGATTTATGAGTTTCAGGCCAAGTCCACTCATCTTGAGTGCTACTTTATCTTCATTCATAATTGCCAAAAACAGCTGTTCTGGAGTTAATTTACTCAAAATTGACATTGCAGTTTTATAGCTAACGCCGCTTACTTTGACAAGCAACCTCAAGCACTGCTGTTCTTCTTTGCTTATAAAACCATATAGCTGAGCGACATTTTCTCTGTTATTTGCATAGGTTTCGATAAGTAATTTAACTCTACTTCCGATGAAACATGCATTTAAAGTTTTGGCTGAAAGATACACCATATAGCCAACATCATTCACATTCAGGATTATGTGATCACTGCGCACTTCATCAACTATTCCGCTTAGATTTCCTATCATTTTTAGCACTGTATAGGGTTCAGTTTAAATACTCCTGGATCTTAGGTCAAGCAAACGAACATTATAACAGAGAGCCAAGTAGCTCATAGAAACGAAAAACTTCCTTGACACATTTTGCCAACATTTGCCGCTTCAAGTCTGTCTGCTATGACTTTTATATACTGATAATCATTATACTCACACCCCGGCACTACCGTTTGAAAGCACAGTTCAATGAATTTTAGAAAGTTCATGATATAATGTTGAAAGAGGAGAGTAGACCGGCGGAACTTCCCCACCAGTCTCTCGCAGAACTGCACGGAAACCTCTCGGCTTATACAGCTCCCATTATTTAGCCTTTTGATCCTAACCCAAGTGTCCAATGATAGAAAATACTTGGAGACCTCTTTCTCACTTTTCCTAGAAATTGCTTTGCTAGTCTTCCGTGATCACGAAGTTTCTTATATTTTGTCCTGACCCATCTTATGAGGTATCTCTCTATATTTCTGAGAGATGGATACATCTCTGATTTATAAAACCTGCCATAGTACTGAAACCAGCCTCTGACTATTGGATCTATTTTCTTCGATATTTCCTCTAGTGTGGTCCATGTAATCCGATGTATTCTCCATGACTTTATGGTTTTCTTGATCTTCTTCTTGGCTTTGTTACTAATTGCAGGTAGAAATGAGATGAAATAATTCCTCATCTTATTCTTTGCTACTCTAGGTCTAAAAGTATAACCTAGAAAATCAAAGCTTTGTTTAGGAAATTGTTCTTTTCTATCATCATCCTTACTGTACACAATCTGTGTCTTTTCAGGATGTAACTTCAATTTACACTTAGCCAATCTTTCTTCAATCATTACTTTCATAAATCCTGCCTGTCTTTTAGTTCTGCAGTGCACTATCGCATCATCTACATATCTTTCAAATGGTACTGTTGGATAATTTTGTTTCATCCACATATCAAACGCATGGTGCATAAATATGCTTGAAATGATTGGGCTTATTGAACCTCCTTGCGGAACTCCTTTATCCCTTGTTACCCTACTGCCATCTGCTTGCTGAATGGGGGCTTTCATCCACCTCTCAACATACAGTATGACCCATTTGCAGTCTGTGTGTTTCTTGATAGCCTGCAGTGCTAAATCGTGGTCCAGATTGTCGAAAAATCCAGATATATCAAGATCTACCGTCCAATCATTTTTCCAACATCTCTTCCGTGCTGTGTATACCGCATCCAGCGCAGACTTATTTGGTCTATAACCATATGAATCTTCGTGAAATTTCGGTTCTACTAACGGCTCAAGATACATTGTAGCTGCTGTTTGCGCTATCCTGTCGAATACTGAAGGCACACATAAAATTCTTTGCCCTCCTGTATCTTTTGGTATCGCAACAGCTTTTACCGGCTCTGGAAAATAACTTCCGGATGACATCCGATTCCATAATTTGTATAGATTATCCTTTAGATTTTCTTCAAACTTTGTTATCGAGACCTCATCTACACCTGCTGCACCTTTATTTTTCGATACTTGTTTATAAGCTCTCCAAATAAGTTGCTTTGGTATATCAAAAGACTTTGTTTCATTCATTAACTCCTCCCTTTCGGTTGATAAATAATTAAAACTAAATAACTTAGCCCCTTCACTCCATTTCCATTACAGAAACTTCTTCGCTACTACGAGCTAATCCGCCCCTGTTTTTCGCATCGGTACTCTCATCCTCAGAGATCAGCTCTTTGGACTTCTCCCTTTTCATCGAAACGACAGGTTCCCGTAGTTCCATGCAATAGCCTAAAATAGATTCACGCCACTTTTATGCCGGACGCCACCTACCCAGTAAACAAGCTCCCTGTAGATTCATCCCAGGTTAACGACTACCCCCTGGTTTTGACGTCGTCTCTACGCTTTCGACACTTCATCAGTGGTTCACTTGCGTTCGTCTCTCTATTTCATACATGACACATAATTGTGCCTTTTCCATAACGCTCACTACCTTAGCTCTTTACCAAAGCAGCTTATGGCTGTTTGAAGCCTGCTCTTGCAAACCGGCTCCGAGGGGCCCTCCCTCATCTACTGCACAGCTTCAACACTTTCCGTGTTTCTACGGCGCACTGTCATCCGAGTAGCTTGACTACTTGGATCCAGGAAAAAGAATGATGTCATGAAAGTAGCCCCTATGATGTTATTCCAGTCTGGAATCCAGCTTTTGATCGAAAATGTTGTATAGTACATAATCAATTTTTCTGGATCCCAGACTGGAATGACACCTCTCTTGGGCTCTTTTAGCCATGTCATCCCAGCGCCTCCTTCTCCTGTCATTCCAGTGCTCCTTTTTTTGTCATCCGAGTAGCCCCTTTTTTGTCACCCCAGTGCTTGACACTGGGATCTCATTTTACTTTATGATGAGGTCATGAAAGTAACTGACACTGGGATCCAGAAGACTTAATTTCAACCAAGTGACTGCATAATAAAGGCTAGATCCCAGTGTCACGCGCTGGAATGACACCCTACTAGCGGAAGTTACTCTCAAATGTTTGTTCATGTTGCTATAAATATTAAGAAATTTACCAAACGAAAAAAAAGGCAAAAGAAGCCCCGTGGTTGGCTAATTACTTACATTATACTTTCAAGTATGGCGTTTTTTTATTCTAAACGTTTAATAACCGCGATTCAGTTGCTTTTAAGCCGCAACTAATCTAAATTATAAACATTAAGAAATTTACTAAACAGAAAAAAAGGCAAAAGAAACCCTAGGGTAGCTAGTTATTCACTATCCATTTTTTAAGTTGGCGTTTTTTTATGTTTTAAACGCTTTATAAGCGCGTTTCAGCTTATGTAGGTAGAAATTTTATAAAGACATAAGGTGCACATAGTGCAAAAAATTAAACATGATACGCCAGATACGTGAGTTTTTTTGTCATTTAATCTGTACAGAGAAGATAAATAAATAGCTTCAGTTTCATGATAAGGGGGCTGGCGAAGCTTGTCAAGGAAGTTTTTTTTGTTTCTATGGGTCAGTTGGTATGCGCTTTGCCTTTTAACAGATGTGAAAGCACAATTATTACGAACAACATTCCACCAATAACTGATATAGCTCCACCCGCAATAAAACAAGCACGTGCCAACATTGATGAAATACTTGGCAGATCTGCAATTTTTCTTAAGGCACCATATCCACCAAGCCACACAAGGCCAGTGATATGGAGAAAATGCCCTATACTGTAGGCATAAATCTGTAACCTTACCATGGAACTTTTTACCTCTTTAAAGTTTAATTTGGGTAACAGCCAATAAATGAAATTCATAAAAGCTATAGTGATTCCAACTACAGAACCATGATAATGAGCGGGAATGGTGACATTACCTTCAATAGTCAGAACCCCAAGCATATCTCCATAAGTGAACAACAAAAATGAATGTAATAAATAGTTGCTTTTATCATTAATAAAAGTCCTGATGTTGCAGCACACTAACATTATCAAAAAGCACGGCAAAACTGCTCCAGCAATTCTCATATGCCAAGTAAAAAACTGTATTAACTTGGCACTATCAACTGGATAAACAAAATATACAAACGGTGCACCTATAGCCAAAATCGTGTTTATAAACAGCGGTAAAATAGTAATTTTATTGCTTGAAGCTAAACTAACATCACTGATTATTAAATACACTAAAAACATTCCTTGAGTAAAAGCAAACTGCAATAAATGTCCGCCTCCCCAAAAGAGATATTCGTAAAATAAATTCTTATCTGAATGATATAGACCTGGAGGCATATTATTATATGCTAAAACAAAGCAAAGAAATGACGAAACAAGTATCATAACTAGCCCAATTTGCCCCACAGAGAGAAATGAAACCTCTTTTTTTGATGTGTATGCTAGCATTGCATTTACTAATATACTGGTGGTAAACAAACCAAGACCAAATAAGAATAATTTGTTTTGTAACACGGGAATATAGTTACTTTTGATAACTTCAGTGTTTGGAACGAATGCGGATATAAACATGAGCAGCATCGAAAGGGTTGATAGAACCCATGAAAAGTTAAACCAACTATTGGTATTTTGTAGGTTTATGATAAAGAGCAGAGATATTATAGAGCACATCCACACCAGAATTGACAAGTTCACGTGTATCACCAGCGCATTATCAAAGATATATTGTGCAGAAGGAACAAGAGAGGAGATAAAAGGCAATCGTAAAAAAATAACAATTATTGACAACAATCCAGAGCAAGCAAGGGCACATACTGCTAAGAATATCCATCTTTTACAAAGTGAAGTATTGTCTTGTATGTTAAGCACAATCTTTTTTCTCAATTTTGTTCAATACAATATATAACACTGCAATAATACCTAAAACATAGCAATAGTATACGTGTGGCACAACTGCCAAAGGTGAAACTCCAGCAATAGTGCTAGCCAAAAGCAATTGAGCGCCATACGGTATTAATCCTTGAAATACACAAGAAAATATGCCTAGCCATGCTGCACTATAGTGAGGCGGTATTTCATATTTCTTAGCAATATCTCTAGCAATTTCACCGCTAAAAATTATAGCGATGGTATTATTTGCAAGTAAAATATCAAATATGCTGACTATTTTTGCAATAAATAATTGCGCAGTTTTTTGTCCACCACGTTGTATCATAACCCAAGATGAAAGTTTATCTGCAAACTCCTTAGAATTTTTACCTACTAGTCCTGAAAGTCCACTAACCATCAAAGACAGTAGCATAATTTCATGCATACTCATAAACCCTTTGGTGATGTTTTGGCTTAAAAACAATAACCCATAATTGTTGTTATTTATAAATCCAATGATTCCAGCAAAAGTTATGCTTAAAACCAATGCCGTAAATACATTGATTCCAAAGTTTGCAAGCAATATAAGTATGATGTAAGGAGCCACAAGCAATAAAGAATACTCCTTAACTGAAATAGCAACACTATTGCTTGAGCTATAAAATAATATAATTATTGTGAATATAGAAGCAATTAGTGCCACTTTTGCATTCAGTTTTAATTTTTTCTTTATATCAGCCTTTTGAGACATCACAGATGCAATTGTAGTATCAGAGATAATAGATAAATTGTCGCCAAACATTGCTCCTCCTACAACGGTTGCAACTCCTAAGGAAGAAGAAATCCCAGCTTGTGTCAGTTCAACTGCAATAGGAGCAATTGTTGCAATGGTACCCATTGATGTACCAATAGCAGTGGAGATGAAAGCTGCTACAAAAAATAATCCTATGAGTAAAAATTGTGTTGGTATAAATGAAAGAGCCAAATTAACTGTGGCATCAGCACTACCGATTGCTTTAGTTACTTCACTGAATGCACCTGCAAGTAAAAAAATGATGCACATAGTGATAATATTACGATCTCTTACCCCATCTAGAAAGGCATACATTTTTTCTTCAGTATTGCCCTTGTATAAAACCCAACCCAGAGCTATGGCAGGAACAATGGCTACCAGTGGAGATAACTGATAAAAAGCATTTGACACGCCAAGAACAGTAAAATATATACCACTTCCTACAAAAAGAAATAGGAACAGTAAAATAGGCAAAAAATTTGTAAGATAAAACATACCTCTACTCCAGATCTGATAAACGCAAATCAACTATGATATGATTTATATTATTATAAACCACAGTTAGCACCTTGACCAATGTTTTTCTAGAAAGCAATCTACCAGAAAAGGTTTTCATGAAAAGGATTATTATAATATGATTGTTATCATCCACTTGAATTAAACTGGGAGATAGAATAAGTAAAAAATATGAATGACATCACAGCAAAGCAAGTCATATCCTTCATCCTGAAAATGCTGCGTCCATTTCTGTTTCATATTGGGATAGTATTACTGACAGCATTAGTCTGGGCTATCGATATTTCCTTTAATCCATATTTAATAAAAGTTATTATAGATCGTATCAGTGCAGATGATCTTTTTCGTAGCATAGCAACTCCTGCTGTATCCTATGTATTAATATTATTTTTACTTGAGTGTATGAATAGATTATACAACTATTTTTTTGAAATTAAGATGATTCCTAATCTTCGTAAAAACATTGTTAAAGCAAGTATTGACACATTATTAGATCAAAGATAATAGCTACTACCAAAATAACTTCTCTGGCAGCCTTGCTAATAAGGTTAACGATTTGACAAATTATATTCCTGATGTTGTGCAAATTGCACTTGATAGATTTGTAGGCCGTGCGTTAGCACTGGGCATTGGAATCTATTTTTTATGGCAAGTGAATATTTACTTTGCCTTGTTAATATTAACTTGGTCAGCATTATTTGTTTTGTCTTCTCTCTTGCTTGCAGGGAAGATAACATATCTTGCAGATGCATGGTCAGAGCTAGGTTCAAGCATTACTGGCAAAATGGTAGATGTATTCTCAAACATTATGTCTGTAAGGTTGTTTGCAAGCAAATACCAGGAAAAATTGTCTTTGCAAGCCACCCATAGCGAAGCTGTTAAAGCAGAACAAAAACTTCAGTGGTTATATATGTGGATTTTCACTTTCTATGGCTTCTTATTTTTGATCATGCAAATACTTAACTTGTATTTCTTAGTTAAAGGAAGAGAACAAGAATTAATTACTACTGGAGATTTTGCTTTTGTTATGACCGTTAATATAGCAATAGCTAATTTTCTTTGGATGATAGCCAAAGACTTCTCACAATTTTCTAAATCATGGGGAAAGATTACTCAAGCTTTGAGAACGATTACTTCAATCCCTGAAATCCAAGATCAGCCAAATGCAGCAGATCTGCTTGTTAAAAAGGGGAAAATTATTTTTGAAAAAGTCCATTTTCATTACAAAGGTGCAGAACCAATATTTCAAAATAAATCGGTAACAATTAAACCTGGTCAAAAAGTTGGACTTGTTGGCTATTCAGGTGGTGGTAAATCTACTTTTGTGAACCTGATATTAAGGCTTTACGATGTAACTGATGGTGCAATTCTCATAGATGATCAAGATATTTGTAATGTTACGCAGGATTCTTTGCGTGCAAAAATCGCAATGATCCCACAAGATCCATCGCTTTTTCATAGGACTTTGATGGAGAATATTCGCTATGGAAAAACAGATGCTAGCGATGATGAAGTAATTGAAGCGGCAAAAAAAGCACATGCTCATGAATTTATTTCAAAATTACCCCAAGGTTATGAGTCTCTTGTTGGAGAAAGAGGCGTAAAACTTTCAGGAGGGCAAAGGCAGCGTATTGCAATTGCAAGAGCTATTTTAAAAAATGCTCCTATCTTAATTCTGGATGAAGCAACTTCACAACTTGATTCTGTGACTGAAAGTAATATTCAAGAATCTTTATGGGAGTTGATGCAAGATAAAACTACAATAGTAATAGCCCACCGCCTATCTACGCTTTTGCATATGGATCGCATTTTAGTGTTTGATCAAGGCAAGATTGTAGAAGATGGCACGCATCAGGAACTTCTTGATAAAAATGGAATGTATAAAACTCTGTGGGATGCACAAGTTGGTGGATTTTTGCCGGACAAAAGAGAAATGGAGATTGTATAATATCTTCTTAATCTAATGCTTCAATGTTTCCGACATAGGAAAAGTATCATCTTTATTTTCTATAGAGGAAGGTATACTATTTTGATTATCATCACCATCAATTGGAGTAGTAGGGTGCATTAAAGCAACTTTCATAACTTCATCAATATTCTTAGCAAAAACTACGTTGATCCCCTCTTTGATGCTTGCAGGAATCTCTTGCATATCTTTCTCATTTTCACTTGGTATAATCACAGTTTTGATTGATCCTCTGAGCGCTGCAAGCAATTTTTCTCTCAAGCCCCCAATAGCTAAAACTCTACCACGCAATGTCACTTCGCCTGTCATAGCAACGTTTTTGTTAACCGGTATATTTGTCATAAGAGAAACAATAGACGTACATACCGCGCCGCCAGCAGAAGGGCCATCTTTTGGTACAGCACCCTCAGGTACATGCAAATGTATATCATTATTTTGGAATTTTTCGGGCTTTATACCAAAAAACAAACAATTTGATCGAATATAACTATACGCAGCTTTTATAGATTCTTGCATAACCTCTCCAAGCTTTCCTGTGTATTTTATTTCTCCCTTGCCCGGAATTAGGACTGATTCTATCATCAAAATATCACCACCTGTTTCAGTATAGGCAAGCCCAGTTACTACTCCCACTAAACTCTCATTTTCTGCAATACCAAAGGTATATTTACGTACCCCTAAATAATCTTGTAAATTGTCAACCCCTACGGATATTTTCTTATTTTTATCAGTCAATATTTCTTTAACTGCCTTTCTCATGAGCTTTGCAAGCTCCCTTTCCATACTCCGCACACCACTTTCACGTGTATATAAACGTATCAACTTGTATAACGCCTCATTAGTTATGTCCCATTCCTTCTGATACAAACCATGCTCCTTCTTTAACTTCGGAATAAGGTGGTGTGTAGCAATACTGATTTTTTCATCTTCAGTATACCCGGACAATTGTATAATTTCCATCCTATCACGCAAAGGATGTGGCAAATTTAAGCTATTTGCCGTAGCTACAAACATTACACTTGAAAGATCAAACTCAACTTCCAAGTAATGATCCGTAAAGTGTTTATTGTGCTCAGTATCTAAAACCTCAAGTAATGCAGATGCAGGATCGCCACGCGAATCAGAACCCATCTTATCTATTTCATCAAGCAGAAAAAGCGGGTTGCATGAATTAGCTTTTTTCATATGTTGAATAATTTTACCAGGCATTGAGCCAATATAAGTTTTCCTATGCCCTCGTATCTCGGACTCATCACGCACACCACCAAGAGCTATACGAACAAAATCTCTTCCTACTGCTCTTGCCATAGACTTAGCTAAAGAAGTTTTACCAACACCTGGCGGTCCAACCAAGCAAAGTATGGGACCTTTTATCTCTTTTACTCTTTTTAATACTGCTAAAAATTCTATTATCCTATCTTTTACTTTCTCTATGCCATAATGATTTTCATCTAAGATTTTCTTAGCTGCATTTAAGTTAATTTTTGCATCTTTGTACTTTCCCCACGGCAAATCAAGTAACCAATGCAAGTAACTAGATATAACTGTAGCTTCAGGAGAAATGGGATTCATTTTCTTGTATCTCTTCAAATCAGTTATAGCTTTCTCTCTTGCTTCCTGAGAAAGCTTTGTTTCATTTATCTTTTTTTCAAATTCATTGAGTATATTCCTTTCATCACCATTCTCAAATTCGTCTAATTCTTTCTGTATAGCTTTCAATTGCTCGTTAAGGTAGTAAACTTTCTGAGTGCTTTCAACTTGCGATTTAATTGTCTTATATAAACGGTTTTGTGCGTTCAAAATACTTATTTCTCTCTCAATAAAAGCAAAAGCTTTTTTTAAACGCTCTTTTGGGTCATAAGCCTCAAGTATGCTTTGTTTACCCGATACTTTTATATTTAAATGTGAAGCTACCTTGTCTACAAGTTGATCAACTTCTTTGATTTGATCAATGGGGTTAATGGCAACTTCAGGCTGATTTTTCTTGTTTAGCTTACACCAGCTATCGAACGCGTCTATAACAGATCGCCTTAAAGCTTCTAAATCAATATTGTCTTCATCTTCTTTATAATGATTGTCTAACTCTACCCTGGCTTGTAATAAAGTATGAGAGCTAATATATTCTACAACTCTTCCCCTTCTTATCCCCCGGATTATAACTTTTACTGCATTGTCAGGCAATTTTATTAATGGTTGTATAATGTTTGCTAACACACCTACTTCATAAAGATCTTCTGGCTCCGGATTATCAACAGAGCCATCTTTCTGTGCTACAAGAAAAATCTCATTTTGGTGACTACTACTACTTGTTGCATATTCTAGTGCATTAACAGATTTTTCTCTGCCTATGAATAAAGGCACCATTATATTTGGAAAAATTACTACATCTCTTAAAGGTAATACTGGCAATGCAGTAAAACTAGAGCTCACAGCACGTTCAATGTTCATAATATATGCCTCAAATTAATCATTAACCGTTATAACATTGCCATTATTGTTATGATTAACCGTTGCTTTTCCTAATTCTACCATTTTCTTAGTGATTACTATAGTGCTACCTTCAAAATCTCCGTTTCCAGCTGTATACATAACGTCAAGCAAAAGTGACTCCAAGATAGCACGTAACATTCTTGCACCTGTTTTATAGCTTATAGCCTTTTTAGCAATAGCTGATATTGCTTCATCTGAAAACTCAAGGTTTACTTTGCTAAACGCAAGCAATGCTTTGTACTGTTTTATTAGTGCATTCCTTGGCTCTGTCAACACATGTATTAAATCTTCATGATCCAACTCATCTAAAACAGCAGTTATTGGAACCCGCCCTACAAATTCGGGTATTAAACCGAATTTGATTAAATCTTCAGGTTGAACATCATGTAAAGCATTCTTTTTCTTTTGCTCTTTAGACTGACTTATATCTGCTCCAAAGCCAACTGACGTTCCCTTTTTTCTCGCTTCAATAATTTTATCGAGGCCTTCAAAAGCTCCTCCACAAATAAACAATATGTTACTAGTATTCACTTGTATAAACTCTTGTTGTGGGTGTTTTCGCCCTCCTTGTGGCGGAACATAAGCAACTGTACCCTCCATAATCTTAAGCAGAGCTTGCTGGACCCCTTCACCTGAAACGTCACGGGTTATTGAAGTGCTTTCAGATTTTCTTGTAATCTTGTCTATTTCATCTATAAACACTATACCACGCTGTGCTTTTACAACGTCATAATTTGCAGCTTGTAATAAACGCGACAACACGCTTTCTACATCATCACCCACATAACCTGCCTCAGTTAAAGTTGTCGCATCAGCCATAGCAAATGGCACATCTGAAACTTTAGCAAGTGTTTTGGCTAGCAAAGTCTTACCAGAACCAGTGGGACCAATAAGCATTATATTTGACTTCTCGATTTCAATATCACTTATAGCATGAAATTGTACCATGGATTGACAATGGTTATACATAGCTACAGATAAAACGTGTTGCGCGTGTTCTTGACCTACAACATGCTTGCTGAGAAAGTTTTTTATATCCTCAGGTTTCTTTAGTAATAGCTTCATATCAGATATACGATCTGAATTAAAAGATCTATCTTTCTTTTGACTTATTGCTTTATGGGATAATTCTATGCACTCATTACAAATAAACACCTTTAAACCATCCGAAGAGTTAGTAATCAATTTATCTACTTCATCTTGCGCCTTGTTGCAAAAAGAACAGTAGTGTAAATCATTATTGTTATCCATTAACCCACCTTTTGTTTAACTTTAATATTTTCAATTTCAATATCTGTACGCTCAGCTATCACCCTGTCAATTAAGCCAATTTTCCTTGCTTCTTCAGGATCCATGAATTTATCTCTTTCCATCATTCCTTCAATTTTCTTCAGTGAATTTCCAGTATGTTTTTCATAAATTTGATTTAGTTTTTTCTTAACCCGCAAAATTTCATTAGCATGTATTTCTATATCAGTTGCTTGACCATGATAACCACCAGATGGCTGATGTATCATAATTCTTGAATGAGGTAGAGAGTAGCGCTTACCTTTTGTACCAGCTGCAAGCAATAAAGAACCCATAGACGCAGCTTGACCTATACATAAAGTTGAAACGTCTGGGTTTATATATTGCATTGTATCGTAGATCGACAAACCAGCAGTTACAACACCACCTGGTGAGTTGATGTACATACAAATGTCTTTATCGGGATTTTCCGATTCTAAAAATAAAAGCTGTGCTACTATTACACTGGCCATGTTGTCCTCAATAGGACCTGTTACAAAAATTATTCTTTCTTTCACCAGTCTTGAATATATGTCATAAGCGCGCTCACCGCGACTAGTTTGTTCAACTACAATTGGTATAAGAGTCATACCTTTTCCTACTAAATATTATCAAATAATTCCTTTAATTCTTTCACAGAAACAATCTGCTCTTCTTTACTAACTTTTTCTATTATATAATCTGTCACTTTATACTCAAGCGCTTGCCCTCTAACTAATTCTTGAAATTGTTTATTTGATTCAAAATGCTTAAGTACTCTGTCGAACTGCACATCTTTACTGACATATTGATTTACAATAACGCTCAAAACATCATTTTGAGTTAATGATATTTTATGTTCTGCACTAAATTTCATAAATAACATAGCAAGCTTTACACGTTTTTCAGCTTCTTTACGAGAATCATTTTGAGCACCCAATTCTCCTTCCACTCTTTGTTGCTCCTGTTTTACTATGTCTATGGGTAAATCAAAGCTATAATTAGCATCCAAATAATCAAACAGCTCCTTTTTAATTAAGAGATTTCTCATTTCGGTGCACTGATCACCAATCATTTTTTTTGCATGATTTATTAGCAAAGAATAATCTTTAAACCCAATACTCTTAGCTATTTCATCATCATTTTCAAAATCTTTGGCAATTTGAATCTCATTAACTCGCACAGAAAAATCAGCTTCCTGTCCTGCAAGGGAAATGGCTTGGTAATTTTCGGGAAATTTCAACTTAAAGTTCTTTGTTTCTCCCTTTTTCATACCAGTTAATTGATCTTCAAAACCATTAATAAATGTGCCAGACCCTAAATTAACGGCAAAATTTTTGCTACTTCCACCCTGAAAGAGCTTATTCCTAATCCGCCCTTCAAAATCAATTATCAATTTATCCCCATCTTTCGCTTGATAAGAAGCATCATCAACAGAGGCGAAATTGGGGAACTTTGTTTTAATAGAATCAATAAATTCTTTTATATCTTCCTCTTCAATCTTTGCTTCAATTTTCTTTAAGTTTATTTTGTCAAGATCTATCACTGGTACTTCAGGCATCGACTCAAAAGATAGCTTGTATACAAAATTGCCCTCCTCATTTTCTTTGCCCAGATCTGGTAATGATATAACATCAACCTTAGGATAAATGTGAGACTTGACTTCAATTTTTTTCATCAAATCACTTGAGCAATAATCAATTGTATTATTTATCACATATTCCAAAGCTTCATTTTTATAATTTGCAACAACAAGGTCATAGGGCATCTTTCCAGCCCTAAATCCAGGTGATTTTGCATTTTCTGCTATCTCTTGCAACCTGGAATTTACCTTTTGTTTTATATAATCACTACTAACTGTGATTTCATACTCATACTTTAGTTTATCTATACTAAGCTCTTTGTAGGTATATACGCTACTTACTTCGACTGTATTTTGAGGTATATTATTAGACATCATAATTCATTTATTAATATTTTAATTCACATCTTAATAGAGCTATTTTACCAGAATTTAAGTTAAACACAATCCTTAAGAACAGATTTTTATACAAACAAAAGTGTATTTAGTGATTATAAATTTTCCCTTAAAACCTAAGTTACATGACTTTAAAGTGCGGATAGAGGGACTTGAACCCCCACGAGCAAGCTCACCAGGACCTAAACCTGGCACGTCTACCAATTTCGCCATATCCGCAAGAAATTTTCAGTACCCTATTATAGGTATTCCATTAAGAATATTCAAGGTTTAAAGTCTTACTTAATTTATGGTATTTACACAATCAAAAAAGCTTATTAACATTTCTTAATGAAAGCTCTAAACCCTGAAAATCAATAATGAGATTAATAACAAGCTTCTTACTCGCAATTTTTTTGATTACACAAAGTGGTTGCACAACCCTTATAATAGGTGGTGTGGTGGCTACAGCGACAGCAACAGCAATAACAATGCAGGACAAATCCTTGGGAAATATCATTGATGATACGACTATGGTCATCAGAATTAATAAGGGGCTCTTAAAACATGGGCTATTTTCATCCATAAAGGTTAAAGTAAGTGAAGGAAGAGTGTTGCTCATTGGAAGTGTTGACACTCCTGAAAAACAACTTACAGCAGAAAAAATAGCTTGGCAGCAAAAAGAAATTAAAGAAGTGATAAATGAAATAAGAGTAATACCAATTCAAATGGCTTCCATGCTAGACACCACTGTAGATGGCATGATAACAGCGGAAATAAGAACAAGACTCCTGGGAAAAAGAAATATTAAGTCAATTAATTATAGCGTTAATACGGTTGATAGAGTTGTTTATTTGATGGGTATAGCCCAAAATAAAGCGGAATTAAAAGCTGTAATAGCAATTGCAAGAAAAGTAAAGGGAGTAAAACAAGTTGTAAGTTATGTACGATATAGGTACAGTAAGTTACGCCATTAGGCAAAATCGCCTTCAAATTATAACATTTGTACAATTGTGACAATAGGTAGAGAACATAAATGAAAGTTGCCTTTCAGATGGATGAAAATATAAATTTTGAAACTGACACTACATTCGTGCTAATAAAGGAAGCACAAAGGAGGAAGCACGAAGTTTTTGTCTATGCTCCTAACAATTTAGCACTAAAGCTAAACCATCCAATTGCTCTGGCTCAGAAAGTCAGTGTTGATGATTTTAGTTTTATCTCCAAAAAAGATGTAGCTATCAACTTGAATGAAATGGACATCATATTTATCAGACAGGATCCACCCTTTGATATGCGTTATGTTACAACAACATATATCTTAGAAAAAACCAGCGCATTGGTAATTAACAATCCAACAGAAATAAGAAATTGTCCTGAAAAATTGATAACTTCATTATTTCCAGAGCTAATTCCGCCAACTTTGATCACTGAAAATATATCGATGATTAGAGATTTTTACTGCAGCTATAAAGATATTATTCTGAAGCCGTTGTATAGTTATGGAGGAAACGATGTAATAAGAATACGAGATAAAAACAGTATTCAAGTGGTAGTGGATCTCATGATAGCAAAATATGAATGTCCTGTAATTGCGCAATCATTTTGTAAAAACATAGATAAAGATAAAAGAATATTGCTACTTTATGGCCAACCAATTGGAGTAATAAAACGAGTTCCAAAAGTTAGTGGAGAGATCAGAACAAACATGCGACTTGGAGCAAGTTTTGAACCCGCTCAAATGAACGATAGAGACAATGAAATATGTAACAAAATTGGTCCTGAATTAAAGAAAAGAGGGCTAATATTTGTTGGTATTGATATTATAGATGACTTCCTGCTCGAAATTAACACAACTTCACCCACGGGAGTAGTTTATATCAATAAATTGTACAATATATCGCTAGAAAAGGATCTTTGGAACGTGTTTGAAGAAAAAGCAAGCAGCCATCAACTAAACCTGTGAACAATCACCTTAACAAACTCAGTAGTCCCATTCTTTATCCCTGTTTTTTCTGTACTATTGGTCATATCACGCAATTTTTGAGAATTATTTAATAGATCAAATAGTACCTCTGTTAGATTTTTTTTTGCTTCACTATTCTGCTCAACTATTATAGCTGCTCTCGAGTCTTCAATATATTTTGCGTTATAAAATTGGTGATTATCTTTTGAGTAAGGATAAGGAATATATATAGCAGAACGCCTAGCAAGAGTGATCTCTGCTATTGAAGTTGCTCCTGCTCTGCTAATTACCAAGTGAGCATTGGCCAATCTATTTTCCATATCATCAAAAAATTCACTCAATTCACAATCGATCTTTTCACTTTTGTATAGACTCTTGACCTTGTTTACATTTTTCTTCGTACATTGCTGCGTCACTCTAATTTTCTTTTTCATTTTAATAGGTAAATCACAAATTACGCTGCTTACTACATCATCAAAAAAATTTGCACCTTGGCTGCCTGCTATGACCAATATATTTAGGATTTTCTCAGTGCTAGAATGGCTCTGTGCTTTTATATCAACAAAATTTCCTGTAAAAATACATTTATTGCCCTCTGCATATTTAGTCTCCGGAAAGCTGGTTGCAATTAATTTTGCACTCTTGAAAAAGAATCTATTTACTCTCCCTAAAACTGTGTTTTGTTCATGTAAAATTATAGGTATAGAAAGAACTCTTGCTGCAAGAAGAGTTGGAAAAGAAGCATAGCTACCAAAACCAATGACCGATTTTGGTTTTAATTTTCTTACTTGATACAGTGCTAACACAGAGCTGTATATCAAGAAAAGGAAAAACTTAAATTTGTTGCCGCTTGATCTACGTAATGGTAAGGTGTAGCTTTCTATGTCGATATTTTTATTTGTTTTTTTATCAGTGAATAATATGCAATTGTATCCTTGTGTCTTTAGTGCTTTTGCTAAGGCTATGGCCGGAAAGATATGCCCACCTGTGCCACCTGTTGCTAAAATAATATCCATCTGTAAATAATAAATTCTAGAGTGTTAACTGTTATTTAATAATTTGCACGTAGAATTTTATTAAGCTTTATGATAGTTGAGTTAAAAATGCCTAAAAATAATAGTAAAAAAGAACCTAATGAGAAAAATAAACCTCAAGAACAAAGAGAAGGCAGAAGCGGAGGTTTTTTAGAACTGCTAAAAAATATAATAAAAATTCTTTTCAATTCGGTTGTTGACCTACCTGAGCACGAGCAGCATAATAAAATGAAAAGCACTAATCTACAACAAGGTTTGGATACTAAAGGAAAAGGCCCAGAAAATCTTCATCCAAAGGCAAAGCTTGAAGTCAAAGAAGCAGCTAAGGGATTGAAAGAAGAGTTACAGAATTCTGATGCTGGTGGTAATCAATCTATTGAAACTAAAGTGCCTAATCAAACTACTACTCAAGACATTGACAACTCTAAAACAATGGAACGTTAGTTCAACTATTTAACATCTGCAGCAAGCACTGATTCGTGTATCATCTCTGAAATGGTTGGATGAGGAAAAATCGTAGATTGTATGTCGAAGTCTGTTCCTTCTAGTTGCTTTGCTAGGGCAAAATTGCTAATTAACTCCGTTACTTCTGCACCTATCATGTGGCTACCCAGAATTTCTCCGGTTTTTTTATCTATAATCGTTTTCACTAACCCTTCAGTTTCACTGAGTGCAACAGACTTACCATTAAAGTTAGAGTGAAATTTTCCTATTTTTATATCATACCCACCTTTTATTGCCTGTTCCTCAGTAAGGCCGATGCTCGCTATTTGTGGATGAGAATAAGTGCAATTTGGTATGCATTCTTTTTTTAACGCATGAGCATTTTTACCAGCAATCTTTTCAATGCAGATCACGGCTTCATGGCTCGCTTTATGTGCTAAACATGGTGGGCCAGCTACATCACCTATTGCATACACATTTGATTCACTAGTTTCATACCATTCATTCGTTTCAATAAAACCAGAAGGGCTTAATTTAATTTTTGTATTTTCTAAACCTATATTTTCAATATTTGCTTGAATTCCAACCGCAACAATCACCCTATCAAATTCTTTGCTCTCGCCACTACTTAGTAGCACTTGAGCAGAGTCTTTACTTTTAGTAAGAGCTTTTACGCTACTGTTTGTATATATTTTTATCCCCTGTTTTGTAAATATTTCTTCTGCTAGGCCTGAAATGTCTTTATCCTCCAGCGGCAAAATAGTGCTCTTTATCTCTATGATTGTTACATCAACCCCTAAAGTGCTATAAAAACTTGCAAATTCTATTCCAATTGCACCAGACCCTATAATTAGTAGTGATTTTGGTAATCTCTCTGGAGTCATAGCGTGCTGCGCATTCCATATTAAATCTCCATCTGCCTCTATTCCAGGCAGATTCCGTGCCCTCACGCCTGTTGCTAAAATAATATGCTTGGAAACAATTCCTTGTTCTTCCTTATCGCCAGCAACTTTTATAGTACTATTGCCTGCAAGTTTACCAAAGCCTTGATGAACTTTGATGTTATTTTTTTTCATCAAATATGCAACACCGCTTGACAATTTATCAACAACGTTTCTTGAGTATTTCACTATTGATTGTATATCAAAACTCGCTCCCTTTACTTCTATACCAAACTCTTTTGATCTTTTTATTAGCCTATAAACCTCAGATGCCCTAAGTAGCGATTTTGTTGGTATACATCCCCAATTTAAGCATATACCGCCTAAATTCTTCTCTTTCTCAACAATTGCAGTTTTAAACCCAAGCTGTGCCGCCCTAATTGCTGCTATATAACCACCAGGACCGCTACCTATAACCGTAATATCATACTCATTCATCAGTTTTCTTCGTATTCAAAAAGATTATATATAACAGATGGAACCCGTATGATCAATATTCAGGTAGCTGACAACATAGAAACGGAAAAACTTGCTTGACACATTTCGCCAGCCCCCTTATCATGAAACTGAAGGTATTCAGTTATCTTCATCTGTGCAGATTAAACAGCAAGAAAACAACGTAGTTGGCGTCTTATTTTTAATTTTTTGCACTATGTGCACCTTATGTCTTCACAATATTTCTAGGTTTTTACCTATATAAGCTGAAACGCGCTTATAAGTCGTTTAAGACAGTATAGTACGCCAATTTGCAGGATTAGGGAGTGAACACTAATTACCACGGGGTTTCTTTTGCCTTTTTTTCTGCTTAGTAAATTTCTTAAACATTTAAGCTAAGGTTAGTTGCACTTAAAAGCAGCTAAATTGCAGCGTTTAAGGCTTAAAAAACGCCAATACTGAAAATAGACAATGACCAGGGCTTCTTTTGCCTTTTTTTTCGCTTGGTAAATTTCTTAAATATTTGTAGCTGAAGTAATTTAGGCTTACCGACAACCGTCATACCGCTTTGTTAGCGGATGAGATACCGCGGCGGTATGACGGTTAAGTATCCCGCTACTTGTTAGCGGCTAAGAGATACCGCGGCGGTATGACGGTTCGCGGTGGTATCTCGTCATCCCGCTACTTGTTAGCGGGATCTAGAGATACCGCAGCAGTTGTAAGTTAAAAATATGTTATAAAAGAAACAAGAGGGAAGATAACTCTACTCACTATAGGAATAGCGGGCGTGTGCGACCGACGCGGCATTGGCAACCGTTTATATCAAGGTACACTAGCCCTCGATACGTTTGAATAGTTGCATGGGACATATGTATGCACCCGTTTACAATCTTAAATCAATAAACTATCGAGGTTATTAATATGGTTACATCTTATCAAAACTTTATTGGTATTGACATCGGAAAATTTAAAAATGTTGTTGCGGTTCACACACAGAAGAGTGTTGTCGAATTTGATAATAATGCTTCTGGTTGGCAACAATTGTTTAAAAAGTTTTCAGATATCTTACCTAATTCTTTAGTAACTTTAGAAAATACAGGGAATTGGTTTATCGCATTTTCTTAGATAAAGATCTAGAGTTACAGAAGCGCCAAAAAATTCTGAGAACAGTGCCAGGCAAAGTTATCTCAAGATTTTGTGTGTCTGATGCCAGAGCTTGGCTACTTAAACAGAAAAGAAGTAGCAAGTCTTGCTGGCGCATCCAAAAGAAAGTGGAAAAGCTATTGGTTATCGAAGAATAACAGGCGGTAGAAGCAATGTTCGTACTAACGGCTGCAATGGCTGCTGCAAAGTCCAAATCTGTTGTTTGATATAAAATTTTTCTATGATAAATTAGGGTGTTTATTGTCAAAAATGCATTTTCTAATTGAATAAAAATACAAAATTATAAACAAGAGTTGTAATAAAACTAAATTCAAAAAATTTAAAAAAAACATAGTTGATATGACGTAGGGTTGCTGTCATCCCGCTGCTTGTTAGCGGATGAGATACCGCGGCAGTGTGACGGTTCGCAGCGGAATGACGATAACCTCGTCATTCCGCTACGTGTTAGCGGGATCTATGCTAAGAACCTGTTTAAAATCTCGGAGAGAAGAGGTAAAATAGTGGTAGATTAAGAATGAGGTGTATATATGCAAAAAAGTTATCCAAGCGATATAAGTCGAGAGCAATTTGAAAAAATCAGACCGATACTAGAGAGTAGCAGGAAGAAAACGAGACTAAGAAAACTTGATTTGTATGATGTATTTCGTACAGTGTTATACGTCCTAAAAAGTGGTTGCCAGTGGAGGATATTGCCAAAAGATTTTCCAAGGTGGGAGAGCGTATATTACTATTTTCAAATGTGGAATAAAAAGAATGGAGAAGAGGCAAGCTTGTTGGAATTAGTCTTAAAAAAAATTAGTTGGAGAGAGCAATGGTCGGAAAGAGAAAACCAGTTTCTGTATAATTGATGCTCAAAGCGTTAAAAACGCAGATACTGCTGAGGAAAAGGGCTATGATGCAGGCAAAAAGATTTCAGGGCCATATTGCAGTAGATACACAAACATGCAATTTATGTAACAACTGCAGAAGCAATTGATCGTAGTAGCGCTGTGAGAATGATCGAAAATGCTAAAGAAAACCTCTCTGAAGTTAAAAACATATTGGTTGATGCTGGCTACACAGGAGAAAATTTTGCAACTCAAATAAAAACGACTATTGGTGCAACCGTTGAAGTAATAAAACGAAGTGAATTATATACCTTTGTTGTATTGCCAAAGAGATGGGTCGTTGAGCGCTCTTTTGCTTGGTTGGAAAAGTGTAGGCGGTTGTGGAAAAATTGCGAACGTAAACTCAATACCAGCTTGCAAATGATTGTCCTTTCCTTCATTTCTCTCCTATTACGAAGATTTTAAACAGGTTCTTAAGAAAGTTTTAAATTTTTGCAGACCATACCTAACAATAAACAACTTTAGGTTTAAATTTATGAAATCAGTTGTTATATACATCAGCAAATACGGATTTAACTGGTGTTATGGACTTAAATAAATTTACCGAAAAAGCAAAAAGTCTAATTCAAAGTGCTCAGATGAAAGCGTTGGGAGCTGGGCATCAGATTTTTATGCCTGAGCATTTACTAAAAGTAATGCTTGAGGATGAATTAGGTTTAGTTCAGGATTTGATAAACGCTTGTGGTGGAAATGTGCAAAGTATTTCTGATGCTGTGGATAGCGCAATAAAAAAGTTGCCAGTAATTGAAGGGCCAGGAAGTGGTGGCCTTCAACTTTCAAGAGAAATAGCAAAAGTTTTTGAAGATTCAATTGGTATTGCTCGGAGGAATAAAGATTCGTTTGTTGCCGTTGAGCGTTTACTGCAGGGCCTCACTGCACAAAAAGATGATACTGTAGGCAAAGTTCTGGCAGAGAATGGTGTGACTTCACAAAAACTGAACTCAGTTATTGCAGAAATGAGAAAAGGCAACAGTGCGGACTCGCCAAATAGTGAGGAAAAATTAAACGCGGCAAAGAAATATACAAAAGATATTACAGAGCTTGCTATGCAAGGCAAGCTTGATCCTGTAATTGGTCGTGATGAAGAGATCAGAAGAACTATGCAGGTATCACTGAGGCGGACAAAAAATAATCCAGTGCTGATCGGTGAACCTGGTGTTGGAAAAACTGCAATAGTTGAGGGGCTTGCAAACAGAATTGTTGCAAACGATGTGCCACTTGGTTTGCGTAATGCAAAAGTTTTAGCCCTCGATCTTGGCGCATTAATTGCTGGAACAAAATTTAGAGGGGAGTTTGAAGAAAGGCTAAAAGCAGTGATTAATGAGCTTTCGAGAGCGGAGGGAAAAGTTATCTTGTTTATAGATGAGCTTCATACTTTAGTTGGAGCAGGAGCAACAAGTGGTGCAATGGATGCCTCGAATCTGCTGAAGCCTGCTCTTGCGCGTGGAGAAATTCGCTGTATAGGAGCCACAACTTTAGATGAATATCGTGAACATATAGAAAAAGATCCTGCACTTGCACGGCGTTTCCAGCCTGTGTTTATCTCTCAACCAACTGAAACTGATACCATTTCAATACTCAGGGGTTTGAAGGAAAGATATGAAGTGCATCATGGTATAAGAATTACAGACGGTGCAATAATTGCTGCTGCAACGTTGTCCAATAGATATATAACAGACAGGTTTTTACCTGATAAAGCAATTGATTTGATTGATGAAGCAGCAAGTAGGGTGAGAATTGAAATGGATAGCAAGCCTGAAGTTATTGATGAACTTGAGAGAAAGGTTATACAGCTAAAGATTGAAGCAGAAGCTCTAAAAAAAGAAAGTGATGAAAATTCTAAACAGCGTTTAAAAAAGATAAATGAAGAGATCGAAAATCTAAACAGTAAATTTGCTGACTTGAACAGCAAATGGCAGATGGAAAAGAATAAAATAGCTAGAATACAAGAAACAGTTGAAAAATTAGATAACGCCAGAAAAGAGCTGGAATTGGCTCAGCGGAGTGGAAATTTAGGAAAAGCAGGAGAGCTGATGTATGGTGTGATTCCTCAGCTTGAGAATGAATTAAAAAATCAGGAAAAGGTTACTGATAGTTTCTTAAAGAAAGAAGTGACTGGAGATGATATCGCAAACATTGTTTCAAAGTGGACAGGAATTCCAGTTGATAACATGATGCACAGCGAAAAGGAAAAACTTCTTAACATGGAGAATGAAATAGGAAGAAGAGTAATAGGGCAAAAAGGCGCGATAGAAGCAATAAGTAATGCAGTTAGGCGCTCTCGCTCTGGTGTGCAAGATACTAATCGACCTTTCGGTTCATTTTTATTCTTAGGCCCAACCGGGGTTGGAAAAACAGAACTAGCAAAAGCCCTTGCTGAATTTCTGTTTGACGATCAATCAGCGCTTTTGCGTTTTGATATGTCAGAATATATGGAAAAACATTCTGTTTCAAAGCTAATTGGCGCGCCTCCAGGGTATGTTGGCTATGAGCAAGGTGGCAGATTAACCGAAGCAGTAAGAAGAAGGCCATATCAGGTTATTCTGTTTGATGAAATAGAGAAGGCAAATCCAGATATATTTAATCTATTGCTGCAAATCTTGGATGAGGGTAGACTCACTGATAGTCATGGCAAATTAGTTGATTTTCGCAATACCATACTGATTTTAACTTCTAACCTTGGCGCTGAGATAATGCTTAAAGGAGCAAAAGAAAATAGCTCTCTTGAAAAGCCCTCTGTCATCCCAGTGCTTGACACTGGGATCCAGGAAAAAAAGTGGATTCCAGCGTCACGCACTGGAATGACACCAGAGAGATCAAATGAAGTGATGCAAATAGTTAAATCAACATTTCGTCCAGAATTTTTAAACAGGCTGGATGAAATTATTATATTCCACAGTTTAACCAGAGATGACATCTATAAAATTATAGATGTTCAATTTTCTTATTTACAAAAAACACTTGCTAAGCGTAAACTGAGTATAAGTTTGTCACAGGAAGCTAAAGAACTAATAGCACAAACTGGCTATGACCCTGAATATGGAGCAAGGCCCTTAAAAAGGGTTATACAAGAGTGTATTCAAAATAATTTAGCTAAATTAGTTTTATCAGGGGAAGTAGTAGAAAATGATGAGCTAATAGTGTACGCTCTTGATAATGAAATCTTAGTTAAAAAGGTTTAAGTTCACTGTGTATTTTTGTTAAAAAAAATGTGTATAGATCATAATGTTGACACTGAGTCTTTATTTAAGTTAGCTGATCAAGAAAATCAGCAAGATAAAGAAAAAATTAAAAAATTCATTAAGTATTTTTATAGTTTTGTTTATAAAAGCGACCTAAAAGCCAATGATAAGTTTTTGCTATATATTGTAAACGATGCTTACAATTTTATTTCTCAAAAAGAGAAAGATGAAAGTAAGTTAGTAGTAAGTAATATAGATGATATACCAGGAATAGAAGGCGATTTTACCACGATTAAGATAACAAACGATGATATGCCATTTTTGGTTGATTCTGTTATTGCAACTATTAAATCGCACAATTTAACCATATGCTATTACAGTAACAGCATAATTAACATTAAAAGAAAAGATGGCCTAATAGACGAGATTTGCTCTTTGGAAGAAAGCAATGGAGTCAAAGAGTCAGTTATATATGTAATTATCAAAGGTATAAGTGACAGTTTTGTTGATACATTAAAAGAATCTCTACAAAAAACGCTGAAAGCAGTTAATTGCGTTGTGAAAGATTGGCACTTAATGCTCAAGAAACTTGATAAAGCAAAAAGTCTTCTTTTTGCCATCGAGCAGCCAGCGTCGAATGCTGGAGTGACACCAGGAAAGGATTTCTTAGATTGGCTAAAAAACAATAATTTTGTATTTCTAGGTTATCAAGAATATATTGCTGGTAAAGATGAAAAACTCGTCTGTGATAGCAAAAAGGACCTTGGCCTGATAAGAGTAGGTCAAAGTACGTTGATTCCTTCTGCAAACCTTGATTCCTTATACATATTGAGATCAGATCTAATCTCAATAGTCCATCGGCGTACATACATGAATTGTATAGGAGTAAAAGAATTTGATGACCAGGGTAATGTAGTAAAGGAACGGCGTTTTTTCGGGCTATTTACTTCTGTAGCGGAGGTCCAAGATATTCGAACTATTCCAATAATAAGAGATAAAGTTAAAGTTATAGAAAAAAGTGCAGGGTTTGTAACCGGGGGCCACAATAACAAAGCTTTAATTTCTATTTTACAAGCATTCTCTTGTGATGAATTATTCCAATCAAATGAAGACGAATTATTTAAAATTTGCATTTCGATCATGTCTCTTGCGATTAGGCCAAGGGTCAGATTATTTTTAAGAAGAGTAGGGGATTTTATTAGTTGCATAGTGCTGATACCAATGCGTTATGCTAGCGCTAGGCTAATGTTCAAGATACGTGACATATTGAAGGATGAGACAAGTGCAGAAAGTTCAGATATTTATAACAATCACATTATCAATGAATATGATTTGATGAAATTGCATGTAGTGCTAAAGACCAAAAATGCTAGTGTTCCTGATGATGAAGTTTTGCGTATTGAAAACAAATTAAGGAACATTACGGAAAAATGGGAAGATCGTTTTATAGACAATTTATATAATACTTTCAGCACTGTTGAGGATATATTCATCCGTTATTGCAAGGCATTTCCAATAAGCTATCAAGAGAGTTTCGAACCTAATGACGCATATTACGATATGAAAAAATTGGAGATAGTGAGGAAAAAAGGAGTTAGCGAGGTCGATTTAAGACTTACTCGTGACAATCTTAATTATCAATTAAAGGTTTACACTTCGAGCAATGGAGGTCTTGAATTATCGAAGATATTAAGAATTACTAAGAATTTGGGAGCTAAGATTCTATCTCATAATGGCTATTACATAGAAATTAACGGCGGAATATGGATACACCATTTTGTGTTGTCAAGAGTCGACGAATTAATAGACAACATTACTCTAAAAGAGCAATTTGAAATAACACTTGCGAAAGTGTTTAGAAAGGAAATTAAAAATGATTATTTCAATAGTTTGGTCATTATTGCTGGACTGGAGTGGAAAGAAGTGCTTCTGGTTAGAGCGTTAAGTGCTTACCTAAAGCAGATGTCATTTAACTACAATCCAGAATATATCCAAAAGGTAGTCTCAGAGTATCCCAAAATAGTAAAGTATTTGATACAACTATTTCATGCAAGATTTGATCCTAACATAGACATTGATAGAGCAGAAACCACGGACATTTTCAGAGAAAAAATTGAGGAACTTTTAAAAGAGATCAGCAATGTTTCACATGATTACGTTTTGCGCTCGATATTTAACTTGATAATGGCTATTTTAAGGACCAGTTATTATCAAGATAATAAACCATATTTATCTACAAAATTTGACTCAAGTAAAATAAATGGTTTGCCTGATCCTCGCCCGTATCGTGAATTATATATTTATTCAAACCTTTTTGAGGGAATACATCTAAGAGGAGGGAAATTAGCCCGTGGTGGCTTAAGGTGGTCGGATAGGACGGAAGATTTTCGCACTGAAGTTTTGGGGCTTATGAAAGCTCAGATGACAAAAAATGCGGTTATTGTACCTGTTGGCGCAAAGGGTGGGTTTGTAATTAAGCAAGTTTATAAAGACAAAGATATTTTAAGAGAGAAAGGTGTTGAATGCTATAAGAGTTTTATCAGAGGAATGCTTGATATTACTGATAACGTGGTTGATGGTGAAATAATTCCGCCAAAAAATGTCATTAGGTATGATGAGGATGATCCATACTTGGTAGTTGCAGCGGATAAAGGCACTGCTTCATTTTCTGATTATGCCAACCAGATAGCCTCTGAATACAATTTTTGGCTTGGCGATGCATTTGCATCTGGTGGATCAGCAGGTTATGATCACAAAAAAATGGGTATTACAGCCAGAGGTGCATGGATTGCAGCACAGAGGCATTTTTGGAAAATGAATAAGGATATTTACCAAAATGCAACTGTTATTGGAATTGGGGATATGGCTGGCGACTTATTTGGAAATGGTATGCTGCTTTCAAAAAATATACATTTAATCGGCGCATTTAACCATATGCATATTTTTGTTGACCCAAACCCTGATGCAGAAAAGAGTTTCACAGAGCGTAAACGTCTCTTTGAGTTACCATTTTCAACTTGGATGGATTATAACAAAGATTTGATTTCTCAAGGTGGGGGAGTATTTGAGCGTAGCAGCAAGCAAGTAAACATTTCTCAAGAAATAAAAAAATGCTTTGATATAACAGAAGATATGCTACCTCCAAGTGATTTGATTAGATATCTACTCAAAGCAGAAGTGGACTTCATATGGAATGGAGGAATTGGCACGTTTGTTAAGGCAAAGAGTGAAAATCATAGCATGGTCGGTGACAAAGCAAACGATGAGTTAAGAGTGAATGGTAAAGATATTAGAGCTTCTATGTTTATAGAGGGTGGGAACCTTGGTTGTACACAGCTTGGAAGAATAGAATATGCTGAGAGAGGTGGATATATCAATGCAGATTTTGTTGATAATTCAGCCGGAGTGATATGTTCGGACCTTGAAGTCAACATCAAGATTGCATTTGTTTCAGCTATAAAAGCAGGAAATGTTTCTTTAGAAAAAAGGAATGAAATACTGGCAAGTATGGTGGATGAAGTTGCATCCAAAGTGCTTGAGAACCACAACAGAATTGAAACAAAAGCATTACTTCTTGAGTGTTTGCAAGCTAAAGAGAGATTGGAACAGCACCACAGGTTACTGCTCAGTTTAGAAAAATCTGGGCTGTTAAACCGAAGCGTAGAATTTCTTCCAGCTGAAGAAGAGATAGCAAGGATGTTAACTGGTGCAGAAGGTTTCAGTTCTCCTCAGCTTTCTATTCTAATGTCTTATGCTAGAACGGCAATAAAAAATGAAATTATACATTCCGATCTGCCTGAAAAAGATCTTATATCTAATGACTACTTGCTAGGTTATTTTCCTAAAAAGATGGTAATAGAGTTTAAGGATTTCATATTAAAACACCAACTTCGTAGAGAAATTATCTCTACTTGCATTGCAAATGATGTAGTGAATAGAATGGGCTGTATATTCATCAATAATTTGGCTGAGAACACTGGAATTAAGGTACACGAAGCAGTTAACATATATATCGTTGTTAACCACCTATATGATTTAAATAACCTGTGGCAGAAAATTGATGAATTGGATGGAAAAATTGATATTAACTCATACTTACAAATAGTGAGAAATGTGCAGAAATTTATTGGCAGAGTATCGTTTTGGTTAGTAAAAAATCTTGGCAAGCTTAGCTTTGTAGAATTGGATGATGTTACAAAATTTAAAGATGCAATTGAAACTTTAGGCCAGAACTTAACTGATGTTTTAGATGAACACCTATTAAAGGTCTATAATCATGGATTAACTTCTTTAGTAGAACTTAATATAAATAAAGATCCAGCAAAAAAAGTTGCTGACCTATGCGTTCTTGCTTATGCACTGGACGTTATATCCATTGCTGAGCAAACATCTTTGCCCATTCTTAACGCTGGTAAAATATACTTTGAGTTAAAATCTCTGCTAAGATTCGACCTGATTAGAACAATTGCCATCAAGATGAAAAGCCGCTCTTCTTATTGGGATCGCAGCTTAGTTAATGATTTATTGGACGATTTAAGCAATTATCATTATAAGCTAGCTGTTAAAGTCATAAAAGCTACTGATAACCCCGAAGATAAGGTTCAAACCTGGGCTTATAATGATAAGGACTACATAGAACGTTATAATAGTTTTTTAGATGAGATGGTTGCTTCTAAACTTGATTTAAGCAAACTAATATTTATAATTAGGAGGATTAAAGTACTTGCTTCATAGGAAAAATGTTCAATATAGGTCTTTCAGAAATTTTGGTCGTTGCTTTAGTGAGCATAATTGTTCTTGATAGAAATAAGGTGCCTGTATTTATTGATCTTATTAGGAATACATATAGGTATCTTATGATTATAAAATCAAAAGCTAGGAGGTTATTGAAAGACGCAGGAGTTGAAGACTTATATAAAGAGTGTAATACTGAGAAAGTAAATTATATAGTTGGTAAAAATGGCAAGCTTTATCCTACTTACGATATAGATAATACATCTAAAGATAATGACAGCGAAGATTCTGGTAGTAGATGATGTACTATCTAACGTCAAGCTTTTAGAAGCTCGACTAAAAGCAGAGTACTATACGGTTATCGTAGCTCATGATGGTGAAGAAGCTATAGATTTAGTAGCAAAGCAGCAGCCCGATATTATATTACTTGATATCATGATGCCAAAGATGAATGGCTTTCAAGTTTGTAAGGAGCTAAAGAGTGATCCCTTGACAACCCATATTCCAATAATTATGGTAACTGCGCTGCATGACACTCATGATAGAGTGCAAGGTTCTCTAATTGCATGAAAGTCAATAATAATTTTTTGTATCATGAAAAATATTTTTTGATATAAAATTCAGCTCTAATGCAACCTTTTATTTACTATTGTATTATCTTATTCAATCAAAAGGGGTTTTATTGGCAATAAAAACACCAGCACTAAATTTCTAATTAATCTCTTTTAAATTATGCAGCCAATGAATATGTGAATAAGTACGCTACACACACTTAAAGTGCTTATTCACATATTCATTAGGTTTATAAAAATTAAAGTGTCATATTTTCCCCATCACCCTAATGATTTTACATAAGTTAAAGTAGTATGCTTCCATGGTTCTCTCCGCGGTCTAACATGGCCAAAATTTTAATTTGCCAAGCCGCACTATACTTGTTAGGCGGAAGTGGACGGCAACATGTCTTTCACGAAGTCTATGCTTCAACCTAAATTCTTGCTTATCCCTTCCATCGGCATTACTATCTTTACTTTCAGTAAAATTATTGTTTATACTCCTTTAGTGTTTATTGATAACAAAATTCTGTTTTGTTAACCAACATCCTATGCATAATTACAGATAATTTTCTTGCTACAGCAATAATTGCTTTCTTCATACCCTTCTTTTTTGCAAGCTTTAATCCCCAGCTTCTTAATTTAAATGTCCTTTTACATTTTACCAGTAAGACTTGTGCAGCTTCATACAACATATTCCTACATTCCACTGGCCCCATTTTTGATATACTTCCGTGTCGATCAATCTCACCAGAAGCGTACTGTCTTGGGCTTAATCCCATATAGGCTCCAACCGTATAGGATGTTTCAAACCTATATGGATTATCTATTGCAGCTTTATATGTCATTGCTACTATAATACCAACTCCTGGAACAGTAGTTAATAATTTACAATCCTCATCTTTTTTACCTTGCTTTGAGAGCATTTTATCAAGTTTTCTTATCGATTCTTCTATTGTTTCTAAACTATGTACTAATGATTCAATTGAGTTTTTGCTAATTTCATCTAGATTGTTAATTGTTTCTTGCATTTTGAAAGCAAAGTTTGCAGAACTAAGACGTTGATTAACTTTTATTCCGTATATTTTCAGTAATCCTCTTATTGTCCCCGCAATTTGCTCTCTGCTACGTATTAATTGTCTTCTGCTTCCAAGCATTATTTTAACCTGACAAGCTTCGTCTGATTTTACTAATACCTCCTTAAATAGCCCAACTCTCATCATTTGTGCTATACCTCTTGCATCATTTTTATCATTCTTATTGATCCTTGCAGATAATGCTGCTGCCATATGTCTCGCATCTACACAAATTACTGGCAATCCAAGATTCCTTAACTCTTTGCACATTGGTATTGATAACTGTCCACTTTCTATTCCTATGGCTTCATATTTTTTGCATTGACTAAGCAAATACTCTGCTATTGCCTTGCTTTCGCTTGCAACAACTTCCTCTTTAACAATCTTACCTTTCTCATCAACGATACTAATAAAAGTTTCTTTGAGTGAGACATCTAATCCACTATAATATTTCATGAGACTACTCCTACCGTAAAAGTTTAAATTATTTTTGAAGAACTCATTCTATTGAATTTGTTACTTCGCGCTAAAATAATGGAGTATGTCTCTCCATCATTCAATTGCAATTACAGTATGTCTTTCAGAAATTTTGGTCGTTGCTTTAGTGAGCATAATTGTTCTTGATAGAAATAAGGTGCCTGTATTTATTGATCTTATTAGGAATACATATAGGTATCTTATGATTATAAAATCAAAAGCTAGGAGGTTATTGAAAGACGCAGGAGTTGAAGACTTATATAAAGAGTGTAATACTGAGAAAGTAAATTATATAGTTGGTAAAAATGGCAAGCTTTATCCTACTTACGATATAGATAATACATCTAAAGATAATGACAGCGAAGATTCTGGTAGTAGATGATGTACTATCTAACGTCAAGCTTTTAGAAGCTCGACTAAAAGCAGAGTACTATACGGTTATCGTAGCTCATGATGGTGAAGAAGCTATAGATTTAGTAGCAAAGCAGCAGCCCGATATTATATTACTTGATATCATGATGCCAAAGATGAATGGCTTTCAAGTTTGTAAGGAGCTAAAGAGTGATCCCTTGACAACCCATATTCCAATAATTATGGTAACTGCGCTGCATGACACTCATGATAGAGTGCAAGGTATTAATGCTGGCGCGGATGATTTTCTGACTAAACCAATAAACGAAACTGCTTTATCTGCACGAATTAAGTCTCTCACGCGCTTAAAAATGATTATAGATGAATTGCGTTTAAGAGGAGAAACCAACGCTGAGATTGGCGGAGTAGCAGGAAACAGTATTATGGATTATTCTAATCAGATTTTTGATGCTAACATACTTGTTGTAGATGAAGATGTCTTTCAAGCAGAGCAGATATATAATGTACTAAAGCACCGCTTTAGGTCAATTAAAATATTGAGTGATCCAGTGGAAGCATTAAAGGTTGGTATTAAGAATAATTACGACCTGATCATTTCTGATATGCAGTTTTCAAAAACTGACGGCCTGCGTTTGTGTTCTGAGTTTCGTAGTAAAGTAGAAACACGTTATACACCAATTCTAATTCTTTCTGAGGATTATGATAAAAACAATTTAGTAAAAGCACTTGATGTAGGTGCTAATGATTATTTAACAGTACCTTTGGATGAGGGTGAGTTAATAGCAAGGGTTAATTCGCAAGTAAAACGCAAAAGATATCAAGATGCCTTGAGAATGAATTTATTTAATAATGCGGAAATGTCTATAAAGGACCCATTAACTAACTGTTATAATAGAAGATATTTTGATGCACACTTAAGAAACATTGTTAAGGACTCTGTGGAAAAGGATAGAAGGTTGTCTCTTATGATACTTGATATAGACTATTTTAAGGTAGTGAATGACAGTTTTGGGCATAGTGCTGGAGATGAACTTTTAAAGCAAATACAGAGAAGAATTTCTGAAAATATTAGAGTGACAGATTTGTTAGCTAGATTTGGTGGTGAGGAATTTGTTGTTGTAATGCCAGATACCGATACATCAGATGCGTATACTATTGCGGAGAGAATACGAAAAATTATTGCTAAAGAACCTTTTATACTTGCGGACAAAAATACAACCCATAACATAACTGTGAGCATTGGAATTGCAGAAATGCAAGGATCTGACTTTGATGATATTAAAAAATTTATAGTACGCGCTGACAGATATTTATATAAGGCAAAAAACAGTGGTAGAAATAGAGTGGTTACTGGCTATGGCTAAAGTGGCTTAAGTTTACCGACAACCGTCATTCCACTACTCGTTAGCGGAATCTATGCTGAGATACCGCGAATGAATCGCGGTATGACGTGTTGCTTGGGTTAGCTATAGATTTCTGAAATGATTTCAAAAAAATGATAACTAAGGTTAAAGCGACAACATGAGGTTTCTCAGCTCCGGAAATTTCATGTTTAACTGCAAAAATAGATACTTATTTAAAAAATATCCTGTGACTTTCAGTCCTAACTGAAATTCTTGGAATGAGTAGCTGCTTTGTAGGTTATTATTGTATACATCATACAACATTTGTGGAAAAGGTAGGAGTTTATCTGCATAATAATCTCCTGCTTTTTTTGACACTGCTCTACCAGTTTTTGGAGAAATAAATTGTAAATTTTCCTTAACACCTGTTATAGCGCATTTGGATAAGTCTAACTTGAATCCCAATTGCGTAAGAAGCAGAAGCTCTAAGTTAAGATAATGGCTTTGCCAAGACTGATTGTTGTGTTTAATTACATCGATGAAATATCGAAAATTGTCATACAGCACGGCACAGGGTTCACTTTCTGGAAGCACTTTTTCTAAAATAGAGGAGAAAGAGACAATAGTAATGCTTTTTAACCTATCTTGAAAGAAATGATGGAATGGAGATTCGATTAATTCGCACTTTAAAAAACCTAGATTTTCAGGTAACTTAGCACTCCATTCTGCATGTAATAGATTACTTATTTGAAACTTATAATTGCTATTGTTTGTTAGCTTAGTTAATCCCCTGCGCTTTCCATGATTTTTTGTAAACAGAGAAAGAATTAAGTTTTTATCGCCGTATTTTTTAGCAGCTATAATGATGCCTTCATCTTTCCATCTCATTTAGAGTATATTGACCGTATGATATTATAGGATAGTACACCTAGAGCTTGTAATCCATAAAAATCGCTTACTCTGTTACTGTTTGCTTCCAAAGTTTCAAGGCTATGAGAGAGTAAGTTATTGGCTGCCACTCTTCTTCCTGAGCCTCCATGCTGAGCTTTTGGTTTTTGGTTTGCTAAATAATTGTTTGAATGATTTTAGTAACATTACTTTTCCTTATCTGAAATTTTGGATAATTCAGCTTCTAATTCTTCTATCGTCGGTAGAGCTGTTTTTATGTTCTCTGGTAGATTTTCAGTTATTCGGTATTCTGCAAGACCTATTGGCTTTGTCATGTCTCGCAGTGTATATTCGGCCAGTACATTATTTTTTGATTTACATAAAATTAATCCTATAGATGGCTGGTCTGTTGAGTGTTTTAGCAAATTATCCACTGCAGAAAGATAAAAATTCATTTTTCCAGCGTATTCTGGTTTGAATTTATTATCTTTCAACTCAATCACTATAAAGCAACGTAATTTTAAATGGTAGAATAATAAATCAATATAAAAGTCTTCATCTCCAACATCTAAATGAAATTGTCTGCCAACAAAAGCAAATCCTTCACCGAGTTCTAACAGAAATTTTTCCATATGTCCTACGAGTCCTTTTTCTACTTCTCTTTCATGAGCATCCTTACCTATACTTAAAAAATCAAAAATATACGGATCTTTTAATGTATAATGTGCTAAATCTGATTGAGAGGATGGTAATTTTTCTTCAGTGCGACCCGGAAAGCCGTGGTTTTGTGATGGTTAAATTCCATCTTCCCTAGACGTCGGGGATAATGTATGTCTCACATTTCAAAGGGTGGCAACCTTTGGGATGCAAGCATGAGATAAAAGCAGGTAACACTAAACCTCATCCTGCAAACAGAGTTAGATATGATTACGAGAGGAACCTATGTTTGAATTGTCGTCAAAGCATAGTATGCGAAAAGAGGTTGAACTACGCATAGACCAAAATGGTACGAAGCAAAAGGGGAACTAAAGATTGAAGACTTTAGTTATTGATGTTCCCAGCTTCCGGCAAATAGTAGGAATCTAAGTTTAACGTGAAACGAAGCCATGGAACGGGGTAACCACATAAAAGCTCTTATATTCATTAAAATATAAGTAGGTAGCCAACCACAAGCTGCTATCTTACTATTACCCACAAATATGAGGTTGATGAGCGAGCCTCCACCCTTCTGATAAATCAAAGAGACGTTTCCATCCTTTCCAAAGAGCAGAAGGTCCTGGTTCTGGATCATTTTTCCTTGCTAAGTAACCACCTAATTGAGCAATCCATGAAACAGCCTCTTTTATCGTAGGTGTTACATTTGGAAATGGTTTTTTGTGTATTTTAACGTATAAAACTTTCCACTCTTCTTCAGCTAACAAGGCAGTACACGGTAATGTTGCTTGCAATTGATGTAATAAATAAAATTCTCCAAGCAATAATACTCATCACTGTTAAATACCGCACTAATCTTTCTGCTGTTCCAAGTCTACATTCCTCAACTTTTAGACCAGATTTTAAGATTTTATGAAATATCTCTATCTTCCATCTAAGGCAATACCAACTAACTTTTTCAACAGCTTCGTCAAAGGTATTGACTGGAAGGTTTGTTAAAAGCATCCACTCTAGTGGATCTGCTCCAGAGAAAGGATCTTTTTCAGCAACATAAACTGCATAAAATGGTAGGTCAGGTAATTTCTCCGTCCTATGCCTAATATTATTTTTAGATGGATTCATCATAAATTTTTCAAACCTAACCTCTAAGAACCTGTCTTGAAAAGGAATGAGGAAAAGAATATGATAGTGTAAGTAAAAAATAGGAGGGGAAATTGTATCTAAGTGATAAGGAATGGGAAATTTTGGAGCCACATGTTGCACAAGGAGAGATAGGGAGGCCAAGGAAGCACAATATCAGAACGATTATTAATGCAATAAGGTATATAATGAGAGGTGGTTGCCAGTGGAGAATGCTGCCAAAAGATTTTCCGCCATGGAAAACGGTGTATGATTATTTTCTCAGGTGGCGTAATAGTGGCAAATTGGAAGAAATACACGATATGTTAGTAAAAAAGGTAAGAAAAATGGTTGGCAAAAATGAAATACCTTCGGTAGGAATAATTAATCAGTGAAAACCACTCAAAAAGGGGATCCAGAGGATATGATGCTGGCAAGAAGATAAAGGGTAGAAAACGTCACATTGTTGTGGATACTGTAGGTCTTATAATTGCTGCTGAAGTACACAGTGCAAGCATTCAGGATCGTGATGGTGCCCCAAATCTTTTTGTTCAAGCCAAATGCAAAGCTCCAACTTTACGTAAGTTTTTTGCTGATCAAGGATACATAGCAAAACCGCTGTTTATTGAAAACAGGATGTTTATTAACCATTACCAAGAAAGCTGTTGATGTTACAGGATTCCAGGTTATTCCTAAGCGTTGAGAGAACCTTTGCTTGGCTTTCCAATTTTAGACGTATGAGCAAGGATTATTCCTCTTACTTCAAAAACTAATATCTCCTTTAATATGATTACTATTATGCTTGCTAAATTAGCTACTTAAGCCCTTTCAAGACAGGCTCTAAAGATGCAGTCCTTTTTGGCTTATTATCTTTTGCAGGAATTTCAACTTTTATTATACCTGCACAAGTGGAGGATTTAATAACTTCCCACAACTTTTGTTCGTTTTTTCTAGGACATCGATATTTTCTATTTACTACTCTATTTTGGCAAGCTCTTACTAAAACTGCTGAGTTAAGACTATGTGCAAGTTCAAAAAAATCATAAATATCTGCTTCCCTATCGCATACAGTTATAGCTTCAGTCTGAGATGAATCTAGACTAATGTTTGTTTCTTTTAACGTTTCTATCCATTTTATACTCTCTTTATCTTCAATATGGACACTATCGTTTTTTTTAACATGGCTTTTGTCTTCTTCAGAAATAGTAGACCTCAAATAAACCTTTTGATCTAATATTCCTAGCGCCAAGCCTTCTGTACTCACAGTAAAGAAATACCTCAATCAATTAATCTCTGGTTATCACGGCTTTATTTAACAGATAAACTATACAAACTTTACTTAATGGTAAAAGATTATTATGAAAGATTTGAGCTTGATATACAGGTATCTTTAGATGATGGAAAATCGATAATAAAGCTGAAAAAAGCATTGTCTAACTGCAGCACAAAACTGAGCATTTTATCTGATATGGGAATGCTGTCCGAATACATACCTGAGCTAGAAAGATCGATTGACGACAGCAGTAGATTACTGTTTAGCTTAGATGATTTTGCACCATTGTTTTTAAATATCTTGCCGGTGTTAAAAGCAATTGGCGTTATAGTTATCTTACCGAAATCACTGGAAAAAATCCTAAAGCCAAAGTTGAGTCTTAATTTATCTGCTAAAGGCAAAATTGAAGAAGATCGGAAAAGTTTCTTAACGCTTGAAAAATTATTGAAGTTTGATTGGAAAATAGCGATAGGTGATAAAGAGATAAGCATTACAGAATTTAAAAAGCTACTGAAAGATTCTCGTGGACTTATAAAGATTATAGACCAATATGTGCTTTTGGATGATAAGGAGGTAGAAGCTCTACTGAAAAAATTTGATAAGTTACCTGAACGCTTGAGTCAAGCAGAGCTGATGCAAGCTGCTTTAGGAGGTGAACTAGATGGAGCAAAGGTAGGACTTGATCAGCAGATTAAAAGCCTATTTGAAAAGCTTAACACTTATGTACCTGTTGATGTACCAAGTAACCTAACAGCACAGTTACGTCCATATCAAAAACGTGGATTTAGTTGGCTTGTGCAGAACATAGAGACGGGGTTTGGTAGTATAATTGCTGATGACATGGGTCTTGGTAAAACACTACAAGTTATTGCAGCCATTTTATACTGTAAGAATGCAGGATTTTTAGATGAAGATAAAGTCTTGATAGTAGCACCAACAAGCATATTAAGCAATTGGCAACGAGAGATGGAACGTTTTGCACCAGAATTAAAGCTTTTTATCTATCATGGACAAAATCGAGAATTGGCAAATGATTATGATGTAGCTCTCACATCCTATGGTCTTGCACGTCGTGATAAAAAAGAGCTTAACAGAGTAGGATGGTTTTTGCTCGTGATTGATGAAGCCCAAAATATAAAGAATCCCCATAGTGAACAGAGTAAAGCTATAAAAGCTATTGCAGCAAAAAATAAAATAGCTATGAGTGGTACACCTGTTGAAAATAGGCTACTAGAATATTGGAGTATTTTTGATTTTACTAATAAATATTACCTTGGTACTCCTAAGGAATTTAAAACTCGTTTTGCAACGCCAATTGAAAAAGCGAGAGATAAAGTTTGTCTAGAGAGGTTCATGAAAGTTACTCATCCCTTTATGCTACGTAGGGTAAAAAGTGATAAAAGCATTATAGAGGATCTACCAGATAAAATTGAAAATAATCGTTATTGTTCTCTAACTCCAGAGCAAACAGCACTTTATCAAGAAGTAGTTAACACAACTATGAAAAAGATAGAAAGGAGTGAAGGAATTGAACGTAAGGGTCTAATTCTTAAGCTTATCAATGCTTTAAAGCAAGTTTGTAACCATCCATCGCATTTTGGCAAGAAAAAGCGTGCAAGTATTGAACAGTCAGGAAAGATGCAGATGCTAGAAGAGATATTGATAGGAATTAGTGAGCTTGCAGAAAAATCATTGATATTTACTCAATACACTGAAATGGGTGAGATTATAGCTAGGCTACTTGAAGAAAAGTTTGAATCAAAAGTGCCATTTTTGCATGGAAGTTTATCCCGTAAAGCACGAGACAAAATGGTTAATGATTTTGAAAACTCATTTCGATCAAATATTCTCATAGTATCTTTAAAAGCTGGTGGAACAGGGCTTAATTTAACAGCAGCAAACCATGTAATACATTACGATTTATGGTGGAATCCAGCAGTGGAAGCACAAGCAACAGATAGAGCGTACCGTATTGGACAAGAACGTAATGTTATGGTGTACAGGCTACTTTCAACAGGTACTTTTGAAGAGCGTATTGATGAGATGATTCAAAGCAAGAAAGAGTTAGCAAACTTAACTATAAGTAGCGGTGAAAGTTGGATTACAGAATTTAGCAATAATCAATTGAAAGATTTGATCAATATAAGAAATGCTGTATAAAAAACAAGTTCAGCTATCCACTTCTTATCTTAAAAATGTAAAAAAACAACATTTGGCCTGCTAACACATATCTTATCGCATTCGGACTATTATAAGAAAGGCTATATAGAGTATGAATCTGATTTTGATGAATTAATTAAAGCAGGTGAGAAAATAACTACAACAAAGACCAGCTTGTAGTTGAGTTATCTGTGTTTGACATCTTGTCTACCACCTTTTGTTTTAATTTCAAGGGGGGTGACCCACCCTTTAGAAAGCCCTATCTGCCAATAAATAGTGAAAACATAAATCTTTGTCTCCATTGTACGCGATGAAATTGGAGACGTAAATAAATAAATTTAGATCTTTATCTCCATTTTAAGCAGTTTACGAGCTCCATAGCTTATGTTTATGGCAAAACTTTTTTTCTTTAACTTCACCTACAATTTATTTATAGAGATTATCTAAAATAACCAGCTTTTATTGCACCGATTTAAAAGATCGTCCACTTTTTTTGAAAAAATATTTTACAACAAATAAAAAACGTGATAGACTAGAGTAAGCCTTTTTTATAGCAAGTAAAAGTTTAAGGTAAGAAATAATTTAAAAATGACTCTTAACCGGGTTTTGAGCTACCTTACATGAGTAACTTAGGTTCTGATTGTACAATTGTACCCTGAAGTCGTAGAATCTCTTTAAAACGCTATTATTAGCCATCTTGTCTTTTGTAAGCATTTATCTTTTTCAGGTTATCCAAAATGCAATAGTAGGTTTTTCATATTTTTGTCTCTGTGTTGTATTTTTATTTAGGGCGATCTGATTCATTAAGTCTTTTGGAAATGGAAAAATAACGTCTTATAGGTATTAAATGGATAAAAATGCAGAATTTCAATGGTTTAAGTGTATTATATTTCTATTTCCTTATTTTGAAATTTTGCTGGAAAACTCAGAACGGCTTTTTACTCCTTAAAACCTTACTTTGAAGAATAGGCCACAGTAGTAGATTAGGCATTTACCATAAAAATGTTACCTTTAGCTATTTTTAAAGGCTATTAAAGTTTAGTGATACCTTTAATTATCTTACAATAACTCGGTTTATGTCTACTAATATCATGAAATGCAGCTGGTCCACCTGTATGCATAAGTAGTTAGAGTAGGTTATAGGCGGCTTTAAAAAACCGGTTAGTTGCCACTTGAGTTTATTTTTTAAATGACTTTTATATTTCGGTTAAAAATTTAAATGGACGGTATATTAGCCTTTTTGAAAACCATTTCAGTTGAGCAGACGGCTACCGCGGAACTTCTCTTAAGGTTTATATTATAATAAACTTATTACAGTTCATGTTTTTTTGCTTAACTTGTTATTTAAAAATTAAAAAAGTAATAAATTAAACACTTAAGCGCGTTAATAATATTTAGGTAGGTATTATGAAAGGTACATATCCTATATGTTCTATTATTATATATTATTATTTATTATATATATAATATATAAGGTTTTACCTGAAACTGGGCTACACTCAAAAACCCTCTATAATCCTAGCTTTTAAAGCAATTAAGAAGTTTTTTTGAATTTCAAACTTAAATTACTCTTAACCCTTTAATATAGCCGGGTTTTTCCTTTTAGGAGATTTCATTTTCCAATCTAAAATGGCTTAAACTGCCAAAAATCTATGTAATCTCGAATCTAAAGTACTTAATTCACAAGTAATT
This sequence comes from Wolbachia endosymbiont (group A) of Pogonocherus hispidulus, assembly GCF_964028195.1. Taxonomy (NCBI): domain Bacteria; kingdom Pseudomonadati; phylum Pseudomonadota; class Alphaproteobacteria; order Rickettsiales; family Anaplasmataceae; genus Wolbachia; species Wolbachia endosymbiont (group A) of Pogonocherus hispidulus. The sequence goes on from NZ_OZ034750.1 coordinate 242,265, forward strand.
ATTATGAATACCTTTACCAATATAGCGTTTTGTGGCTACTTCTTATAGACGGAAAATCTCTCCCCTGAGTATATTGTAAACACGTTAAGCTCTATTAAAGTTTAATAGAAAAATCGTAATGAAAAAAATTTTAGAGCAAATCATATTTCAGACTGCATTTCTAGTATATATCTGTTATGGAGGAGAAAAAAGGATGGCTTATTTGGTTATTCTCATAAGCAAAGTATAGTATATTTTGCAACATAATGCAGATGCAACTTATAGGCGGCCTTTTTGTTTAAAGTTAAAATGAAATTAAATTTTGTAATTTTTTTGAGGAGTGTAAGTTGAGAGCAGAGTTAAATTTTCAATACCACCATTTACCTCTACAGAAGAGAACTTTTTTAGTGTTGCCTATATATTTTTGTAGTTTTTCGGACGAATTTGAAATTGAACGTGTATATATACTACAGGGGAATATGAAAGATAAGAGAACGGAGTTGTGCAAAATTTTCTAAAAAGTGAACAGTTTTTGTAATTTTGTTGAACTTACTATAGTAAGACCTAGCAGACCTGGTCTTCTGAATTGTAAATATTTGGGGTAAATATGGACAGTGTCAACTTACGCTTGAAAAAAATTTCTCCACTCTTCCGGAAAAACCTATGAGAAATCCGGTATTACTATAGTAAAAGGTACAGAGACATCTCTCTACCCATTTATGACTGTATTTTAAATTACCAGCCTTTAAAAACATCATCATGAGCTATGTAGCAGAGACATTTTGTCAACAAACATAGCTTATTTTAACAGGAGAAAACAATATGCATGACAAGCAAGCTTTATTTGAAAGAGCAGCAGAAGTAAAAGCAGAACTACTCTCAAGAATAGAATCATCTTTATCCTACTTATTACCAAATGGTACTTTCCACGGTGGTAAGTTCTATGTTGGTAATATTAGAGGAGATAAAGGGAAAAGTTTAGTAGTAGAAACAAGAGGAGAAAGAGCCGGATTATGGCACGATTTTGCTACTGGTGAAGGCGGAGATATACTTAATCTCTGGTGGGATGTTACTAGTCAGACTAAGTTTCTTGATACCATAGAAGATATAGAAAAATGGCTTGGTCACTCAACAAACCATAAAGAAGAATTTTCAGAACATTTAATAGCATGTTGGGACTATCATGATGAAAATAATCAAGTAATAGCTAAAATTTACCGTTATGATAGCACTTCAGGGAAAAAACGATATAGCTGTTTTGATGTAAAAAACTCAAGTAGTACTGCTCCAGATCCAAGGCCTTTGTACAATGTTCCAGGTATAATTAAATCCGATAAAATTGTTTTCGTTGAAGGTGAAAAATGTGCTGAAAGTTTAATCAGTAAGGGCATAACAGCCACAACAATGATGTTTGGAGCAAATTCACCTGTAAATAAAACAGATTGGGCTCCACTCAAAGGTAAACACATAACCATATGGCCAGACAACGATAGTTCAGGTCAGAAATATGCTGAAAATGTTGCAAAGAAGCTTTTAGATATAGGCGTTGCATCGCTTTCTATTCTTAAAATTCCACAAGATAAACCAAAAGCTTGGGATGCTGCTGATTGTATTAAAGAAGGAGTAGACGTAAAAAGATTTTTAACCTCAACTGTTTCTCTCCCATATACAAAAAACGTTACTTCATTTCCTGTATTGCAGTACCTAAATGACAAATCACCAATGCCAGAAGACATAATTGCTCCTAGAGTTTTAACTCCTAGTGGTCTTTTAGTTTTTGCTGGCGCGCCTAAAGTGGGAAAAAGTGACTTTCTTATTTCTTGGCTTTTTCATATGGCATCTGGAACTCCATTTTTTGATATGGTGCCAAAAAGGCCCTTAAGAATCTTCTACCTTCAGACTGAAATCGGTTACCACTATATGCGTGAACGGTTGCAACAGATGAAACTTAGTGAAGAACTTATTAAACTTGCTGCAAACAATTTAGTTATTACACCACAGACTAAGCTGCTTTTAAATGAAAATGGCATTAAAGATATCGTAACTGAAGCAGAAAGAAACTTTGACCTAAACACCATTGATATCATAGCGGTAGATCCATTGCGTAACGTTTTTGATGCTGATGAATACGGTAACGAAAATGATAATAATGCCATGATTTTCTTTCTCCAGGAGAGAGTTGAAAAACTGCGTTCTCTAATCAATCCAGATGCTGGAGTTATTCTTGTGCACCATACAAAGAAAATGCAAAAGAAACTATTAGAAGAAGATCCATTTCAAAGTTTTAGTGGCGCTAGCAGCTTACGAGGATTCTATACCACTGGAATGATCATGTTTAGGCCTGATGAGAAGAACAGCTATCGTCAACTGATGTTTGAGTTACGTAATGGAAATTCTGTTATGCCAAAATTTGTTGATAAAATTAATGGTCATTGGTACGAAGTTGACGCTGAGTCACAAAGGTTAATAAATAAAGACTATGGTGAAAAACTAGATGCCGAACGTTCTCGCAGATATGACATCATCTTGGACTTAATATGTGCAGAAGGACGTAAGGGTCATGCTTATACAATTAATCAGTTTTGTCAGGCATTTGAAAATAAAGAAGGTCTCGGCAGTACACATTCTATTCGTGATCGTCTCGATGTTCTTGCTACCAAAGGCTACGTTAAATTCAACAAAGAAGGCAAAAACGCTGCAAGAAACAAATACGGAGTACTTTGCGTTGAAGGTATGGAATTTGGGCAAAAAATATTTGATCCAGAGAAGAACAAAAAGGTTACAGTCTATCACAGATTACTACCCACACACTACAAGTCACCACACTATGGCAGCGTAATTCCTGTAGAAAATCCAAATACTTGGGTTTATCACAATTAACACTTTAATCATTTCTTAATTAGAGGGAGAAAATATGCATTCTAAAAATTCCTATACTGGTATTAACCCAAAAGTTGTTAAACACATACGACACTATGCTAAACTTCTGAAAAGAGGTAAAGCTTTTGCTTATAAAGACATTGAAGATGTTGAGCAAGATCTTTTACTTGACTGTTTGCCTGGCCTTAATGAACTTGAAGGGCATTTTATAAAACAGTACGTTAAATGCCGTGCCCTCAATTTAAAAGAAAAAGAACTATGTAAAAAACGTACCATTAATTTTGTTGATGAAACTTTACACGAAGAGAGTGATGAAAGTCTTGAATATAGCTCCGCGGTACGGATTGATGTAAATGAGGCAATTGCAAAGTTACCTCGAGAGTTAAGAAAAATATGTAAACTATTGGCAGAAGATCACAGCATTTGTGAAATTTCCAGAAGGACTGGTATACCAAAATCAACTCTCTACGACACAATTAACAAATTACGCAAAGAGTTTTCCCACCTTAAAACATACCTAAAACGAGATTTCTAACTATAAGGGGGGAAAATATGAAAATAATAAACAGCAAAGAAAGAGCAAAAATGGTCACAGGTGTGAAGGTAGTAATCTTTGGACCTTATGGAATCGGTAAAACTAGCCTACTTAAAACTCTTGATGAGTCAACAACACTTTGTCTTGATTTTGAGGCAGGTTTACTTGCTGTTCAAGATTGGCAAGGGGATTCTGTAAGTATTCGTACTTGGAATGAGGCAAGAGATATTGCATGTCTCATAGGTGGTCCGAACCCTGCACTAAAATCTGATCAAGCGTATAGTCAAAAACACTATGAGCATGCCTGTAGCAAGCACAAAGATCTTCTTTCTGAAGTTTCTAAATACCGATGCATCTTTGTGGATAGTATAACCGTTGCTTCACGTTTATGTCTTTTATGGGCAAGGATGCAACCTGAGTGTTTTTCTGATAGATCGGGAAAAGAAGATAAAAGAGCTGCTTATGGGTTGCTTGCACAAGAGATGATGGCTTGGCTCAATCAGTTTCAACATATCAGAGATAAAGACATCATCATAGTTGGCACATTAGGTCAATATCTCGATGACTGCAATCGTCCAACCTGGCTACCTCAATGTGAAGGAGCTAAAACTGCCAGTGAGATTCCAGGGATAGTTGATGAAGTAATTAGCATGGTTGGAATCAAGAAAGATGATGGCACAGAGGTTCGCTCATTTGTCTGTCAGACTATTAATACTTGGGGATATCCAGCTAAAGATCGCAGTGGCTGCCTTGATATGGTTGAAGAACCGCATCTTGGTAGATTATTTGCGAAAATTAAAGCCAAAACCTTGGCTTCTGTTGCCTAATTTTAAAAGGAGTAATATGGAACAAAGCTTTTTCAACATCGGTCAAAAAATCCCTTTTTATAGCGTAAAGGAATATTTAAGTGATCAATCGCCAATACCAGAAGATATAATTTCACCAAGGATTTTAACAAAAAGAGGTCTATTGGTGCTGGGTGGCCCACCTAAAATCGGCAAGAGTGACTTTTTGATCTCTTGGCTTGTTTACATGGCTGCTGGTAGATCATTTCTCGGTATGACACCAAATAGACCTTTGAAAATCTTCTACATGCAAACTGAAATTGAGTATGAATATATGAAAGAACGTTTGCAACAACTTCAACTGGATAACGAACTTTTGAATGTAGCTGCCAATAACTTAATTATCACGCCAAGAGTGCAATTATCATTTAGTAGTGAAGAAATAGATGAAATTAAAAATGTTGTTAAAGAGCGTTTCAAACCTGATATTATTGCGATTGATCCTCTTCGTAACATTTTTAACTCAAGTGAATATGGTAATGAAAATGACAACAGCGCTATGCTATTCTTTTTGCAAAAAACGCTTGAAAGACTGAGAAATGTTATCAATCCAGATTCGGGCATAATACTCACTCACCATACAAAAAAACTATCCAAAAAAATGTTAGAAGAAGATCCATTTCAAGGCCTAAGCGGTGCTGGATCTTTACGTGGATTTTATAGCACTGGCATGGTGATGTTTGCTCATGATGAAGAAAGCACTACCCGTCAAATAGTGTTTGAGCTGCGAAATGGTGAACGTGTGGCAAGCAAGCTTGTCAATAAGATAAATGGTCGCTGGAAGGTTGTAGACCAATGGAGTAACTGATTCTTTTTTTCACTTAATTTATAGGAGACAATATGTTATCAGATTTTTTAACTGATTTTAATACTGCAAAGTCGCAAAGTAATTTAATACCGAAAGGTACAATGGTCAAGGTAAAAATGGCAATAAAGCCTGGAGGTTATGAAAATTGGTTCACGAAAAGCTACACTACTGGCAGCATCTATTTAAACGCTGAATTTACTGTCACTGAAGGTCCATATGCAAAACGCAAGATTTTTCAAGTAATTGGTATTAAAAGTGGCAAAGCAGAAGGTGAAGAAGACATCTGGGGAGAATCTGGTCGTTCTATGCTTAGAAGCATTTTGGAGTCAGCACGAAATATTCATGCACATGACACTTCAGAGAAAGCAGTTACTGCTAGAAAAATCAACTCTATAGCTGATTTTAACGGGTTAGAGTTTACAGCAAAAGTTGGTATTGAAGCTGATCGGTATGGAGAAAAGAACAAGATTGCTACGGTTATTACTCCAGAACAATCTGAAGTTGATTGGTTGCCATTTTGAAGTACGACGAATATGGATTGCTGCCATTGAGAGGGCTATGAAAGATGCAGCAGGAAAAAACGTAAAGCTGAAAGAAGAAGCGATAAAATGCAGAGTCTTTTGAAACTGTTTGTGAGCTTTGATTTTCAATATGTCAAAAAGCATTGTTTCGATATTCTCAAAAGAAAAAAGTAGTTCTGGTTTCTTAAGATAAAAGAATATTTAAGCATAGAAATGCACTTCAAAAAAAAATTTCATTTTTTCCGGAAAAACCTGTGAGAAATCCGGTATATATATAATAAGAGGGGCAAACATGTCAATACTCACACAATCGGGTCGAGCAGCAATAGCAGCAAGCATAAAAAAGCAATCTCTACATCTTGCTTGGGGCAGTGGTGATGCCAATTGGGAAAGTAGTCATCAAGTCGAAAAAGTTTTTGTTGAGGATGAAATAGCCCTAGATCAACATCCCATTAAAGACGTAAAAGTTTTTATCGGACAAACAACTTATCAGCCAAGTGTTGACTATACAGTTGATAGTAGTACTGGTCTAATAAAACGTACGGAAAATAGCTCTATTCCAGTAAGTGATAAAGTTACTGTACAGTATACTGAAAGCACACCACCTGAACCTATAAATTCTATAAAGCTCTTGAATGAACTTGGCAGACGTACTGCAGATGAAGTGCTATTCTGCACAGGTGATGAAAATGGCGAACTTATAACTCCTTCTGGAAGGTTTAGGCCCTTAAATGTACCAACTAATAACTTGTACCTTAAATTTACTTTCGATTTCACGGACGCAGCAAATCAAGTTATACGGGAATTAGGGGTTATGGTTGGTACTAAAATAAAAGAAGGATTACCTGAAGGACAGAGATATTTCGAGCCAAAAGACGTGGAAAATACTGGAATTTTGTTAGTTTTAGAACATACCGTACCACTTATCAGAACATCTGCAACTCGGGAAACTTTTTCATTTGTTGTAACTTTTTGAAACAAAATGACCTTAAATAGTTATTATAACCGCTTTAATCCTGACAAAGAATACGAAAAAAGTTTGTTCCTGGCAGGAAGAGGTCTACAATCAGCAGAATTAAACGAGACTCAGGAGTATGCTCTCTCTAAGCTTAAAGGCATAGGTGATGCAATATTTCGTGATGGTGATGTTATAACAGGAAGCAATTGTATTATAGATAGAGAAACTGGTAAAGTTACACTTGAATCAGGAAAAATCTATCTTCGTGGAGCGGTTAGAAAAGTCGAAAAAGAAGAGTTTGTTATTCCTCTTAATACTATAGTTCGAATAGGTGTTTATTATCTAGAATCTACGATTACAGAACTTGAGGATGAAAACCTTCGTGATCCTGCAGTTGGTACAAGAAATTATCAGGAAGTAGGCGCAGCAAGGCTTAAAGTTTCCATCATTTGGGGATACCAAGTAGAAAGTGTTACTGTTAACTCTACAAATGGCGAATTTTATCCAATTTACAATATTGAAAATGGAGTATTGATAGAACATTCACCTCCACCACAAGCAAACATAGTAACTACTGCTCTTGCTCGTTATGATAAAGAAGCAAATGGTTCCTACGTCGTAAATGGCCTTGAAGTGATGTTCCTCCACAAAGAAGAAAAGGGAGAAGAAGGGGTAAAAAAAGGTAAAAAAGAAATATTTGTGATTAATGAGGGTAAAGCTCATGTTGATGGTTATGAGATTGAGTTACCTCACAGTATTCGCATTTCTTTTGATGAAGATCCAGATATAAAATCAGTTGAATCAGAACCGCATACTTTTCAGCCAAATAGCCAAAGAGTAATGGAACTTAAAGTTAATGATTTTCCAATAAGTGAAATCAAAAAAGTAGATATAACCGTTCAAAAAACCATTACCATTACTCATGGTTCATATTCAGGAGCTGTTGATCCAATACCTGACTCTGCGGTACTTGAGATTATTCAAATTAAACAAGGCAATGTTATTTATGAAAATAGTATAGCAGTTGTGTTAAAAGTCAATAGAAAAATGAAAAATATCAAAGAAATTTAGCCCGTTAAATATAATGTGCTCTTCAATGTATTTTTACATAATATAAGCTATAACTCTTAATTGATGTAGCTGTGTATAAGTACTTATAGTTTATGTGGGCGTACTTATCCACAGCTACACTAACTTACTAGAGAAGTAGACTTAGGGCTATATTCCTCAGTGAACACTCTACCGTCTCTTACCAAGGAGTTAGCAAGTAAAAGTAACTTTCTCATAGCAGCGGTAGAAGCAACTTTATATGGTTTTTTATATTGATTATACAACCTATCAAAAAAAGTTTTTATGTAAGAATTCCATTCCCGCGCACTAAGAATACACATATACAAAACTGTTCTAATTTGTGACCTACCGCCTTGAATACACCTTTTTCCTTTACTAAAACCACTGTCTCGATTAAAAGGTGCAACCCCGGCAAGGCTGGATATTTGCTTTTCTTGAAGCGTCCCTAGTTCTGGTAGATAACAAATCATAGTAATAGCTGTGATTTTACTTGCACCTGGTATACTAGTTATTGATATGTATTTTCTTTTAAGCTCTTGACTTTGATCAATCAACTCCATCATCTCATCTTCTAAGGCTTGGATTTGATTTTGTAAAATGGCAAGTAGCTCTTCCATTTGTTTTATTATGGATATATCAGTTACCTGGTAAGCTTGGGTTTTTTGTATTTTTGCTATTTCTACAAGTTGATTTCTACGAGATAGCTTTTGCCTCAAACAATCAACATTACTAACTTTTAAAGGAGTAACACGCATATCTGTATTATTAATATAACGTGAGATGATACTACAGTCTATTTTATCGGTTTTAGTAGCAACGCCAAGGCTTTTTGCATAATCTCTAACCCATCTAGGTTGAATAACATATACCTCAAAACCATTGCTTAGTAAAGTATAGGCACATAATTTTTCATATCCACCTGTTGCTTCAAGACCAACTTTGCTTACATTATGCAAACGTAAAAAGTCGAGTATTTGATCAATAGCTTGCACGTTATTTTCAAATACTTTATGATATCCAAGTGGATGGATATGAATATCAAGTTTAGCTTTGCTAACATCAATGCCAGCAATAATATTTGATGAATTCATAATTCCTCCGTAAATGTTGATAAACAATATATACTGTATTTTCCACCCTTATATACGAGTCTAAAAACTCAATCAGTTGTTCGGAACTTCAGTATAAACCAGAGAAGAAAACCTTGCTATACTACGGTCCTTATGACCAAGACTGGACACGGTTCCTCTTCTCTGTATGTCTTTACATTACTACTTTGTAGTACTTATAAAAACCTATTTTTAACATATAAGACTATAAGTTAAATGCAGGAAACGTTGATTGGTCATTACCAGGTAAAGAGGCAGCTCCTGGAAGTAGTTATCAAATAACTTACCGCTGTCGTACTCATGTAAGCCCTGAAGATATAAGTGAAGAGGGATGCAAAGTAAAAGGAGCAGTTGATAATAGCTTGGTTCTGATTGATTACACCTGGAAAATGCCCCGCTATGATTTAATTACTATCGATAGCAAAGGAGTAGTAAGGAGAATAAAAGGTATAGCTCACCCTTGGCGACCATCAATGCCTAAAGCACCTAGCGGACAACTTTTGCTCTGCTACATTCATCAGACATGGAAAAACGGAGAAAAAGAAGGGGTAAAAATAGTGAATAATGCTATTCATGCTGTACCGATGAATGAGCTTGAAGCAATGAAAAAAGGAATAAATGATCTTTATGCGCTGGTTGCACAGGAACGTCTACGCAATGATGCAAATTCAAGAGAACCTACCACCAAAAAAGGAGTATTTGTTGATTCATTCTTTGATGATGATATGCGTGATCAAGGAATTTTGCAATCTGCAGCAATAGTAAATAAGGAACTAATTTTACCGATAGACGTAGAAATTATTGATGTTGAAAAGAGCACAAAACCTTATCTTTTACCGTATGAACTTGAGCCGGTACTGGAGCAGCTTTTACAGACTAGTGAGGCTAAAATCAATCCTTATCAAGCCTTTGATCCAGTTCCGGCAAAAGTTACCATGAACAAAAACATAGATCACTGGACGGAAGTTACCACAAACTGGAAAAGTCTAGTAACTAGAGAATTTAATACTAGAGAAACAACAGAGCTGCTGTCAAGTACTTCATATGAAGCTGAATTTATGAGAGAAGCAGTACAGAATTTTGAAATTGAAGGTTTTGAGCCAAGTGAGAAGCTTAAAGAGATAAAATTTGACGGAACAATTATTCAACCCACAGCGTAAAAAAAGATGTTAACAGCTAACAACCAGGGAAAATTAAAGGGAAAGGTGAAAGTACCAGCAAACATTCCAGCAGGTACTAAATTAGTACAGTTTTATGGGGATAAAGGAAGCTATGGAGAGGCAACTTATACTGGTAAAAAAACTATTACTATAGAAGAAAGAAGAAGAGTGATCGCAGCAAGAAGAGTTGATCCTTTAGCGCAAACATTTACTTTAAATGAGAGCAGACACATAGGAGGTCTAGAGTTATGGTTTGTAAATAACGGCAAAAAACGTGTTGCTGTGCAGATTAGAGAAACAGCAGTGGGAATGCCCTCGCAGACTGTCATTGCTGAAAGTTATATTGAGCCAAAAGATATAAAGATAGATGGCACAGCAACACGTATAACTTGGTCACCAGTGTTTTGCCATGCAGGAGAGGAGTATGCAATAGTACTGCTTACTGATGATCCTGGTACTGCAGTAAAGATAGCAGAACTTGGCAAATATGATGCAGTAAATAGCCGTTGGGTAACAAGTCAGCCATATCAAGTAGGAGTATTACTATCATCGAGCAATGCAAGCACCTGGACTCCACATCAAAATTTAGATTTAACGTTTCGACTACTAGCTGCAAAATTTAGTGAAGTTTCTCATGTTGTTGATCTGGGCAAAGTTACTGTAAATAATGTATCAGATTTAATTGTTTTGACGAACGTCGAAAAAGTAGCATTTGATACCAATGTGGAATTTATCTTAACAGATGAAGAGGGAAAAGAAAATTTTCTATCTGATAACTTGCCGCTCGCGCTGCGTGAAAGACTATCTGGAGAGTTAACAGTAAAGGCAAATTTAAAAGGGTCAAAAGAAAAAAGTCCAGTGCTATATCCAGGGTTACAGCTAGTTCTAGGTAATCTTTCAGAGTCTGGAGATTATGTTACAAGAAGTATTACAGCAGGAGCTAACACTAAAATTACCATAACATATGATGCGCTAATACCTGGCACTGCAGATGTTAAAGCATATGTACAAAAAAACGTGGATTGGCAATTAGTAAATTTAACATCAGGAAAACCAATTGGAGAAAATTTGGTAGAGAGAACTCATGTGCTATCAAATTTTAATGGCAATGAGACTAGGGTAAAATTAGTTTTAAGTGGAACAGTTGTTTATCGCCCTAAGGTAAAAAATCTCAGAGTGATTGTCACATAATGACTGTTGACCAAACCAAACGAGGATATCCACTGCCTCATCCAGAAAATATTGCAGTTCAAGATGTGGTACGTATTCGAAGAGCTATAGAAAAAATAGATGAAGATATTACCGAAAGAGAAGATGAGCATAATCAACTTAAGAGTAATTTTGAGCGGTTTAATTTTGAGACTTTTTTAAATTTTTGGAAATGAAAGAAGCAATATACCAAAGGATAAAGGATTTAGCAGCAAGTAGCACACCTGATCAACTGGCATATCTTGCAAAATCGCTGGAATTGATAGCAGATAAAAAAGCTATTTCCAACGTTGTGCAGATGACTGAAGTAAAAGGAATAATTGATGCACTACAAAAGAGGCTTAAGGATTTAGCAGCAAACAGTACACCAGATCAATTAGCATATCTTGCTAAAGCATTGGAATCAATAGTCGACAAAAGTGCAGTTTCTGAAATTGTACAGATGACTGATGGTAAGCTAAAAGAACTTCTTGATAGTGCAAAAAAACACCTAAATGATATAAACAGCAATAAAACAAACTCAATATCAGCAATAACTGCAGTAAAAACAGATTCTGTTAATGAAATCAACAAGCTTAGGGATAATTCCTTAAATACTTTAAAAGCATCATCAGATTCACATATATCACTACTTGATACGAGAAAGAATGCCAATATTACAGCAATAAATAGCATTAGTAATAGTCATAAAGATGGTCTTAAAGGTTTAGTAGAAGATTTTCGTGCTGTTAATAATGTACCACCTGGCTCATCAATTATAGGAGAAATAGAAACTCGAATTGAAAACATCTCTAATGAGGTAAAAACTCGGGATGAACAGTTAAAAGCGTCTCTTATAAATGAAATAAGAAAGCGCAACATGGTTGAACCAGGGTCATTACCTTTCTTATTTGGTGTACTTGGCAGAAAAAATAATTATTTTGGCCACGGAACTTTTACGACAGAGCTTGGAAAGTGGAGTAGTGATATAACAAAAACTGACTATATGTTACAACTACTAGCAGGTAGCCATACGTACAATACAGATTACGTTAGTTTTTATCGGCCAAGACAACTCTATTTTATAGAGGGAAGTAAAGGAACATTTATTTACGGAGAGTTATGCACAAAAAGTTTTTCGGGTAGTTATGATGAGATATACTATTACCCATATGCTGCACTTGGAGTAGTATTTATAAAAAATACAACGAATGTGAACATAAATAAAACAATAGAATTTGTTGGATCATCATACTCTAGTACGGAGTATGGGGGTGCAGGACTATTTGTGGGAACACCAGATAATACCAATTCTAATAAATCAAGAATTTCAAGAATAATATGGAAAAATGTTTACCAATACACGAGTTCTGATAGCAAGTTAGCCGGATCTGGTAATGTGGAGATTCCAGCAGGAAAAACAGTTGCAACATTACTTTACACATCATCTTACCTATGTTCCAGAACACAAGTCAGTCAAGGTATGCTTGCATCAAATTATGTATACAACTATGGTCAATTTATCCAGTGGGGAATATATAACATACGTAGCAATTTTCTAACCACAGGGCTTGAGGTGGATGTAGAGAGAACACTAAAGGCTTGGCAATGTCCAGGATTATCTAACACGCATGAGATTTGGAGGTAACAAACAATGTCTATCTACATTAGATTTGAAAATGATAAACAAGTAGAAACAACAACACTTGAAAGCAAGCCAACTGGAAATAATTGGTATGAAGCACCAGAAGATTTTGATTGGCAAAAAAGTTATTGTTTAACAGAGGGAGGAGAAATTGCTCAGCGTACTAAAGAAGATATACAAAAGGAGTTACTGGATAATGCGAAGCTTTGTGCATTTGATAGTATGCGTTTCTATTATGATAATCATACTCACCAATATGCAGGTCATTCTCACCAAAAAGCTAAATCTTATGAGATTCAAGCGGAAGCCGCAAAAAGCATTCTAGCAGCACCAGAATCTATGAATAAAAAGGATAAAGAAATTATAGAACCTTTAGCAAAAGTCCGTGGTATTACGGTTATTGAAATGGCAAGAATAATTGAGGAAAAAGTGAAAAAAGCAGTAAAAGCAATAATTAAATGTGAAGAGCTTGAAGATTTAGCCAAAAGAAAGATTGAAGAAGCTAGAAGTGAAGTAGAGCTACAGACTTTGCTAGATGATTTCAGGAAAAAAATACAAAGAAATGGCTGAAGAATTTTTACATGGCGTAAATGTTATTGAGGTAACCTCAGGAGCAAAGACAGTACGTACAGCTAAATCATCAGTGATAGGTGTAATTGGTACTGCACCTGAAGCAGATGAGCAAAAATTTCCACTGAATAAGCCAGTGTTAATTGCAGGAAGCTTAAAAGAGGCTGCGAAGCTTGGTAAAACAGGTACCCTTCCACAAGCAGTAAGCTCTATCTTTACACAAATTGGTGCAACAGTAGTGGTTATTCGAGTTAAAGAAAGTGAAAACAGCGATCCAAAACTAAAAGAAGAAGAGACGCTGAAGAGTATAATTGGCGGTGTTGATAAAGAGACTGGAGAGTATCAAGGGATAGAGGCATTCCTCAGCAGTGAAAGTATAATTCATGTTGCTCCAAGAATATTAATTGCACCTCAATTTACTCATCAATTGCCTGAATCTGAAAATCCTAAAAACCCAGTAGTAGCAGCTTTGATAGGAGTAGCAGAAAAGCTGAGAAGCATAATAGTAGCAGATGGTCCAAATACCAATGATGAAGAAGCAATAAAATGGAGAAAAAGTGTAGGCAGCTCAAGAGTTTACGTTGTTGACCCATGGGTTAAGGTGTTTATTGAAGGAAAAGAAGGAACCTTGCCAGCAAGCCCATTTGTAGCTGGTTTAATAGCAAAAGTAGATAGCGAACAAGGATTTTGGCACTCACCTTCAAATAAAGAGATAAATGGTATTGTTGGAACAAGCAGGCCTATTGATTTTAGCTTAGGTTATGCAAATTGTAGAGCAAACCATTTAAATGAAAATGAAGTAACAACGATAATTCATCAAAATGGCTACAGGCTTTGGGGAAATAGAACATGTTCAAATGACTCAAAATGGGCTTTTTTATCAGTGAGAAGGACTGCAGATTTAATCAATGATAGTTTACTTCGAGCTCATTTATGGGCAGTTGATCGCAATATTACCAAAACTTATATAGATGATGTAATTGAGGGGGTGAATTCCTATCTGGCAAACTTAAAAGCACAAGGAGCAATTTTAAGTGGAAAGTGCTATGCAACTCCGGAACTTAATACTCCAGCAAATATTGCAAGTGGAAAAGTATTCTTTGACTTTGAATTTACACCACCATATCCAGCGGAGCAGATAACATTTCGCTCTCGTCTTGTAAATAATGAAATTTTATAAATGAAAAAAAGAAAATGCTGCCAAAAATATTGAGAAACTTTAATGTCTTTGTAGATGGAAGGGGCTATGCAGGAAAAATAGAGGAAATTACTCTACCAAAGCTTACCATAAAAACGGAAGAGTATAGAGCTGGTGGTATGGATATTCCAGTAAGCATTGACATGGGAATGGAGAAACTTGAAGCAGACTTTACTTTCGCTGAGTATGATTCAGAACTATTTAGACTTTTTGGCTTGATAGATGGAAACTCAGTATCTTTAACGCTCCGTGGAGGGATGCAAGGAAGTGGTAGCAATGATATTGAAGGAGTAATAATCAACCTTAGGGGCATATTCAGAGAATTTGATTTTGGCAGCTGGAAACCTGCTGAAAAAGCCACTCTCAAATGCACTGTAGCTGCCCATTACTATAAACTTACGATAGGTGGTAATGAATTAATAGAAATCGATGCTGAAAATATGATTAGAAAGATAAATGGTGTTGATCAAATGGCCTTGCTGCAAACGGTTTTAGGTATTTAGGTTTAGTTTTAAAAAGATTTTAGAATTTTATTTTTTAGGAGAAAGTATGACAACAGTAAAACTTAATAACCCAATAACAGTTGATGGAATTTCTGTCTCAGAACTTACCATTAGACGTCCAAAAGTTAGAGATTATTTAGCTATTGAGAGACTTAATGGTAGTGATCTAAGTAAGGAAGTAACTTTGACTGCCAATCTGACATCAGTTGCAAAAGAAGCAATTGAAGAGTTGGATATTGCTGATTATGTAAAAATGCAAGAAGTATTAAAGGATTTTTTTTCACCAATTATCCAAAAAACTTGAGATTAGAAATACTAGTGCTTGGCTCTATCATAGGTGGTGGAGTTGAGCACATTCTTGATATGGAGATTAGTGAATTTATTTCATGGAGCAAATTAGCAAGGGAGCTTAAATGTCAACGTTATCTATAAAAATCGGAGCTGTTTTAGATGGCAGTTTTAATACTGTAATAAAGGGCAGTAGTAATCAACTTACTTATCTTGGTGAGAACATAAGGAAGCTTGACTCATCTTTAAAATCAGTATCAAAATTTAAGCAGTTGGGTCATGATGTTTTGACTAGCAGGAGGTCGTGGAAGGGCTTTGAAGATCAAGTAAAATCTTTAGCTAAACAAATGAAGGCAATAGAGAAACCGAGCAAAACCTTAAAAGCAGAATTTGACAAGGCCAAAACCTCCGCAATAAAAGCAAAAGAAGCATATTTGAAAAAGAGAGATGCTTTGCATTCATTTAATGAAGCAGTAAGAAAAAGTGGAAGAAATATTAAGTCATTAGTAAGTGATCAATATAAACTTGGTTCTTCTATTGAAGTGCTAAAAGGTAAGTATGGTAAGCTTGGGTCTGCAATACGTAGCCACCAAAGTTTTTTAGCAAGCAAAGCACATTTTAAGTCACAAATTATAGAGACTATTGGGCTAGGGCTAACGCTTGCAGCGCCAATTAAAGTTGCTGTTGATTTTGAATCGGCTATGGCTGATGTAAAGAAAGTAGTAAAATTTGTGCAAAATGACACTAAAGATGAAGCATTAAAGTTTGCTAAAGAGTTAAAGAAATTATCTCGGGAGATACCCTTGTCAGCTGCAGAATTAGCACAAATAGCTGCAAGTGGTGGTCAACTTGGTATTGACAAAAATGATCTTATTAAGTTTACAACAGTAGTTGCCAAAATGACCACAGCGTTTGATATGTCGGCAGAAGAAGCTGGTAATGCTATTGCGAAAATATCCAACGTCTATGGAATTAAAGTTGATGGTATGGAAAATGTAGGTAACATAATAAACCATCTCTCAGACAATACCGCTGCTAAAGCACAAGAAGTGGTTCTTACATTAAATAGAATTGGTGGTAATGCTAAACAGTTTGGTTTAGAAGTTGATCAAGCAAGTAGCTTAGCAAGTACGTTCATAAGTTTAGGTAAACAACCTGAAAAAGCAGCAACTGCTATAAATAACTTTCTTAGTAAACTACAGACTGCAAGAGAGCAAAGTCCTGAATTTCACGATGCATTAGATGAGATGGGAACAAGTATAGAAGAGCTCGAACAAACCATTAAAAAAAATCCTCAAGAGGCAATATTACAATTCCTTAAAACTTTAAAAAGAATAGACGATCAAGAGCGTGCCGGTATTCTTATGAATCTATTTGGCGCTGGGTTTCAAGATGACATTGCTCTTTTAGTAGGAAGCTTAGACATTTATAAGAAAGCTATTGAACAGGTAGCTGATAAAGGAAAGTACCGCTCCTCAATGCAGAAAGAATTTGAAAATCGGGCAAACACTACAGCTAATAAATTACAATTACTTAAAAATGCAGTATTTGAAGCTGGAATGAATCTAGGGTCAGTGATGTTGCCTACTTTAAATTATGTAGCTGGAAGTTTGAAAGCAATAACAGAGCGTATAGCTTCTTTTGCAGAAAAATATCCAACTTTAACTACAGTAATCATGAGTACTTTAGCAGCTTTGATAAGTTTGAAAGTCTTAGTAGTGGGAGTAGGCTATGGAATTACTTTATTAGGAAGTACAATTTTTGGTCTTAAAGCAACGATATTGGCAACATTTTCATTTTTATCAGCCATAGTTTTCCCTGCAGTAATAACAGGGCTAAGAGCAATAACACTAGCTGTAATGACTAACCCAATTGGACTTTTAATAGCGAGTCTTGTTTCTGGTGCAGCTTATGTTCTAACTAACTGGCAAAAAGTGAAAGACTTTTTCTCTAGCTTTTGGAAATCACTCATTGAACCTATAGGAAAAGCTTTTTCATGGATGGGAAATACAGTTAGTAGCATATTTGCTGAGAATAACCCGATTAGAAAATTTGAAAATAATGGAAATTTTGTTAATAAGCTTTCTAAAAATAGCATTTTCAGTAACGGAAACCCATTGACAAGTAATAGTGCTATTAAACAATTTTCAGAAAATAGTAAAGGCAATTTTGAGAGTTTTAAAGTTAAAGGTGTTATAGAAGAAAAAAGAGCTATAGAACAAGAAGAAATTGAGAAAGCATTCAAGAAAAGTAGATATGAAAATAGGGAATCTAAAGTATATAACCAAGCATTCTATCAAACGTTTAATATCAACATTAAGTCTGAAGATGTCCGCAGCGTTGCTGATGCAGTAATAGAACGATTTAGAGAACAAGCACGTGGGGCACTTTTTGATATAGTTGAAGAGTTACATTGATGTTGCTTGGAAAATGTAAGCTTGAACCAATAAGCCTAAGATACAGTAAAGAAAAAAGGTGGTATACAATTGAATGTATTGAAAAAACGTCGCTACAAAACATTGGTTCAGGAATTGAATGTATTGATTTAACAGGAGTGATTTATTCACGTTATCAGAGTAATGGCTTAGAACAGCTAAAAAATATACGTAACACTCAAGAACCACACGTTCTAGTTGATAATTCAGGAAGTGTATTTGGAAATTTTGTCATTACTAATGTAGAAGAAAAGCAGATATTATTTTTTCCTGATGGAAAACCGAGAAAAGTTGAGTTTATTTTGAAGTTAAAAAGTTACAGTAAGTGATTTATTATTACACGAAAGAAAACGAAATGTTGGATTACATTTGCTGGAAACATTATGGATACAGTAGTGGAGCAGTGGAGGAAGTATTGCTTGAAAATCCAGGCCTTGCAGAATACGCAAGCTTTTTGCCCGCTGGATTAAGAATTAAGCTTCCTAAAATTCAGAAAATATCGAAAGAATCTGTCATAAATATTTTAGATGAATGACGCCAGACTTTGATATAGTAGCAAAAAATAACCCAGTAACAGAGGTTTTAAAAAAGAGTTTAATATTATTACGTGTTACTGATGGATCCGGTACTACAAGTGACGAAGCTGAGATATATATTAGTTATAACTCTAGCGCTTTAGAACTTAAGGGTAATTTACAGGTTTTTCTAGGATATAAAGAAACAGGTTTATTACCTATGGGGGTATATAAGGCAAATCAAATTACAATACAAAGTCCACCACAAACTTTAAGAATAAAATGTGACGCTGCAAGTTTAAGAGGATCATTAAAGGAAAGAAAATCAAAGGAATGGAAAGACATTACCTTGGAAGATTTGATTAAAGAAATAGCACAAGAACATGGGTATGAAGGTAAAGTCGCTGAAAGATTTGAAAATATATTTATACCACATACCATTCAAGCAGATGAAAGCGACATGAGTTTTTTGGAAGGATTAGGCAAAAAATATGATGCACTAGTAAAACCAGCAGGAGGATATATAATTTTTATTCCAAAGGGAGAAGCAAGATCAGCGACTGGAAAGATGTTAGGTACAACAGTATTAACACCTAAAGATATTATAAATTGGGAGGTAAATTTTAATGTGCGTAACAAATATGGATCTGTTATTGCAAAATGGCACAGTTATGAAAAGGGAGAAACTATAGAAGAGAAAGTGGGAAATGAGGGTCCAAGTTATACCCTGCAAACGCTTTACTCTACCGCAGAATCAGCAATTAGTGCAGCAGCAGCTAAGTTAAAACAACTAAAACGTAGTACATCAAATTTAAATGTAACTGTTCCTGGTAATCCAGAATTATTTGCAGAAGCTAAGATCAGCCTTTCAGGATTTTGTCAGGAAATTGAAGGTGAATGGATAATTAGCAAGGCAGAACATATTCTGAATAATAGAGGATATCAAACTATAGTAGAGGCAACAGTGAGCAAAGCTGTTTAAGTGAAACTTAAGCAAATGGTCATTTAATTCCAAATAAATATATAATACATGAACATAAATTCGATCATATATAAAAATAGACTAATTTTATTAATAGCACTAGCAGTATGTATTGTAATCGTATGTATTTCCTTATCTGAAAAGAGATATAAAGATAGCATTACTAAATTAGAGATTGCATCTGAAACTTGTGACCTAGAAAATATCGAGCTCTTGATACAAAATAATGTAAATATTGGCGAAAAAGCATTGCATTATGCTGCAGAAAAAGGATGTTTAGAAATTATAAAATTTTTAGTAGAAAAGGATGTTGATATAAATACTGCCAATAAATTTAAGCGAACAGCACTACATTATGCTGCAGATAATGGACATTTAGAAATTGTCAAATTCTTATTAGATAAAGGATCAAATCCTATAGCTACAGATCGAGATGGAAGAAGACCAAGAGATATGGCTGTAGTGGAATTGCGATATGATAAAAACAAAGGCAAAACATATAGAGAAATCATAAAGCTACTTGCTAAAGCAGAGGATCAATATGAATCAACAAAAAGTAATCACTAAAGCTGTAAGTTTTCTATAATCTATACATAAATTTCTAAAACTATCCATAACAAGTTAATATTTTCACATGAAAAAGCAAAAAATCCCAATTACGGTAATTATTACCATATTAATCCAAACCGTAGCATTGATATGGTGGTTATCCAAGCTAGACTCAAGGGTACAATTTCACGATAAACTCATTGAATATGGTTTAATGGAAAAAGTGTTAGTACTTGAGGAAAGGGTAAAAAATCTTTCTGAGGAATTGGATGAACTTAAAGCTGATTTAAAGTAATTATTCTTCTACTTTTGGTGTATAAGGATCAGATTGAGATTGACGATCCTTCCAGTTTTCGATGTATTGCTCAACTAATTGAGGATCCCCTGTTATAATCAGTAGATTCTCAGCATTTCTTGATTCAGCTGCATAGGTGAAATTAAAAGAGCCAGTTATTATTTTGTTATCATCAATAATCATTATTTTACTATGAGCAATCGCTGGTTTAAAGTCTACCCAAATTGGGATTTTTTGCTCAAACAGCTCATTGATAACACTATACTTTGAGCTAACTTGCGATTCGTCGAGAATAACCATGACATCAACTCCACGCTTTTTAGCTTGAACCAAGGATTCAGCAATAGGCTTCGAGGTAAATTGGTATGCCTGAACCAACACGGATTTTTTAGCATGACCCACAGAATCAATTATTAGATTGGTGCAATTTTCTCTAGGAGTGAAACATACAGTAGTACTAGGACAAGAAACACAACCTGATAAAAGCAAACAAGTTAATAAAATTATTAAATATCTAAACATGATTAAATATATCCTTTCAGTTGACGGAGGAGGCATAAGGGGCATAATACCAACCATAATATTAGCAGAAATAGAAAAAAGAACAAGAAGAACTATAGCTGAAATCTTTGACTTAATGGCAGGAACCTCAACCGGTGGAATTGTTGTAGCAGGATTATGTAAAAAAGATAAACAAGGAAACCCTCAATATTCAGCCAATGATTTAGTCGAGCTTTACCAAAAATACGGGTCATATATTTTCAAGTCTTCATTCTTCAGGCGATCAATATTATCTTGGTTTAACTGTGCACAATACCCACATAAAAATATTGAATTTGTACTGGATAAATATTTTGGTGATGATACTTTACAAAGCACCTTAAATAATGTACTGATTGCAAGTTACGATATTAACAATAATTGTCCGTTTTTCTTCAAAAGCTGGAAAGAAGGTAATATTAAGCTGAAAGATGCACTCAGAGCTACAACAGCTGCACCTACTTATTTCATACCAAAACATCTAAAAATCAACCAGATAGACAGAGTATTAGTGGATGGGGGGGTTTTTGCCAATAATCCAGCGGCTTGTGCATATGCAAGTAGTAAAAGGTTATTTCCAAATGATGATATTCTACTGTTATCGATAGGTACTGGCAGAACAGATAGAAGCATAGAGTATGCCAATTCAAAGAGATTTGGAAAAATAGGCTGGATAAAACCACTATTACATGTGATGTTTGCCTCAAGTTTAGATTCAGTAAATTACCAACTTGATCAAGTTATAGGTGATAAATATATACGCATACAATCGCAATTAAAAATAGCATCACCTGACATGGATAATATTACATCAAAAAATATCAAATCTCTTCAGCAAGAGGCAAAGGCAATGATAGAGGATAATCAAAAAGTGATAGAGAAATTTTGTGATGTTATATCTTGATAAGTAGAGATGCCAAATTCTGCAGAGCTAAACAAGAGTTTAGAGTAGATATATTAACTACTTTTATTTATATCTTAATATATTATTTCTGAGTCAATAAACTATCGCTGTTTTTAACCCAGGTTAAGTTTTGAAAACATAATTCTCAAGCTCCTCAATAGATAAGCCCGTTATTTCAGAAATAGCATCAATAGAAACGTCCAACATACGTAAATTATTCGCAACCTTTATTGCCTCCGCTTTGTAAATCTTTTCTTTGTAAACTTGCTTTCTTTGCGATAAAAATTCTACCCATATGTCCAGTTCATCTCGTGATTCTTGATTGTTAATTTTTTTTAACTCTCTTGCCAAGCTTAATAGCTCTTTTTTTCCTTCATCATCCTCATAACAATCTTTTTCCCTTATCAAATCTTCAGCATTCACCGATAATTTTTCTGCTATTTCCCATAGCCTTTCACTTAAAATTGTCACACTCCCCTGTTCATAATGATGTATCTGCGAGGGTCCCACATTAAGCTTTTTTGCTAACTCTTCCTGCGTATATCCTCTTATTATTCTCCACTTTTTTATCTCTTGTCCTCCGTTTTGGCTTGTATAATGTATACTCTCTTTATCAGAATATTCTTCAGTTGATAAACCTACTGCTCGGTAAATTATATCATTAGTAAACCCTGCCTTTAAAATATTTTTTGCTATTTTTATTCTTGCAGCTTTTACATTACTTTCCTCTTCAGCTCCAATAGATTTAGTTAATGCATAAATTGCCTTGCGTCCTCTTGTTTTTGCTATAAAATTATACATCCATTCGATCTTACTTTCGTCAAAACAACCACTTTCTCTTAGCGCTTTTCGCCTAGGAAATAGATTTCTAACATGGATTGATAATTCCTCTGCTATCACTTTTAACTTTTCAATTGGAATGCCACATGCTCCTTGCTCATATCTTAGCAATGTATGATATTTTATGCCGGTTTTATCTACTAAATCTTTTAGGGTATACTTTTGTTTTAGCCTCCAGCTTCTTACTTTTTGTGCTATTTTGTATCTTATAGAGATATTTGCCATATCGTAACAATTTTACCGAAATAAACATCTGTTAGAAAGCCTTTTTCAATTTTATGGTTGTAAGTAAGAAGGGAAGAAAACCTCCCTTCGTTTAAAGTTTCCGAGAAGTTTCTTTACTACCTCCACATACCTTATCAACCCACGATAATGTTTCGCTATTACTAATTGTCTTTTCAACCTTATCTTTACTCCACTTGCCACTCCTAGGAAAACTTCCTTTTTCTACCGCTTCTGTGACCGTCATTCCTCCAAAAAAACACCCTTTTCCTATATTTTCCCCTCTCTTTTGTAGTTCAGACCACATTTCTTTATCTGCTACTCTGACCTCTACTTGACTGTCATTTTTCGCATTATGGTATACTACAATTTTTAGGCTACCAATACTTGTAGGAAATGTTATCTCAAAAGCACTATTGTCAGACACATCAACGTAATTCCTCTCACCTTCTTTTTCACTTCTAACCTCAACCTTACTATTTCCTATTTCTATAACATCACCTCCTAATTTTACCTCTCCTGTGGTTAATCCTAAATTTTTTGTACCTTCCAATATTCTTGCAATATTTACCTTACTACTCTCAGAAAATTTCATAAAAAACGTCTGATTATCCATTTCCACGTCTTCTATGATTCCTTCATTTTCAATAGCACTTTCACCGATTTCTCTCAGTTCTTTAAGCCACTCATCTATCTGTGGACGAATCTCTTGATAGAGTTTGTTATGCATTTCACTTATTCCCTTATCCTGCAATAGATCGTAACTGAATATTGCTCCATTTAGCATCAATTCACATATTATATCTTCCTTCTCATTTTCTTTGCATTTGATCAAAGGCATTTTCGATATTACTGTATCAGCAAAACTCTTCTGCCCTTCGCTATACGCATTTATCCTGATTCCAGCACTTAGTGCTTGGTCTATAGTCTTGTTCAGTTCTTCTACGCTTTTTGCCTTTACCACTCTACTTTTAAACCACCTCAATTCTGCATTTTCACTTGCACTTGGCTCTATCTTGCTTAAAGATGGAATAAACGGATTTTGACGATTTGAAGATTTTTTGTTATAAACCTCACGTCCTTCTCCAAGATTGATTGATTTTTCAGAAACATCGCTAGGGGAAGGCACACCTTCAGGCTTCTCAAACCTGCTTTTATCATCAAATATTTTCGGATCAGTCTCGTCTACAAGTATAAGCTGCTGATTTTTTTTGCTAGTACGCCTAATAGCACTATATAGTCCTTTTGGTAACTTTTTAGAATCAATGATTAACTCATAAGTATTTCCATCCATATCATCAAATGATACTGCTTTTTTAGTAGTCATATAACCTCTCATATTAAGCATATTATTCAAGTCTATAGAGCAATTTATTGCTTTATAATTAACTTAATACGCAAATTATAAAAAGATCTTGTATATCTTGCAACTATTTATAATAAAAGAATAGCTTTATCAGGACTTTTATTCTTTAATCACAACTTAATATACAAACTATACAAAGATCTTTTATATTTTGTAATTCTCCAATATCTCTCTTCAGATTCTTGACTAAGTTTTTTTGCTACTTATGCTCTTTGTATTGTTTTGTAGTAGTTGGTAGCCAAACTTCTCAAGCAATTGAAACTTGTTTTATAACAGCTCTCTTTCCTTAAAACTGCAGTATCCTTTGTCTGTCATAATAATGTGATCCTCTAGTTCAATTCCCACTCCTTGACATGCTGATACTAATTCTCTAGTCATTACTTTATCATCTTCTGATGGTTCTAAACTCCCTCCTGGATGGTTATGCGATTATACATATTGATACTCCTATAAAAAATTTGGGTTGTTGAGTTTACCATTTTTAAAATCCATAAGGGTTCTAACAGTTTCTGGTCTATCTTCAAATAAATACTTGCCTCTGGTTTTGCTATAGTCTTTTTGTATTTTTATTTTATCTCTCCTTATTCTATCGTAAAGCCACTGCCTGGAAACTTCAAGGATTTTTGCAACTTGTGAAATAGTAAGGTAGCCAGGCACTTTAATGGGGTGTGATTGCTCCTTTTTTCGCATAATATTATTTTTTAACCGAATATTTTTTACTGTATTTTCTAAAACAATATTCTTTGATTGTGAGGGAGAACGATACCCTTGTGTTTCTAAGTACTTGGCAATTTCTATATCCGTTTTACCCTCTTTACTTGACTTTATTATCGATTGCTCCATTTCTGTTGCAGTAGTCAATGCACGAAAGGAGCTTACTGGAATAGGAGCATGGAAAGTGGTAGTTTCTCTACCATGCCATACAATACGTATCTGCAAGCAATCACGCATGATTCGGTGTGCTACTACCTTATCAATCAGACAACGAACAAAAGATTTTCTTTGCTGACGTGACAGAACTGACTTATGCCAAATTTCTGGTAGTTTCTTACCTACATCTAAAAATATTGTTTTCAGTTCCTCGGATAATTGAGGAGTAGGTTTACTTGGATACTGACGTTCAAATGTAATTTCCGCTTGCTTGAGTTCATTCAATGCCTGTTCCCAACGTCTTTCAAGTTCTGCAGCTACAAGACGATTGTCAGGATCAACTTGATTAAATTGTCGTTCTGCCAATCTTACTTGGTATCTTAAGCGTTCTAATTGTTGTAAATGAGCTTTATTAATTTCTTGTTCAGATTGTAGCTGCGAGTTAATAGCCTTAGTATAAGCATCTAGCTCAATTTGACTAAGTGCTGCAAAAAATTTAGGAATTACTTCATTATCAATAATATCAGCAGGTAAAAACTGACATGAAGGGGAAAGATCACGTTGATGTTGGTAACTGCATTTATAATGATTTCCTCCTTTATACTGTACTATCATTTTGTGTCCACATTCTCCACAATAGATTATTCCATGTAATAATGCTGCACCTGGTCTAGCTATTCCACGTGTTCTACAGCGACGGTAATCCGCATGATTATCTTTAAGTATGATCTGAATCTTTGTAAAGGTTTCCCAATCTATGTAAGCTGGGTATTTATCTTTAATTAGAACTTTCCATTCTTCCATTGGTAGTCTTTTTGTTGTTTTATTAGCAGAAGATAGTTTGTGACGCGTAGTACAAGAACGACCATAAGCAAATGCTCCAGCATAAGCAGGGTTTTTGAGCATTGAGATAATTGCGTCAAAAGTTGGTTTTTTCCAATGCACTTCTTTAAAATTGTCATACCTAGGAATGGTAAGTTGGTTATTGTTAAAATACCTTACAACTTGTGCTGCTGTTCGTTTTTCTAGAAAAGTGTCAAAAACAAGCTTAATATGCTGCTGAACTTCAAGGTTAGGATCCTTACTCACGGAATCATCAATGTTACGAACGAAACCCACTGGAAGAGATAAGGCTAAATCTCCTCTGGTTGCCTTATTTACTAGTCCAGCATTTAGTCTGGCTCTTATAGTAGATAACTCCATTTCAGCAAGCTGTCCTTTCAGACCAAGTAACAACCGACCATTAATAGTACCAGGGTCATACACACCATCCCGATCAGCTATCAAACACTGTTTATAGCCACATATATCCAATAACGGATACCAATCAGAACAATTACGTGACAAACGAGTCACATCGTAGGATAGGATAATCCCTACCTTTGATAAAGTGACTTTAGCGAGAATCTCTTTATACCCTTCACGCTTTTCAGCACTAGCACCTGTTAAGCCGAGATCATTATCAATAACAACAATATTATCAGCTTTCCACCCAAGATCAATAGCTCTTTGTTTCAGCGCATACTGTAACTCCAAACTTTCTTGATTGCTCAGTGCTTGATGAGGTGTTGATTGTCTTATGTAAATTATCGCTTCGCGTGTTAAATGTTGTGCTGTAATTAGCTCTGATGTATTCATGGATGACCTCTTTGGACACTAATAATATGTTTTCTAAAATTTCTGATTTGAGACATTGCGGCATTTTTTTCCACACTCTATTTGGTTTACATGGCATAATTTATACTCCTTTGCTAAAGAAACAAATTCGTATAATGAATCCCATGTTAATTTACTTGTGAGAAAATCTTGCTTACTGGCTAAGTTGGTAGCAAGAAACGGGATACGCAGAATTATGTTATTACGATGAATAACAAATACATTACTACTACAATGGGCTCTTGAACTGATAAAGGATATAGGAAAAGTTCTGCCAAATAGCGGATGAGTTGGATCTGTAACTGTAATCTCTTTTTGGTTGTTGAATGGGGTATTAAGGTGGTTGATCGTGCGATTATACATATTGATACTCCTATAAAAAATTTGGGTTGTTGAGTTTACCATTTTTAAAATCCATAAGGGTTCTAACAGTTTCTGGTCTATCTTCAAATAAATACTTGCCTCTGGTTTTGCTATAGTCTTTTTGTATTTTTATTTTATCTCTCCTTATTCTATCGTAAAGCCACTGCCTGGAAACTTCAAGGATTTTTGCAACTTGTGAAATAGTAAGGTAGCCAGGCACTTTAATGGGGTGTGATTGCTCCTTTTTTCGCATAATATTATTTTTTAACCGAATATTTTTTACTGTATTTTCTAAAACAATATTCTTTGATTGTGAGGGAGAACGATACCCTTGTGTTTCTAAGTACTTGGCAATTTCTATATCCGTTTTACCCTCTTTACTTGACTTTATTATCGATTGCTCCATTTCTGTTGCAGTAGTCAATGCACGAAAGGAGCTTACTGGAATAGGAGCATGGAAAGTGGTAGTTTCTCTACCATGCCATACAATACGTATCTGCAAGCAATCACGCATGATTCGGTGTGCTACTACCTTATCAATCAGACAACGAACAAAAGATTTTCTTTGCTGACGTGACAGAACTGACTTATGCCAAATTTCTGGTAGTTTCTTACCTACATCTAAAAATATTGTTTTCAGTTCCTCGGATAATTGAGGAGTAGGTTTACTTGGATACTGACGTTCAAATGTAATTTCCGCTTGCTTGAGTTCATTCAATGCCTGTTCCCAACGTCTTTCAAGTTCTGCAGCTACAAGACGATTGTCAGGATCAACTTGATTAAATTGTCGTTCTGCCAATCTTACTTGGTATCTTAAGCGTTCTAATTGTTGTAAATGAGCTTTATTAATTTCTTGTTCAGATTGTAGCTGCGAGTTAATAGCCTTAGTATAAGCATCTAGCTCAATTTGACTAAGTGCTGCAAAAAATTTAGGAATTACTTCATTATCAATAATATCAGCAGGTAAAAACTGACATGAAGGGGAAAGATCACGTTGATGTTGGTAACTGCATTTATAATGATTTCCTCCTTTATACTGTACTATCATTTTGTGTCCACATT
Organism: Wolbachia endosymbiont (group A) of Pogonocherus hispidulus; assembly: GCF_964028195.1. Taxonomy (NCBI): domain Bacteria; kingdom Pseudomonadati; phylum Pseudomonadota; class Alphaproteobacteria; order Rickettsiales; family Anaplasmataceae; genus Wolbachia; species Wolbachia endosymbiont (group A) of Pogonocherus hispidulus. The sequence continues at coordinate 270,122 of NZ_OZ034750.1, forward strand.
CTCCACAATAGATTATTCCATGTAATAATGCTGCACCTGGTCTAGCTATTCCACGTGTTCTACAGCGACGGTAATCCGCATGATTATCTTTAAGTATGATCTGAATCTTTGTAAAGGTTTCCCAATCTATGTAAGCTGGGTATTTATCTTTAATTAGAACTTTCCATTCTTCCATTGGTAGTCTTTTTGTTGTTTTATTAGCAGAAGATAGTTTGTGACGCGTAGTACAAGAACGACCATAAGCAAATGCTCCAGCATAAGCAGGGTTTTTGAGCATTGAGATAATTGCGTCAAAAGTTGGTTTTTTCCAATGCACTTCTTTAAAATTGTCATACCTAGGAATGGTAAGTTGGTTATTGTTAAAATACCTTACAACTTGTGCTGCTGTTCGTTTTTCTAGAAAAGTGTCAAAAACAAGCTTAATATGCTGCTGAACTTCAAGGTTAGGATCCTTACTCACGGAATCATCAATGTTACGAACGAAACCCACTGGAAGAGATAAGGCTAAATCTCCTCTGGTTGCCTTATTTACTAGTCCAGCATTTAGTCTGGCTCTTATAGTAGATAACTCCATTTCAGCAAGCTGTCCTTTCAGACCAAGTAACAACCGACCATTAATAGTACCAGGGTCATACACACCATCCCGATCAGCTATCAAACACTGTTTATAGCCACATATATCCAATAACGGATACCAATCAGAACAATTACGTGACAAACGAGTCACATCGTAGGATAGGATAATCCCTACCTTTGATAAAGTGACTTTAGCGAGAATCTCTTTATACCCTTCACGCTTTTCAGCACTAGCACCTGTTAAGCCGAGATCATTATCAATAACAACAATATTATCAGCTTTCCACCCAAGATCAATAGCTCTTTGTTTCAGCGCATACTGTAACTCCAAACTTTCTTGATTGCTCAGTGCTTGATGAGGTGTTGATTGTCTTATGTAAATTATCGCTTCGCGTGTTAAATGTTGTGCTGTAATTAGCTCTGATGTATTCATGGATGACCTCTTTGGACACTAATAATATGTTTTCTAAAATTTCTGATTTGAGACATTGCGGCATTTTTTTCCACACTCTATTTGGTTTACATGGCATAATTTATACTCCTTTGCTAAAGAAACAAATTCGTATAATGAATCCCATGTTAATTTACTTGTGAGAAAATCTTGCTTACTGGCTAAGTTGGTAGCAAGAAACGGGATACGCAGAATTATGTTATTACGATGAATAACAAATACATTACTACTACAATGGGCTCTTGAACTGATAAAGGATATAGGAAAAGTTCTGCCAAATAGCGGATGAGTTGGATCTGTAACTGTAATCTCTTTTTGGTTGTTGAATGGGGTATTAAGGTGGTTGATCGTGAGCTAATATTATTGACGCTGCTTCCATTGATAACGCCTTTTTTACCACTTTCCTTTCAGATAAGTGTACTTCATCTATTGTACCAAAATACACTTCATCTCTTATCAAACGGTTCTGCTTATCCAAATATATTATCAGGACAGCTTCTTTTGCTGAAAAGCCTATGTTTACCCTTACATACTCTATCAGCTTTTCTTGGCTATCCATTACCGGGCCTCTCTTTAACCCTTCTCTGAGTGCTCTTTTATAAGCTTCTTTAACACATTCAATTGCTGCGGCTGCATGTTCGGTCATTCCTTCTATCATTTTCAGATCATCGATTTCTCGTCCCAAAATTTCTCCTATTCCTGGGCAGTTATCCATTAGAGTTTTAGTAACATCTTGTGCTTGCTTTCTGTCGTGAACTGCTCCTAGAAGCACTGACACTATCTCACGATCAAATAGAGCACTTCCTCCTCCACTCTGTAATACTCTCTCTATTTCTTCTGTAAGTTTTTCACTATTATTCATAAAATATACTCCTCGTTAATAACAAATTGTTTTTAATTATTTACTGCTGTTTTTTATCAGCATTGGCATAGAGCCATAGCTTTCGAGTGAAGTCAAATCAATTTTTCAATCTTTTTTACTTATTTTTTTATGAATAGGTTAAGATATTAATACATATTTATTTTCAAGTTATGTAAAAAGGTTGTTGTTAATCAATTATTTTAGAAATAACATCAGTAGAAAAACCTAACAGAAGTAAATTATTTGTAACTTTCATTCTCTCTACTTTATCAATCTTCTCTTTGTAAATTTGCTTTCTTTGCAAGAAAAATTCTACCCATATATTCAGTTCATCTCGTGATTCTTGATTATCAATTTTTTTATATTCTCTTGCCAAACTTAATAATTCATTTTCTCCTTCACAATCACTTTCTTTGTATTCCTTTATTAGATCTTCAGCATCTACTGACAATTCTTTTGCTATTTCCCATAACCTTTCACTTAAAATGGTGACACTACCTTGTTCATAGTGATGTATCTGTGAGGGTCCTATATTAAGCTTTTTTGCCAATTCTTCTTGTGTATATCCTCTTATTATTCTCCACTTTTTTATCTCTTGTCCTCCGTTTGGCTCGTATCTCTCTTTATCAGCATATTCTTCAGTTGATAAGCCCGTTGCTCGATAGATAATGTCATTATCAAACTCTGCCTTAACTAGATTCTTTGCAATTCTTATTCTTGCTGCTTTTATATTACTTTCTTCTTCAGCTCGGACAGACTTGGTTAATACATAAATTGCTTTGTGTCCTCCTGTTTTTTCTATGAAATTATACATTTCCTGGCTTCTAGCTTCATCAAAACAACAGCTCTCTTTTAGTACTTTTCGTCTTGGAAAGAGATTTCCAACAGGAATTGATAATGCCCCTGCTAATATTTTTAACTTTTCAATTGGAATGCCACATGTTCCTTGTTCATATCTTAGCAGTGTATGATAGTTTATGTTTGCTTTGCCTGCTAAGTTTTTCAGGGCATATTTTCTTTTTAACCTCCAGCTCCTTACTTTTTGTGCTATCTGATACCTTATCGAGATATTTGCCATAAATATTATACAGGTTAATACTACCAAATAAAGATATACAAAATGTTTGCATTTTAGTTGAATATTTCTTCACAATTGTGTATAATTATTAATGCTTTTTATCTTACTTTCTCATGGCTCTTTCTAAGTTTCTCGATCCAAAAAATGATATATCGTTCAAGCGCATCTTTGGCACTGAAAAAAATAAGGACATTCTTATTCACTTCCTTAATGATATCCTTGGCTTCACTGGCAAAAGTACAATACAGGATATAGAGTTCTTAAGTACTATTCAAGACCCTGATATTGCTTCTAAAAAACAAAGCATTGTTGATGTTCTTTGTAGGGATGAAAATGGGCTACAAGTCATAGTCGAAATGCAGGTCGCTAAAACTAAGGGCTTTGAAAAACGTGCTCAATACTATGCTGCTAAAGCCTATTCAAGACAGGCTGACAAAGGCGATCAATATCATGACCTTAAGGAAATTATCTTTATTGCTATAGCAGACTGTATTTTATTTCCTGATAAGTCTGAGTATAAATCAAAGCATACTATTCGCGATGAAGATACTAATGAACATGATCTAAAAGATTTTTACTTTATATTTATTGAGTTGCCTAAATTTCCAAAAACCAAAGAAGATCAGCTTTCAAGTATAGTTGAAAAATGGGTATACTTTTTCAGATATGCAGACGAAACTAGTGAAGAAGAGCTAGAGAGAATAATAGGAAGTGATCTAATAATTAAAAGAGCATATGAAGAACTAAATAGATTCAACTGGTCAGAAAAAGAATTTATCGCCTATGAACAGGAGATCAAGCGTATTCGTGATGAACAGGCTGTCCTCGCTCAAAAACTCGATGATGCCACTCAAAAAGGTAGACTAGAAGGTAGACAAGAAGGCATCCTCATCGGCCATGAAAAAGGTAAAATTGAAGGTAAAATCGAAGTTGCAAAAAACTTACTTAAAGCTGGCATCTCTATTGACGTCGTATCGCAAACTACAGGCCTTTCTTCTGATGAGATCAAGCAGTTACAAGCAGAAAAGATCCCCCTCGACTCATAGCTCTAACACACTGCTTATTCCTTTAGCTACTGATGTTCCATTTAAGAAAGTATCAGGCTTTTTAGGTAACTCTACTTTTCCTGAAACCTGCTGATCTAAGATCTTAGAAGGCTTTTCTACTTTCTGTTGTAGCAGTACAGCTTCCTTCTCCCCCTCTAAGCTGCTTCTTAAATGAGCTAAAAACTTACCAGTTTGTTTAAATTCTGAACACGCCTCTTTTGCAGATTAGTATAGGGTTTTTGATATTTCTAAAAATCTCCCATTTATTATTTGTCCAACTATAGCTAACTGTGTTTTTACAGAATAAAAATTTAAATTCGTTACTGATATACCTGACTTAATAGCTGCTTCATTCAACACTTTCTCAAATGCCTTTGTAATATTCAATGCATAACCCTGTGCTTCTCGTGGAGATATAGATTGATCTGTTGTAGAAATATACTTTTTTTATCTACCTCTTTCCTATACTTCTAGAAGAAGCTGTATGCTTTTCTGTTTCTAAATTATCTAGACTACTAGAGGGACGAGAGCTAGATCTTGAAGGAGGCATGTCACTACTTTTGTTTTTTACCTTCTGCCCTTTGGAAGTACATTTAGATATATCTGTAGCGCTAAACTCATCACTGACTGATTTACTAGTACGCGAAGATGATCGACTGAATCCAGATGTACTTCTACCCTGAATTGAGGAAAAAGAACTTAATCTTTCTACTCTTCTACTACCATTGCCCAATCCTGCCGCTGCAGAAACATTTTGCTGTGAACTACCGGAACTTTGTTTTTGTTCTGTTCTACCGGATACGCTACTCGGTAATTTGGCTATTTTACCTCTCTCACTAATACTCTGCTCTGAGAAAGCAGAAAAACCACTCTCAAAGCCAGATGATGAACTCAAACTCGAACCATAACTACTCTTACCTTTATCTACTATTGGTACACTTTGAAAATTACTTGATACAGATTTTGAGAAAGGTTCTATTTGTTTTTCCCCAGGTTGTACAAACAATTCTTTTCCCTGTTTTTTTAATACCACATCAATATTATATTCAATGTCTGCAGCATAATGATGACTAGGGCCTAACTTATCAAGCATTTCCCTGAAAATGTCTAAAGCCTGCTTAGGTTCGTCTAGTACGTAAAACAGTGCTGCCATATTATGACGAGCCATTATAGTATTGAAATTTTTATAACCTAAAACACTATTTCTTCTGTCAAATACTTGTTCATAGATATCAAGAGCCTTACGGTACTCACCTTTTTCGCATAAATCTGCTGCAATATTAAAACAATCACCTAAAAGCTTACCATCGCTTGATTTATCATGCACAAACAAAGATAATCGACGGCTAGATTCAAACATTCTGCTATTCCTGCTACTTAACCTAGTACTAGTACCTGGATCAGCATTGAAGAATTCACTAGCGTCGACAAAAGGTTCTAGCTCGTTATCATCTTGAAAATTAATAGCCGTATTAGCAGCTCTTGGTCTAGATAATAGCGCTTGACTACTACTTGACGGTATAACAATTTCCTTTACCTTTGAAGATGGAGTTGAAGGATACTTAAAAACGTCAGACGTACTTTCATCCAGACTCTGTAATTGTAATGTTTCAGCAGCCGAACGTCGTCTAGTACTTATTGACTTAGTAGTATTGGTAGATGAGAGACTACTAGAACGTCTTCTTTGTACATCAATACTCACTTTACTTAGTTCTGCTATTAGTGACAACATTTCCGCTTGTGAAGAACCATCTAGTTGTTTCTCAACTTCTTCTTCTAAATTGTAATATAGTTGCTGTAGTGGTAAAAGATCTTTCTCATCAAGAGATGATATGTTGTTTAGTTGTTGCAGCACAAGTAACAGGTTTTGCGATTGTTGAATAGTTATTTTGCTATCTTTTAAGTTCCTACGTAGCTGTTCTAGCATAGATGGTAACTCTTGAGCATATAACTTATCACTACCCTTTGTTTTAAGTACAGAACCCACATATTTTAATGTTTGTAGTACATCACTTAATAGATTTTTAGAACATTCTTTGCCTTTTTCTATTGCTTTTTCTAACTTTTCCAATTGATTTTTGTCACAATTGTTTTGTAAAATACCCCTAGCCTTTTGTTCATCATATTGTACATAAGGATTACTCTTGTTAATGTATTCATAAGCAACAAAAATCGATACTTTTTCTTTGAGATAATTTTGTTTCAAACTCTTATCATCATGCATTACATTTATAAAATCTTCTAAATAACTCCAATAATTATTGGATCTAACAAACTCATACCCCTTTTTAAAAAGCAATATCCCTAAGAGAAGCATTGCTTCTGGATGTTTACAACTAGCAGCTTTACTAAGCAAATCGTGAACTTTTTGTTCCTTTTTAACTCCTCTTTGATCAAGTCTACCGTTGAACAGCGCAACCGCATACGAATATTGCGCATCAGAAAAAGATTTGCTAGATAATTGTCGAAACAGATACCCTGCAGTAACAAGATCTGTTTTATTTGATACCATATCTTTTGCCAACTCATATTCTACATGATCGATCATCGATTCTAATTCTTTCATTCCTTTCTCTTTTCCTACCATCTCCAGATAATCACTTGAATCAGTAAAATCCAAATTAGCTGCTCCAACACAAGCCAAGAGATTGTGCTCTGCAATCGGATCTATAAAAGGGGTATTTTTAGTACTCCGCAAGACATCAGCGAAATGCATTTTCCATGACTTTTGCGATGTATGTTGAATCACTTTGCAATAATTTCCTACATTGTATAATTCCATAATTCCAAGTATCAAACTATTCAAAGGGGAAAAAGACCTTCCTGACTTAACCATACATTCAACAGCTTCTTTGACCACTTCTTGCGGAGCACAGTTTACTCCCAACATGTTTGTAGTGATATTACCTTCCATAGCTTCCTTAAACTTTATTATCGCATATGCGTACATTCCACATTCAAATCCCTTAACTGCCGACTCACGAATCTTATTTTTAGCTCGACTCTCGTCTCCTTCTTTTAGCAGATCAAGTCCTGTAATGTAATCTTGCGATTATACATATTGATACTCCTATAAAAAATTTGGGTTGTTGAGTTTACCATTTTTAAAATCCATAAGGGTTCTAACAGTTTCTGGTCTATCTTCAAATAAATACTTGCCTCTGGTTTTGCTATAGTCTTTTTGTATTTTTATTTTATCTCTCCTTATTCTATCGTAAAGCCACTGCCTGGAAACTTCAAGGATTTTTGCAACTTGTGAAATAGTAAGGTAGCCAGGCACTTTAATGGGGTGTGATTGCTCCTTTTTTCGCATAATATTATTTTTTAACCGAATATTTTTTACTGTATTTTCTAAAACAATATTCTTTGATTGTGAGGGAGAACGATACCCTTGTGTTTCTAAGTACTTGGCAATTTCTATATCCGTTTTACCCTCTTTACTTGACTTTATTATCGATTGCTCCATTTCTGTTGCAGTAGTCAATGCACGAAAGGAGCTTACTGGAATAGGAGCATGGAAAGTGGTAGTTTCTCTACCATGCCATACAATACGTATCTGCAAGCAATCACGCATGATTCGGTGTGCTACTACCTTATCAATCAGACAACGAACAAAAGATTTTCTTTGCTGACGTGACAGAACTGACTTATGCCAAATTTCTGGTAGTTTCTTACCTACATCTAAAAATATTGTTTTCAGTTCCTCGGATAATTGAGGAGTAGGTTTACTTGGATACTGACGTTCAAATGTAATTTCCGCTTGCTTGAGTTCATTCAATGCCTGTTCCCAACGTCTTTCAAGTTCTGCAGCTACAAGACGATTGTCAGGATCAACTTGATTAAATTGTCGTTCTGCCAATCTTACTTGGTATCTTAAGCGTTCTAATTGTTGTAAATGAGCTTTATTAATTTCTTGTTCAGATTGTAGCTGCGAGTTAATAGCCTTAGTATAAGCATCTAGCTCAATTTGACTAAGTGCTGCAAAAAATTTAGGAATTACTTCATTATCAATAATATCAGCAGGTAAAAACTGACATGAAGGGGAAAGATCACGTTGATGTTGGTAACTGCATTTATAATGATTTCCTCCTTTATACTGTACTATCATTTTGTGTCCACATTCTCCACAATAGATTATTCCATGTAATAATGCTGCACCTGGTCTAGCTATTCCACGTGTTCTACAGCGACGGTAATCCGCATGATTATCTTTAAGTATGATCTGAATCTTTGTAAAGGTTTCCCAATCTATGTAAGCTGGGTATTTATCTTTAATTAGAACTTTCCATTCTTCCATTGGTAGTCTTTTTGTTGTTTTATTAGCAGAAGATAGTTTGTGACGCGTAGTACAAGAACGACCATAAGCAAATGCTCCAGCATAAGCAGGGTTTTTGAGCATTGAGATAATTGCGTCAAAAGTTGGTTTTTTCCAATGCACTTCTTTAAAATTGTCATACCTAGGAATGGTAAGTTGGTTATTGTTAAAATACCTTACAACTTGTGCTGCTGTTCGTTTTTCTAGAAAAGTGTCAAAAACAAGCTTAATATGCTGCTGAACTTCAAGGTTAGGATCCTTACTCACGGAATCATCAATGTTACGAACGAAACCCACTGGAAGAGATAAGGCTAAATCTCCTCTGGTTGCCTTATTTACTAGTCCAGCATTTAGTCTGGCTCTTATAGTAGATAACTCCATTTCAGCAAGCTGTCCTTTCAGACCAAGTAACAACCGACCATTAATAGTACCAGGGTCATACACACCATCCCGATCAGCTATCAAACACTGTTTATAGCCACATATATCCAATAACGGATACCAATCAGAACAATTACGTGACAAACGAGTCACATCGTAGGATAGGATAATCCCTACCTTTGATAAAGTGACTTTAGCGAGAATCTCTTTATACCCTTCACGCTTTTCAGCACTAGCACCTGTTAAGCCGAGATCATTATCAATAACAACAATATTATCAGCTTTCCACCCAAGATCAATAGCTCTTTGTTTCAGCGCATACTGTAACTCCAAACTTTCTTGATTGCTCAGTGCTTGATGAGGTGTTGATTGTCTTATGTAAATTATCGCTTCGCGTGTTAAATGTTGTGCTGTAATTAGCTCTGATGTATTCATGGATGACCTCTTTGGACACTAATAATATGTTTTCTAAAATTTCTGATTTGAGACATTGCGGCATTTTTTTCCACACTCTATTTGGTTTACATGGCATAATTTATACTCCTTTGCTAAAGAAACAAATTCGTATAATGAATCCCATGTTAATTTACTTGTGAGAAAATCTTGCTTACTGGCTAAGTTGGTAGCAAGAAACGGGATACGCAGAATTATGTTATTACGATGAATAACAAATACATTACTACTACAATGGGCTCTTGAACTGATAAAGGATATAGGAAAAGTTCTGCCAAATAGCGGATGAGTTGGATCTGTAACTGTAATCTCTTTTTGGTTGTTGAATGGGGTATTAAGGTGGTTGATCGTGCATGCCATCTAGATAAGGATCATCTTCGCGCGATTCATCCCTTGAATCATTTATACTAACTGATGAAATATCTAGTGAAGTACTTGATGAATTATTCAATGATGAGCGATCCATTTCTGTATTTTGACCTTCCACCGATAACATAGAAGAATCTATAAATTTATTATAATTAAACACCTTATTTAGAAACGCTTTTCTATATCTCTCATAATGAGCATCCTCTAAGTAACTAACTTTTGGTAACCGATCATCAGATGACTTTTTTCGCAATGACTCCCGTTGCTTAGAGCGGATCTTATTTAATATTCCCCCTTGTTGCGATTTCTCCATTCTAACCCCCATAGAACTATTTCTTACATTCAGGTAGTAAATCTCTCTACCCGTATTTACACTATAACAAGGATTTCCACCTTGTACACAATTATTTTGCATAACACCTTCATTATTTTTTTCTGCCACTCTTGAACTAGGTAAATTTGATGCAGAACAGCTCTTTTTTGATGCAGCAGAAGGTATAGATTTTCCTCCTTGACTTATAGGTACTGTACTGCTTTGTGGATCATGATCAGCAGATGATTGTCGACTTGATGAACTAATACTCTTCTCTGATCTATTGCTTACAGTCTCTTCAATGCTTTGTGAATTCCTAACTAATGCATCATCACTATTTCCTGGTATACTTTTTTCTAGTAAAAAATCTTTTTCCACACCAAAAAACTGTAAAACATCAATCACATTTTCATGAACTTTCTCATCCTTTAGCAGTTCTTTCATTGGCTCTTTACAGATAGCATCACAAACTGCTTTTAACTTATCTAAATTCTCATTCACAATTTTTGCTAACACTTCTCTAAAGAACCAGTTATTAAAATAATGACTAGCTGAGTTTAATGATTGGATTAATTCTAATACTGCGCCGTTTATAGATTCTCCACTATTTATCTTTTGATTTAATTCGTTAAGTTTTTTTTCTTTCTTACTCTTCTCATTTGATGAGATTTTTAGTATAAATGGCTCGTTTTTTACTACTTTTATTGCTTCATCTTGATGCTTAAAAAACAACGTCGATATTAAAGCACCTACTACAGTTGGTCTTAGTCTTACTTCTCCTTTTTCCTTTTCTAGTTCCTTTAGCTCTTTCATTAATTTTTCTTTGTTAAATCTCTCTCTGTTAATCACTTCTTTTCCTAGATATTCTAGCTGCCATATGATACTCTCTTTGCTCATGTCCTCCATGTCTATCTTTATTCCTTGGTCTAATAAATTTTGTACAGAATCTTTGCAAGATTGTTTATCTTCCACCCATGAACTTATTACATCTGCTACTGTTTCTTTTATCATATCGCAGGCTGCAAGAAATTCTTGATTTTCTTGAAACACTTCCCATTTCATTAAACGAATAGAATGATAAATATCGCCACTTAACATTACTGATACTGCACTTTTGTAACCTAATTTAATTGCTTTCTTTATAAGCCCTTTTGCAACTAAATCTTGGTAGTCAAAGCTTTCTTTTATTCTTCTAGTTTGGCTGCTATCAAGGTACTGTTCTCCATTACACAAAACATGTGCGCTTCCATACATTTTTTCTGCAATACACAGCACTATTTCAGGAGAACATCGATTATCAATTACATATCGTAATAAGTCTATTAGTTTTGAATAACCAGTAAAAGTTCCTGTCCATTTGTATTGATTATCTATACTCTTGCCTCGTTTTGTATCTTTATTCTCTTTTTGACAAATCATTTCCAATAACTGCACATTACCCTTTTGACATACAAGTTCTACAATTTCTTTACGCTTCTCTTTTGTTATTTCGTCGTTAATAAACTCAAAGCCTAGAAATATATCTTTTGCATCTATATTAGCCACAGTACCATCAGCAAGAATATCGATTCCTTTTTTTATCTCACTCACTGCCTTAGATATTAAATCTTCTTTTTCTTTATCTGTGAAATCCTTCTTTTCCTTGAGATCACGTATAATCTTTCTTGTCAATCCACTAAAAGCTAGTTCATCACTACTACAACTCTCTTTTGCTTTTTTCCTAAAATGTATCTCATTTACATCTCTCACAAAGTGATCACCAACACTAGCACAACTATTTGGAATTTCTGACGTTGTAATTTGATTGGGTAATATTTCAACATCAACAAATTTTAGAACATCAATCACATTTTCGTGAACTTTCTCATCCTTTAGCAGTTCTTTCATTGGCTCTTTACATGTAGCAGTACAAACTGCCTTTAACTCATCTAACTTCTCATTCACAACCTTTGCTAACACTTCTCTAAAGAACCAGTTACTATACATATGAGAACATGAGTTCAATGATTTGATTAATTCTAATACTGTGTCGTTTATAGGTTCTCCACTATTTATCTTTTGATTTAATTCGTTAAGTTTTTTTTCTTTCTTACTCTTCTCATCTAGTGTGGTTTTTAGTGTAAATGACTCGTTTTTTACTACTTTTATTGCTTCATCTTGATGCTTAAAAAACAGTGTTGATATTAAAGCACCTACTACAGTTGGTCTTAGTCTTAGTCTTACTTCTCCTTTTTCCTTTCCTAGTTTCTTTAGCTCTTTCATTAATTTCTCTTTGCTAGCAATGTGTTTATCCGTTATCTCTTTTTCTAGACATTCTAGTTGATACATGAGATCTTCTTTCTTCACTTTTTCCATGTCTGTCTTTATTCCTTGATCTAATAAATTTTGTACATCACCTTTGCAAGATTGTTTATCTTCTACCCATGAACTTATTACATTTGCTACCGTTTCTTTTATCATATTGTAGGCTGCAAGAAATTCTTGGTGCTTTTGAAACACTTCCCATTTCATTAAGCGAATAGAGTGATAAATATCACCACTTAACATTACTGATACTGCACTTTTGTAACCTAATTTAATTGCTTTCTTTAAAAGCTCTTTTACAACTGAATCTTGGTAACTAAAGGTTCCTTTTATTTTTATAGTTTGGTCGCTATCAAGGTACTGTTTTCCATTACACAAAACATGTGCGCTTCCATACATTTTTTCTGCAATACACAGCACTATTTCAGGAGAACATCGATTATCAATTACATATCGTAATAAGTCTATTAGTTTTGAATAACCAGTAAAAGTTCCTGTCCATTTGTATTGCTTATCTACACTCTTGCCTCGTTTTGTATCTTTATTCTCTTTTTGACAAATCATTTCCAATAACTGCACGTTACCCTTTTGACAGATAAATTCCACGAAATTCTTACGATCTGAAAGATCTATCAGCTCATTAGCCACTTCAAATAATGCAAATATCCTTTGCGTATCAAATCTTATGTATTTATTATTCTGTTCTTCATTTTCGTTTTCTGGATCATACTCTGTATCTTTAGCCAAACATACTTCGCATGCTAGCCTTATTAGTAATTCAGACTTATTTTGGTAAGCCAACTCTGGATGTTCTTCCATCCACCTTTTCGCATTAACATCAAAACCTATTTTTTCTTTTAATAACTCATACCAACGTTCTCCTTCTCCTTTCATTCCTTCTGTAGAACTTACAACTGGTGGTTCACATCTATCAGTAGATTTACTTCCAGTTTCTTTAGCAGATGTTTTGGAAGATTTTTGCCTTTTTTTGACCGGCTTAGATGATTCATCTCCCTTGGAAGAAGAGGAAAGGTTTGAAGTATTTGGCATAGTTACCCCCTTGCTATGAATGAAAAAACACTGTATATACCATAAAAAACTAATAGTTCAATAGACATATCTTCAAACCCTGTCAATTAGCTTTGCAAACCCTCACTTTTTTGTGATTTTTGGAAAAAGTAAACAATAAAATCTTTTGTGAAGCTAATTAGCATAATGTTTTTGCTGAAAATATTTTTTAAAAAAGTGGTTGATTTATAGCTTTAATTTAATATAAGTATGTTTATTATATAATGTTGAATGGAGGGTAAAATGAATTTTGACCAATATGTTGAAGGTGGTTCCTTAATAATGAGTACTAAAGGTACTGTAGTGGACATAGAAAGATTGGTAAGCTTTTTACAAAATAATACACACATTAAAAAGCTTTCTCTAGTCGATTTAGATATTGGTGATGAAGGTGTAAGAGCATTAGCTAATGGCAATCTTTTAAATCTTACTTCTCTTTATTTAGGTGGTAACAATATAGGTGACCAAGGTGCAGAAGCTTTAACTAAGCTTTCAAACCTTACCAAGCTTAATTTGAAGAATAACAATATTGGTGATGAAGGTGTAAGAGCATTAGCTAAGCTTTCAAAACTTACTGAACTTGATTTAGCTCGTAACAAAATTGGTGACCAAGGTGCAGAGGCCTTAGCTGAGCTTTCAAAACTTACTGAACTTGATTTAGCTCGTAACAAAATTTATAGCCAAGGTGCAGAGGCCTTAGCTAAGCTTTCAAACCTTATTGCACTTGATTTATCTTGTAATAAAATTGGTAACCGAGGTGCAGAGGCTTTAGCTAAGCTTTCAAAACTTACTTTTCTTAATTTATCTAATAACAAAATTCATGGCAGCGGTGCAGAGGCCTTAGCTAATGGTAATTTTCCAAAGCTTGCTTCTCTCTATTTACAGGGTAATAATATAGATAACCAAGGTGCAAAGGCCTTAGCTAATGGCAATCTTTCAAACCTTACTTCTCTCTACTTATATGATAATGATGATATAGATGAACTAGGTAAAGAGGCCTTAGCTAATGGTAATCTTTCAAGTTTTATTTCTCCCTTTATGATAAAAAATAAAAAACCGGTAACTATGCCATGTAGAGATACTTTAGAGAGAAAGCCTTTCTCAGAGCTAGGAACAGCATCTTCTAATCAAGGAGAGAAGCAGCAAGGGGTTCAGGCTTCTGGTGCTAATAAGAGCTTAATGCGCAAATTTATTTCCTGTTGTAGGCCGTCAAGCCTGTCAAGTCCTGGTGGCATCAATGATGATCAGCAAGGTCCAAGTAGTGAGTTAGGTGAAGTACTGCCAATACATAGCCAGCCAAACTCTTTAAAATCTAATGATATTGAGTTTGTTGCGATAGCTAACTAAGAAGAACCAAGCAATAGCAGACTCGAATGTCAGTGAAGTTTATGGAAGCTAAAAATGCAAAAGTTATACTAACCATAATTATTGGAAAGGCAAAAAGGAATCAAGCTGCAAGCAAAGAACGCTCTTTTTAATCTGCCCTGTTGCCATTGAGATTATGCATTAGTTTTTATTCGTACATAATATTTTTATGTGCTGGATGGTAGCTAGGATTCTTTCAAAAGGTTTCTAGTAAGGAGTGATAGAGAAAATTTTGCATACTGCTAAGTGGTAAAAACCCACAAGAGTGCCGAAAATTATGCATTCAGAAATAATTACAATAATCCTTTTCATTATTTTGCTTGCTCAACTATTTTTCGCTTTATTGGGCAGATAACATATTTGTGGATAACAGGTTTATTTTGTTTTTATATGAAAGGGAAGTTTACGTAAACAGATGAACTTACTACAGAAACTCAAAAATTGTAAAATAGTGAAAATATTATGTTGAAATTAGTTTGACTCATGTTATACACCATATACAATATATTATTTATCTATACTAGGAGGGGAGTATGGTTGGGGTTAAAGAATCTGTGGAACATATCTTGCCAGTGGGTAATAAACAAACTAACGCACAAGAACTAAATTATGAATTAAATCCTGAGCAAGAGTATTTTGAAACAGATGAATCATTTAATAATGAATATGAGTTACTTAAATCAGAACATCTATTACAAGTTTTGTGTAATGATCCGTTAGAAACCTTAAGAAAGCGAGGATACTCAGAGAGTGAGATAGATGAAATATACAATCAGGGTGATTCTTGGTATACTCAAATGACTATGCCGACACTTAAGGATAATGTACTACCATCTTTAATGGATAGTCGAGATTCATTACGTAAACAAGTGTGTGTTTGGTTTACTGAAGAACATAATCTTACAGAAAGCCAAGAGAAGTTAAACATGAAGCTGCTAAATATTGTAAAGTATCTAGACTGGTATGATGAAAGTGCTCTTTTTGATTATGATAATGGTAGTGTTGATAAGCTTGAAAAATCTTTAGAAGCTAATAAAAGCAAACGGGATTTAAAAGTTGTTCTTAACCTTAAAAGAGGAGAATCTGATGCAACAGTACTTCATGCAGTTTCAGGGGCTCATATATATGAAGTGGGTCGCAATCAGGAAGATCAAGCTGTAAGTTTACTCTTGGCAGCAGGAGCAGATCCTAACGCAAAAAATAATGAAGGAGAAACGCCTTTGCACTATGCTGCTGCTATTGGTAATGATGAAGGTGTAAATTTACTACTTCGTGGAGGTGCTAATCCAAATATATGTGATAAACAAGGAAAAACTCCACAACAGGTTGCAATCGATAATGGTCATTACAATGTGGCAAGGCTTCTTTTAACTAAAGAACAAGAGGAGTTGCGTAGAGAGTTATATAACATTCTTGTAATTCCTATATTCGGCCCTATTCACCTCAATAAAACTTTAAAAGAGTTTTTGGATAAACACAAGAGTAACCTGGATCTAAAAGTGGTGTTAAATATTCGGAGTGAAAGAGGTGAGTTAGAAGTTCTTGAGTGTGCTGGAAATATTACTTATATTGATAAAGCTATTGGTGCAGAAATAAGAGACTTATTTTTGAAGGCAGGTGCATCATGTGATGTACCTCATTGCATAGTAGAGGAAAAACGTCCCCTCGTTTTATGGCACCGTTTAATGCCAGATCAAAAGAAAAAATTAGATGATTTTTTAGACAGGGTATCTAAAGCTGAAGATATGGACAAACTAGAAAAAGTTGTAGATGAGGCAATCAGATCTGGAGTGCGGCTAAATTTTAACAAAGACTTTTCTCCAGAAGACCCTATTGCATGTAACTGGTATAGTTTCACAGATTATGTGATAAAAAGAATTGGTGAGTTAAATAAGTTAAAAAGGAATTCTAAAGTTGCTAGTGATATAGTGTATAATTTGGTATCAGCAGGGGCAGTATTGTATAATGAAAATAGTATTAATGTAATTAACGAACTGGAATTAGAATTTAAGTATCATAAAAATAATATCTTTGATGCTTATGCGAGCTACGTCGATAATGCTTATAAACTTGTTAAAGTTGCAAGAAGTGCAGCCAATAATAAGCTGAATGATGTAAAAATGGATAACTCTGTTCTTTATTTGGAATATTCAGAAGATAGCACAATAAATGTTGCAATGATCACAGATAAAGTAAGAGATCTAGAGCTAAATCAGAAAGAGGTAGGATATAGAAGAAGTATAATAAAGATCGGAAAAAGCGAGGTGGATATTATAACAGAAAATGGTATAAGGAATTACACTAACCTTGCAGATAATAGTGATATAGTGTTAACTTTCCCTACCAGTCAGGGAGAGTTAGAAGTGAGGTTATGTACTGATATCAAGAATAAAGGTCTAATAATGGTCAAAGTGAATAATCAAGGTTTGCTGGAGCAATTAAAAAATTGTAACGAAAAAATAGGGAAGAATTGTTTACTTGGTGGATATTCGGTTTATGATGCTATTGAGCAGGGGTATTTTGAAAGGTATGGAAAACCTAGTCAATCTCATAGTACATCTAAAACTTGGGCAGATAAAGTACAAGAATCAAGAAGAAATCAAAGCGAGAGCACCAGCGGTATACTAAATTTTATGGGCAAAAAATGAAGCGAAAGATATTGGCTTTGCTATTTCAAAAACATCTTGCTTTATTTTATTATTTTAGTAGTAGTATAATATTTTGGAGGGGTTTATGCATAATGCAATAGAACAAAATAACCTTAGTAAGGTTAAAGAGCTTGTTAGAAATGGAGCAAGTATTCACACTAGAGATGTAAGTGGCAGAAAGCCTATGCATTCAGCTGCCAAGTTTGGTCGTAATAATATTATAGAGTTTTTGTTAAGCAAAAAAGTAAGTATTGATGATGTTAACAGTAATGACAGTACACCACTACACTTTGCTGCTGGATATGGTCAGTTAGATACTGTAAAGTTTCTTGTAGGCAAAGGAGCTAACATTAATTTTAAGAATAGCATTGGTGGCAGAAAACCTATACATGATGCTATCATTGGAGATCATAAAAATATTGTGGAGTTCTTATTAAGCAAGGGAGTGAGTATTAATGATGCTGATGAAATTGGTAGAACCACATTACACTATGCTGCATCCGAGAATAAATTAGAAGTGGCAAAATTTCTAATTGATAAAGGGGCTAATATTTATGCTAATAATACTTGTGGTCAAGAGCCTATGCATCTTGCTGCTTACGCAGGGCACGTAAATATTATAGATTTGTTCTTAAGTAAAGGAGTAAGCATTGAAAATACCGATAAAAATGGTTTAACTCCACTACACTATGCTGCTCGATTTGATCACTTAGATCTTACAAAATTTCTAATTAATAAAGGAGCTAATATTCATGCTAAAACCATTAAGGGTCAAAAACCTATACATCTTGCTGCCCGCGGAGGATACAAAACTGCTAATACTGCTAATATTGTAAAGTGCTTCTTAAGCAGCGGAGTAAGTATTAATGATACTGATACAAATGGGTTAACTCCGCTACATTATGCTGCTAAACATGCTGAATTGGAGGCTGTAAAACTGCTAATAGATGAAGGGGCTGATATTCATGCTCAAACTGTTGATGGTCAAAAGCCTATACATCTTGCCGCTCGCGGAGGAGGACGAACAACCCCTAATGTTATAGAGCTATTCTTAAATAAGGGAGTAAGCATTAATGAAATTGATGCAAATGGTTTGACTCCGCTACACTATACTGCTGGTGTTGATGGGTATTTTAAAGAAATCACTGCAAGGTTTCTAATTAATAGAGGTGCCAATACTCAAGTTAAAGATAATAATGGCAAAACACCTTTAGATCTTGCTAGAGAAACTGGACGTATGGGAATTGCAAGTATGTTAAGTACTACAAAAGTGACGGATGTATCGTTACAACAGCACTCTGGATCGAGTAAATTTCCTAGTAGAGTTTGAGAAGGATAACGGGAGAAAAACTTTATCTATTTAAAGTAGAAAATTATTATAAGTTTTATATTAATTTTAAATTAATTGGTATTAAAAATTTAAGTAATCTAGCTATTTTCAACAACCAAAACCAGCTAGCGTGAGAAGAAGTTTTCTTGGGATGCGTTGGTCTACCAAGTGTACCGTTCGAACTTTTCTTTATAATAATTCTACTATACTATAAAGTCAGCTATATTAGCCTACTTTAACCAAATTTATATATGAACTAGTTTGCCTAGCTTTGTTGTAACAATTTTACGTTTTTATTTACACAACCCTATTTTTACGCAACGTGTTCTCACAAATATACGTACTTTTTTGCATTTTTGAAGAGAGTCAACAATTAAAACTTTTGTGACACTAATTGGTTTACGTTTCTGCTAAAAATATTTTTTCAAAAGTAGTTGTGTTATAAATTCATTATGGTATGCTAACTCAATATTATTTTAGGGGGTTCTTATGTTATTACCAATAGCAGCTGGAGGTGCACTAGTTGGTGGAGTTTATACTATATATAGACAAAGTACAATCATATCAAAACTAGAAGCTCAAAGTAAGCAAATATCAGAAAATCATGAAAATCAGTTAAAAGCAATTGAAGAAAAGTATTCTTCTTTACTTAAAGCAGCAGCCAAAGAGAAAGAAGAGTCAATGAAAAGATCCGAAGAAGAAAAAGAAGGGTTAGCGGTATTAGTAAAAAAGATGGATGAAGAAGGAAAAGAAACAGAGGAAAGATATCAGGAATTATTGAACAAAATGGAGCAAGAAAAAGAAGATTTAATCAAAAAAACAAACAAAGAGAAAGCAGAGCTCAAAGAATTAATTGATGCAGTCGTTCAAGACAGAAAAGAATTAATAGAAAGGTCTGAGGAAGAAAAAGAAGATTTAAAAGAATTAATAAAAAGAATGGATGAGAATAATAAAAAAACAGAAGAGAAATATCAAGAATTAATTAATAAAATGGAGCAAGAAAGAGAGGAGTTAGTTAAGCAAATGCATAAAGAGAAGCAAGGCCTCAAGGAATTAATTGAGACAATGGCTAAAGAAAAAAATGAGTTAATTGAAAGAATTGATAAGGAAAGAAATGAGGATAAGCTAGTTAATCAAGAATTACTTGCAAAGATGAATACAATTCTTTGTCTTCCTGGCGTGAATGCTGTAATACAAAAATGGGAAGAAGCAGGAAATATGTATATATCGAACCATATTCAATCTAGTAATGAAGGTGAATCAAGTAAAACTGTTTCAAAATTACAAGATGATAATAGTTCAGAATGTGAATCTAACATAGAGATAATTGAAAATCCAAGTACTGATATAGATGAAGTAAAGCTAAGCAGTAGCTGCCAAGGAATGAGTAAATAGTTTAACCGAGAAAGTAATGCTGCCTTTTTTACTTATAAGCATATTGCTTTCTCTCTTCATTCTACTACTAATCTATTGTTATTTGAAATGGAAAAGAGGAAAAGTTATGTCTGAAAATTTTGAGATTGATATTGAAGTTGATCAACAGGAGCAAGGTTCAACAGCAGTAGATCATATTACGCTCGAGGATACACTAAAGCTACTGAAGTCTGATGGGTTATTATCTGATCTTGATAATGATCTACACAAAATTCGTACGGGAAAGAAAGCTATAACAGATCATAAGGAATATTTTAAAACGCAGGTTGATAGTAAGCTTAAAAAGCTCTGCACGATATATCATCCTGACTCAGTACGAAGGCGAAATGGATCTGAAGAAGAAGTGCTGAAAGCAACAGCAGTGCAGGCAAAAATAAATCCCGTGCGAGATATACTAGGGCACTTTAATGAAAACTTTTCTCAATATGATGACTTTAAATATAGCTATTTTAGTAAAGTAGAGGTTAATTTGTTAGGTAATGAGGAAAAATTAAGACAAGTAAGCTATACTGTACTAAATAAACTAGGTGAGTTGTCTTATATCAAGCATGAGAAGTTAATACCTAATCTGAATCAATTTTTAAAATCAGGGCAAAGTAGCACGAAAGGATTTATCTCAGGTAGCTTTAATAAATTTCTTAAGGAAAGAAATAATGTTGAATTTTATTTTCGAGAATACTTATATGCTTACAAAGAATTATTCATTGATCTAAAGTCATTTTATGAGCTGTGTAAAGAAGATAATTATATGAAGCCCATTGCAGCTCAAATGTTAAATGAGTGTAGTACTCAGGGTAAAATATTGACTAAAATTGACGACTTTTTAGGTCAAAGTGAATTTCAACACAAGATGTTAATCAACGCAAACAACTTAATAAAATGTGGGTATCCTTATTGCATTAATAATCAAGAAGATTATCAAAAAGCAGATAAGTATTTTACTCTGCCATTTATAGAATATATAAATATTTTAGCTATATGCCATAAGGTTTATTTAACTCAAGAGCCTAGAAGTATAAATTTACTAGCATCATGGGTGCTATCGTTTACGACAGTTTGTAGTACCTCTAAAAATAGTGAAGTTATATGCAAAGCTAATAATGAAGTTATTGAAAATTTAAACGATCTTTTATCATTACATAGACTTTCTCATCACCTTTTGGCTTATTATTGCTATGGTAATGAAGCAAGTAGGGAATCGGCAGCTAAGTCTTTACATATTGACTCATTGAATAAAGAATATGCACTGCAGTTACTCGTTCAAGTGATCGATGTATACTCAGGCTATCTGGAAAGGGAGTTTCCGCCTGAAAAGGATTTTTATGAAAGGATTTTAGAAGTGCAGATGAATTTTTTAGAGACGATGGATAGTCTATACAACGAATTTTACAAAAAAATGGATAAACATGGTGAGCAATTTCTTAAAGAAGATTTAGAATTTCATAGACAAATCGATGGACAAGATTCAGAGCGTCGTCAGTTAGTTTCAGGACTTCTAGTAAAACGTATGGAACGTAGAAAAGCAACTTTTGCAAAAATAGAAAAAATGACAAATGGAAAAATATCTGAAAGTACTAAAGAAGAACAACAAAACAAAACCAGTTGCAGCTCACCTAGCCAACAATGTCCTAAAAATCAAGCTGGTGACCAGCTAGGTCCAGGTAGCAAATTGAGTGAAGCACAGCCAATATTGCGTAGCCATTCGCTTAACTCTTTACATTCTGATAATAGTGATATTAAAATAGACAGCAGTTCACAATGTCGTTAATCTGGCAGGCATAGCTAATTAACAAGCAGAAGCATAGCAGGCTCAGAGGTGTGCACATCAATGTCAGTGAAGTTTGTGGGAGTGTCAAGCTAAAGAATACAAAAGTTAGAAAAATTATTCTTGCATTAGCTTTTATCCGTGCTATGTATTACACATAATATTTTTGATAGATTAGAGGGAAAGCATGTTAACTAAAGGTACTGAACCTAAACAGGCTTTAGGTAATGAAACAAATCCAGGAGATGAAAAATGGTTGGAACAGGAAGAAGGGAAAACATCGCTAGAACAGGAAAAGCAGGATAAAACGGTAGAGAGTGAAAAATTTGCTAAACAGCGGCTAGAACGGGAAAAACAGTTAGAAGAGGAAGAACACCTAGAGCTGAAAAGATGGGAAGAACAGCTAAAACAGAAGGGAGGGGAAGAGTGGCTAGAATGGGAAGAACATAAAAAATGGCTGAAATGGGAAAAATTGGACGAACCGGCGAAATGGCTACTATTGCAAAATTGGCTAGAAGAAAGGAAGTGGCACCAGGAGGATAATGAGCATTATTTGATCAGAGAATGTTTCGAAATACGTCGTAATGATAATGATACTTTGATAGATTCTGCTAAAGGTTTAGGTACTATTAATTTAATGCGTGCATGGTTTTGTGATGAATCTGATTTAACAGAGAATCAAAAGAAGTTAAATACAAAATTATTAAATATTCTCAGCGGATATCCAGATACTGGTGGTAGAGGTAGTTGTAGCTATAGTATAAAAGTTTGTACATTTTTAAAAAGCAATAAGAACAATAAAGATCTGAAAACTGTTCTTAATCTTAAAAGAGGAGAATCTGGATTGACAGTATTGCATGCGGTAGTAAGTATGGCTGCAGAATATGGAGGAAGGTTAGCTGAAGAATATGTATCTGCTGCATGTTCACTCATAGAAGCAGGAGCTGATCCTAATGTACAGAATGATAGAGGGCAGACACCTTTGCATTATGCTGCTATTGGGTCTGGAGGTGATGGTATAGATCGCCTCATAGAAGCAGGGGCTGATCCTAATGCACAGGATATTGAAGGGAAAACACCTTTGTATTATGCTGCTGGCCTTGGTCATGACAGAGGTATAGAATTGCTCCTACGGAAGAAAGCTAAGTGCGATGTACTTGATAAAACAAGGAAAACCCCACTACAAGTTGCAATTGATAATCATCAATACCACGTTAAGAGACACTTCCCAACTGACAATCAAAAGAGGTTGGATAAAGAATTACGTGATATAATGTGCAAACGTTTCCCTATTAATGACAATTGGGATGAAGATGATAATCTCATTGCTGAAGCCGTTAAAAATCTAATTGCTGAAGTCGTTAAAAATCTAAAAGAGTTTTTGGATAAACATGAGGGTGACCAAGATCTAAAAGTGGTTTTAAATTTTTATGATGAAGAAGGAAAATCAATAATGTTGCAACATGCCAGAGATATTTCTTCTGTTTCTGAAGCTGCTACTGAAGTAGAAGACTTACTTTTGAAAGCAGGAGCAACTGACCAAAAAGACTATAACAGGGAAAAATGTTTGCCCAAATCCAGGACCCTATGGGATGATTTAACACCAGACCAGAAGAAGAAGCGAGATGAATTTTTTGCTAAAGTAAATCAAGCTCAAGATATGAAACAACTGGAAGAAGTCGTAGATCAAACTATACGGTCTGGAGTAAGGCTTAACTTTATTGATCCAGAGGAAGTAGCGCAACAAGATAAAGGTAGTTTTACAGATCATGTAATGAAAAAAATTAGTGCATTAAAAGAGAGTTCTGAAATTGCTAGTGGTATAATATATAAATTAGTATCAAAAGGAGCAGTGTTACATAACTTGGATAGACTGGAATCAGGATTTAAGGATCATAAAACCAATATAAAAAGAGCTCATAAAAATTATATGAATAATGCTCTAGAATTTACGAAAATTGTTAAAAATGCGGCTGCTGGTAGAGTAAAAGATGTAAAAATGGATAATTCTACTTTTTACTTAGAATACTCAGAGGACAGCACAATAAATGTTGCAAAAATTACAGATGGAGCAAGGGATTTAGGGTTAGTTCAAGGGGAAATAGAATATGGAAGAGATATAATAAAGATCGGTAAAAGTGAGGTAGAAATTATAACAGCAAATGGCATAAGGAATTACACAGACCTTGCAGATAATAGTGATATAGTATTGACTTTCCATACCAGTCAGGGGAAATTAGACGTTAGATTGTATCCTGACAAACAAGATAAAATAATAGTAGAAGTGAGTAATAAAAAGGAAATATTGGAAAAGTTCAAAAATTGTAAAGAAGAATTAGGTAAGAATTGCTCATTTGGTGGGGATTCAGTATACGATGCTATTGAACAGGGATATTTTGAAAGGTCTGGAAAATTGATGCGTTCTGAAGCAATGAGTCAATCTAATGGACAGAAAAAAGGGAGTTGGTGTGAAAGAATAAGCAGAGCCTCAAACTCAGAACAAACAACAAGCCGTGCTATGAGATAAAATGGATGGTGCTATCAGGTTAATGGCTTAAGAGATTTTCTAAGGAAATTGTCTTGATATTTATGATCTTTCAAGCATACCACTAGCTTTAAGATTTTTTAGGTCAGTTGCCTGGTGTACTACATTAATAGGAACACCTACCTCAAGTAGATTCTTCACCAACTCTTGAAATTCAGCTAACTTTAATAGACTTTAGCATAAAGAAGTTGAACATTTCTTCAGAATTGTGTATAATCATTAATGCTTTTTAGGTTAATTTCTTATGACTTTTTCTAAGTTTCTTGATCCCAAAAATGATATATCGTTCAAGCGTATCTTTGGTACTGAAAAAAATAAGGATATTCTTATTCACTTCCTCAATGATATCCTTGGCTTCACTGGTAAAAATGAAATAAAGGATATAGAGTTTTTAAGTACTATTCAAGACCCTGATATTGCTGCTAAAAAGCAAAGTATTGTTGATGTTCTCTGTAGAGATGAAAATGGACTGCAAGTAATAGTCGAAATGCAGGTCGCTAAAACTAAAGGCTTCGAGAAACGTGCTCAATACTATGCAGCTAAAGCTTATTCAAGACAAGCTGACAAGGGTGATCAATACCATGACCTTAAGGAAATTATCTTCATTGCTATAGCAGATTGTGTACTGTTTCCTAATAAATCTGAATACAAGTCAAAGCATACTATTCGAGATGAAGATACTAATGAGCATGATCTAAAAGATTTCTATTTTATATTTATTGAGTTGCCAAAATTTCCAAAGAATAAGGAAGATCAATTGGAGAATATAGTAGAAAAGTGGGCTTATTTCTTTAGGTATGCAGAGGAAACCAGTGAAGAGGAGCTGGAAAAAATAATAGGGAGTGATTTTATAATCAAAAAAGCCTATGAAGAGCTAAATAGATTTAACTGGTCAGAGAAAGAATTTATTGCCTACGAACAGGAAATAAAACGTATTCTTGATGAACAGGCTGTCCTCGCTCAAAGACTCGATGATGCTACTGAACAAGGCAAAAAAATTGGTAAAGAGGAAGGAAAAATTGAAGGAAAAATTGAAGGAAAAATTGAAGTAGCAAAAACAATGCTGGCTAATAATGTTGATGTTGACACTATTGTCAAGTTTACTGGTCTTTCTATAAGTGAGATAAAAGAATTGCAGAAAGTTTAATAACTTATAGATTCTTCTAAAGAAATTAGCTTATTTGAAATTTACTTGACGTTTTTTGAGTATGTCCTTTTATGTTGGATTCAAAGGAGATTGGATAACAGGCTGCTCCACACTTTTTACTTTCTCGAGCTTGGTGTTGGGATTTATGATATTATATAGCGCAAAACTTACACAAGCTAATCCAACTATCCCGCCAACTACCGCTATAGCGTACATTTTCAATATACAAGCTACAATGCCACAGACTAGTAATACCGCACCAACAACACTAGCCAAGATTGCTTGCCTTTGTTGCGTTGTTTTTGTTGGTGGTTTGTCTTTTTCATCTATGGTAAAACATAGTTCTATTTCAGCGGGATTTGGCTCTTGCTCATTAGTTTCTCTATCGACGGAAGTTGGTTCTACAGTGGTTTCTACTGAATCATTTTGGGCTTTTTCGCTACTTTCAAATATTGGTTGTCCCGTCTCACTATTTTTATTACATAATTTTGTGTCAGTTTCTGTAGCTTTATCAATTACGTGAGTAGTATCTTTATTTGTTACACCATATTTACATACTTCACGCACTTCCTTACTATTTTCATCTTTAGCTGTAGTAGTTTTGGTTGTAGGTGTGGTTTGCTGTTCTATGGTCGTTTTTATGCTAGGAATATCTTCTAAAATTTTTTGCCTTCTTCTCTTTTCTGTGCTGCTAGAAACACTTGGCTCTTGTTCTTTTGCGGCAGCGCTATTTTTGAATTTTTTAGCAATACTTTTCCATATTTTTTTCGGTGTTCTCATGATGTTTTTCTCCTATTTCTTTTGTAAATTAAGATCATAAAACTTTTCCAATTGCTCACTCCACAGCATTGGTATTTCCCTTAAATCAACCAACCTCAAACTACTTGGCTGCCTCCCATTTACTATGTCTTCTTTGATCTTTGGTGCTAAATAATTTAACCTTAAAATTTGTTGTATGCGCCTTGTACCTATATTAATTTTAACGCTCAGCTCTTTCACACTTCTATATTTTCCTGCCTCCAGTTGATGTTTCCACAGATGAGCCCTTACCACTGCTTTCAGTAGCGCATTATTTGTTTTCCCCTCTGGTTCTACTACCGTGCATTTATTTCCTTTCTTTTTTAAACTCATTGGTATAAATTTTTCCTCTGATTCAGAACAGACATCTATTCCATCCTCTCTCATCCATACTGTCTTTATTAATTTCTTCACCTCTTCTTTCTGTTTTCCAAAACTTAAATTTTTCCACTCTTCCGCTTTTTCTTCCAAATTTTCATATAGGCGTTCAGCTCTCTTCATCACTTCTTTTTCTACTTCTCCTGCTACTACTGTTCGGTTCACTGATCCACAATCTTTTCCTCTTAAATGGTTATTGCATATATAATATCGATACCTTTTATTTTCTTTTTTTGAGTATGTCAGCGTCATGTTTACTTTGCAGCATCTGCATCTTATCATCCCCTTTAGCAGCGCTTCCTCATATTTTACTCCTCGATATGGTTGATTCTTTATCAATTCCTGCGCTTTTTGCCATTTTTCTTCTTCTATTATTGCCTCATGCTTTCCTTTATATTGTTTCTCATAATGTCTGATTTTTCCCATATATATCGGATTTGTTATTATTCTCCTTACCGTGGCCTTTTTAAAGATATCTGATCTTGCTTTCGTTCGGTACCCTTGGCTATTTAACTCTCTTGCTAATCCTGCCATTGACTTCAACTCCATATACCTCTCAAATATATGTTTCACCGTCTTTGCTTCTTTCTCATTTATTATTAATTCTTTATCTTTCACATCATACCCTAGCGGCAAAGTTCCTCCCATCCATAACCCTTGTTCTTTCGATGTTGCTATTTTATTTTTTACTCTCTCTACTATCATTTCTCTTTCTAGTTGTGCTGCTCCTGATAACACTGTTTGCACAAATTTTCCCATTGGTGTGTTGTTATCAAATATTTGCGTCACTGCTACAAAACTTATCCGGTGCCTTCTAAAAAATGACGTTACTTCTATGCAGTCCTTTGTTTTCCTTGATAACCTATCGAGCGTATACACTACCACACAGTCCACTTCTCCTGCCTTTACATCTTCAAACAATTCCTTTATTGCTGGTCTATTTAAATTACTCCCTGAAAACCCACCGTCGTCGTACTTTTTTGCCAATGTTATCCATCCTTCTTTGCTCTTTATGTATTTTTCACATGCTACTCGCTGCGCATCTAAACTGTTAAACTTTTGTTCTAGTCCATCTTCATTTGATTTTCTTGTATATATCGCACATCTTATTTCCTCACACACTTTTTTTCTCCTTTTCACGCATGCCAAACAAGAGCGGTCCGTTGTAACTCATTCCCATTATTTTTCCTGCTACTGCTGATAATGATGTATAAAACTCTTCTCTATAGATCAAACCTGTATTTGTTACCATTACAACGTGAACTTCTTCCCCTCTCTCTAATATCAACTCTGTTCCCTCTACTGGCAGTTTATCGCTACTTATTCTTTTTCCCTTCTCTAGTCGATCTGCTAGGTATTCCAGTCTTTTTGCCCCTTTTCTTGATATTTCTCCATACGCTTTCTCCTGCATCCTATATGCTAACCTCGGTACCAGATATTTCTTTGTGTATTTAGGTGCTTCTTCCCCATATACCTTTTTCCATATTTTTCTCAGCTCTACTAATGGTTTCTCATCTAAACTCCTTACTTTTTTTTCTACTTTTTCCATGCCTCTCTCCTGAATTTTTAAAAAGGTTACAGCACTTTTTCATCCACAGTTTCTAGCTCTTCTTTTACACCAACTGCCGTGCTTTCCGATACGATTTTTATTTTTTCTATAAACTCTCTCTGTTTATTTGCCATTTTTACATTCTCTAACACTTCTTTTATCTCTTTATTATTTCTCGCATAATCCATTGGGGTTTTGCCAGATTTATCCTTTTGCTCTATATTTGCTCCGGCTTTTACTAGTTCTTCTACTATTTTTATCCCTGCCACCATGTAGCATAAGTGTTGAAAGTGCTATAAGTGGCATTATATAAGGTGGTTAATGGCATAAATTTCAATGATAATAAAATAAATCAAAAAAGCGCCTTTTTGCCTGTGGTTAGAAGGTTTAAGCGAATTTTTGACGTGGTTTATCTGCTTTCCCAACAACGAAGGTTGATATCAAGAGGAGATTTACATACCATTAATCACCTTGTGTGACTGCACTTTCAACACTTATGCACCATGCAGGCAAGGTGCAACGGAGCAAATTTGCTACTTCGTTCCACTGCGTTTACCTCCACTCCTGCCTTTATCAGCTCTTTTATATTTTCTACACGTTGCCCCATCACTGCTAGGTGTAGTGGTCTATATTTCCCGGCATCTGCTGCATCTACATCTGCTCCCTTTTGGATTAATAATCTCACTTTTTTGGGATCTGGCATTCCTACCGCGTAATGCAATATCGTCCTCCCTTTTGTGTCTTTTTTATTAATATTTTCTATTGAGTTATCTAATACTTCTTTCCACGACTTATTAAATTCTTCTCTTTCTTTCTTACTAAATTTTACCATAAGTTCCTCAGCTATTAATACAATATAAAGTGCCTCCAATTTGGCTCACTTTAGCGCTTAGTAAATCTTGTTTGTTTACTAGCTACTTTTTCACTTAGGGCTGTTTTGGCATAAAAAGCAAGTTTTTTTTTACAAAATATACACATTTTTTCAGCATATTATATTAAGATATAAATCTATATATTTAATATATTAAATAAAAGCCACTTGCTTCTTCCTATTTCTCTTCCAGTAGTAAGGATTCTTTTTCTATTAATTCCACTACTTCCTTAAAACTCATCACTTCTCCCTCCGGGCCTTTATTACACCTTTCCATTATTTCTTCTATTGCCTTGTTTGCTTCTCCATTCATCACTTCTACATCTCTCATATTCACTCCCTTCTTTTCTAGATAACTTGTCACCCTCGGATAAATTTTTGCATAGTTTAGTGGGCTGCATTCAAACCTATCTATTGCATTCATATCTCCTCCTGCTTTTATCAGTTCTTCTATTGTCCTTATTCTTCCTGCTAAACTTGCAAAATGTAGTGGCACTGCTTTGTTATTAGACCTTGCATTTACTTCGCCTCCGTTCTTTATCAGGGCTCTCACATTTTTTCTACGCCCTAAAAATGCTGCTAGATGCAACGGCGTTTCATTTCTATTATTTCTCTCGTTAACGTTTGCTCCTTTTTTTATTAATAGCTCTACTATTTCTGGCTCTGACACTTGTGCTGCTCGGTGCAATATTGTACAACCTTCTGTGTCTTTCTCATTTATTTGTTGAAACTCGTTTACTGATATTGCTTTCAATAACTCTTCAAAAGCATTTTTTGTTTCTTTGTTAAACTTTACCATAATATACCTCAACTATCTATCTTTCATCAAATTCTTTAATCATAGTGTTCATCTTGCCCACCACCCTGCTTATTACTTTGTTAAAATCTTCTATTATTAGCGACTCATCTCTTTTTCTTATTTCTTCTAAACTTACCACCTTCCCTTTTAACTTCGGTAAAAATTTTCTACTCCATACATCTACCATTTCTCCAACTGATTCCACTACTTCATCGCATATTTTTGGTGTATCTCTTACTATACCTCCTTGCTTTTCCAGGAATTTCCTTGCCTCTTTATTCTTTTCATTGGCCATTAGCCAATACATCGGTGTATTACCAAATTTATCCGGCTGATTAACGGCCGCTCCTGCTTTTACTAGCTCTTTTATTATCCTTTCTGCCCATACCATACACGCAAGATGCAGTGGCGTATATTTGCTAATTCCTTCAGTAGCATTTACTTCCGCTCCTGATCTTATCAGCTCTTTTACGTTCTCTAGACGTTTCGCCGATACTGCCCAATGGAGCGGTGTAAAACCTCTGTTATCTCTTGCATTGACGTCCGCTCCTTTCCTGACTAGAAAACTTACTTTTTTTCCTGTCGACATTCTTGCTGCCTTGTGCAGTATTGTTTCTCCTTTTTCATCTTTTTCGTTAATATTCTTAAACGAGTTGTCTAATAATTCATAAAATGACTTATTAAAAGCTTTTCTTTTTTCCTCACTGAACTTCATACATACCTCACTATAAAAACATACGCCAATTTGGCTTTCTTTAGTGCAAGATCATTTTTTTTTGTTTACTTGCTACTATTTAAGTTATGCGTGTTTTAGTATAAAAAGGCAAGTCTTTTTTCACGTAGTACACCTTTTTTAACTAAATACTAATATAGTATATGAAGATATAAATATATATGTTTGGTATATTAAGCATATGGGCTGTTTTTCTTCCCAAGACCTGTTCAAATGTCGATGTTCGTGCCACGTTAGTACACCCGGGTAAAACACTAAAATGTAATTTTCCGGTTCACGTGTTGAATCTTTTTGCTTTGAATCTAAATCGTTTTCATAGTAGAAAATGTGTTCTGCTAAACCATATCTTATAACTTTCTGGTTGGTAAAATCTTCTACCTTGTAGTGGTGAGTAACGCTAAACCTTTCTAAAATTGGCTTGTACTTTAAGTTCCACAGTTGTTCAGACAGTTTACTACTTCCTAGTAAAAATTTACTTCCTTCTTCTTCCACACTACCAACCGGAAAACATGCGTTTATTTCTCCTAAGTTCCAGCTATCTGATAATACTATCTGCGCTTTAGCAAACTTAATCTCAGGTAATAAGCTCTGTGGTAGCGGATATAGCGTTTTTAAATTATTCCACTGATGACTTCTTTCATAAATACCGTTATAATTCTTTGTGTGAGGCTCGGTTTCTCCAAGGATTGCTACATCCAAGCGATATATGTCATTGCTTAAAGCTCGTTCATAATGATCGCGTAGATAGTTTTCTATAATCCTAATAACTGGACCATGAGACCTGAAAAAATTTACTCTTCCAAATGACAACACTGGTCCATCTTTTTCGACCTTTGTACCAGAGTAGTCTGATAATAAGCTGCCAAAAAAACTTTCGTCTAAAATAAACCTATCAACATTGTAATAATCGTTAAAAATTCTCATTAGCCTCGATCTTGCAGGTAGTGATAGTTTTGCTAGTTCTACTACTGCATCTACAAAGAAATCATTTGGTACGTCTCTTATCCCTACCTGCAACTCAAAAAAGTGTTTACCGGGTGGCTCTTCAATAATTGTAATATCTTCTATATTTGCCCACTTTAATGCTATTTTAAGTGACGCTGGTGTTCCTCTTAAACGCTGAAATTTTACTCCTTCTTTTATCGCCTTTCCTTTCCAGCGTAGAATTTCCCCCAATCCATATTCTTCAACCAACCACGGTAATATTTTTTCCCCTAGGCTAAATTTAAATCCTTTTACACAGCTTGGGTCTACTTTGTAATCTATTGCATCAACCAGCGCTTTTTCTTGTTTTGTTGCATTTGGCGGTAATAGCATTAATTCAACTCAACATTTAAACTTCTTAAGGCAGCGCACTCATTCCCCAGTACCACAACATCCTCTTTTGGCTCGATTAATTCCACGTTTTCTACTCCCTCCACAAACAGGTTGGCTATAATCCATGATTTCGTTACTTTCCATCCCAATCTTTTCGTTGATTCAAATTTTTCTATAAATTTCTTCTTCACTGTTTCAACAATATCTGGTCTTTTAATACTAATTCTGCTGTGGATATTTATTTCTATAATATTGCAACCAACTACTGTTATCGTATCTGTTAATACCCTTATATCATCCCTGGTGACTTGCTTTCTTACAATATCAAGTAGTTCTTCAGACGCTATGCCATTTGTGGATAACTCCGTGGATAAAATCGAGATCTCTACACTCCCTGGCACTTTTGATTCAACCAATGCATCCTTTACTCTTCTATCTGCTGAGAGTGCATGATATCGATAATGTTCTTTACTCCCTCCGGTACTCCAGCCAACTATCTTTGCTTTAATTCTTTTTCTGAAACGTTCATCATCTTCCCCTTTTTCCCTTTCTACTCCATAAAACTCAGCTAAATTATCTAGGTCTTCTCCTCCTGCAAACTTCAGTACATTACTTTTTACTGCCTCATTTACTCTTTCTCTCAGCAAAAGTTCTCTCCAGGCTGCTACTTCTAATATCTTCATCGCTGGGTCACTTTCTACTAATGCCGTAAAACTTGCATCATGCTTCACTAATTCTTCTTTCATCCGAGAAAAAATCTCTTCAAAGTTCAGTGGTTCGATAATATTTGGCTGCTCCATCTTTATACCACAACCCCGTCAAAGCGAATTTTTTCTCCTTTTGGTAGATAAATCCCATCCAAAGAAATTGTGACTTTCCCTTCTTTTACTTCTGTGATTTTTACTTTCTCGAGTTTGAACCTTGTTTCCCATTTTTCTAGTGCTTCCGCTGTTGCCGCATAAATTTCTAACGTAAAATCTCTATTTATTGGCCGATCAATTAACTCAAGTAATCTTGACCCATAGTTCCTACGCATGATTCTGCTGCCTATCGGCGTGGTCAGTATGTCAACTATCGATTGCTTTAGATGGTTTAATCCTTCCAATTCCTTTCCCGTGCTAGCATTCATGCCTCTCATTTCTTAACTTGTAAATACATTTTTGCTAACGCTCATCACATGAAAACCACACGATACCAAGTCACCTGTTCTTGTTATTCCCATATCATTAATAAATACGCTGTTTGATCCTTGCATTAGTTTCTCCCCTAGAGTTAAGATATCTCCTTTTCGACACACAGATCTACCGTTTACAAAAACATCGCTGCTTCCACTCATACAAACATGTGCTGGTATTCCACTGCAATAATCTCCTACACAAACGATTGCTTTACCCATATACTAGTTTAGATCTATTCTTTTTCCTTTGAGTTTTATTCCCTTTTTTGTCATTTCTATACTTGATTCCCCAACTTTTAGCGTTATTTTATCTATTACATCTATCTCTAAATGATGTTTATCTTTATCGTACGATAACTTTGTCCCATCTTGAAATTTTGCACTATTTATTTCCTTTTTATTCTCCGGAGGCGGATATTTCTCCTGATAAATTGCCGGTAGCACCACCCCTAATGACAACTCTCCATATGGCGATAATACTATTACTTGCTCATCAATATTCGGCGCAAACCAACTTCTATCTTCTCCTGCTCTTGCCGTTACCCATGGAAGCCAATCGGTTATAAATTCTCCTACTTTTACCCGCACTCTTGCCTTTTCATGGTCTATTTCTTTAACTAGACCTATACGAATAATGTTTACTAGCCTTCTATTTAGCTCTGCAATCGCAAAATTATGGTCTAACATTTTCCCCCACACTGATAATATGCGGTATAATACCAGTTTCTAACCACATTGATTGACCTGTATGTAGCTCGTGAACCCATTCTACCAACCACACTAAATATGCATCCAACTCTGGTTTAAAATTGTCTACTTCCGCTGATAAAAATTCTCCCGGCAAAACATTTTCCACGTTCCAAGTATTTTTATTCACTACTCTTGCAACTTCTGCTGCCAGTAACCTTACAACCACCGAGGAATCCTCGACTGTTCCATCAACTACAATTCTTGCTTCAAATCTTGCTCTCAGCGCAAACTCCTCTGTCCCAGGATCTTTTCCCGCTTCTAAACTCACAAGCTCTACAAATAACGCTGGCGCTAATAATTCTTTTCTTATCGTTGGATACACTTCACATGTCTGTATCGCTGGTATTTCTTCCTTTAGCATTGTACAAATCTTCTGATGTAGATCTCTCCAAAACATACATTATGATCCTCTTAAAATAAAATTAAGTTCATGGTCGAAATACTTCTCAAATACTCTTTCTACTTCATTTTCAGCTAACTCTTTCATTATTTCCCGAGCTTGCGTGTTTACTTTAATTTCATCTATTGGTAACGGTGTCATGTACCTTCTTTTGAATATTCCTATATGACCATTTTTCATTGTTGCTATAAATGCTCCTTCATACATACGGCTTCCTACCTTTGCTCCTATCTTTGTCTGTTTTATACTCCCAAGTTTTGCTACTCCTATCCACTGCGAACTAAGCTTTATTATAGACCACAAACGCTTTCTATTTGCTTTATCCACACTTAACTTTTTTCTCATTGCTTTTTTTGGTATTTGTTTTTCTTCGCTAACTTGTTTGACTGTTTGCGATCTTACCCATAGTGCTGTTTTGTTTAGTGCCCTCACCGCTGCTTTTTCCACTTTCGCTTTCTCTGCATCTATGCTTTGCATAACTTCTTTGATGCTACCGCTAACTTCAACGTTAATACGCATTTGACGCTTGAATTTTCCAGATCATTCCAGAGTTATCTCTGAGTGGCGGTGAGTGTACTTTGTATCTACGGTCACCAATAATAAAGATATCTCCTACTACTGGCTGCAATACATCAAAGACACTCACCTCCAAAATCAATATCTCCCCTACAAATTGTCCTTCACCGATACCATAGAGTTTGTCTGGTTGCTGTTTTAATATCTGCACCATGTACGACTTATCCTTTGACTCATACAAAGCTTGCTCTCCTAAATGTGTAAAACAATCTGCAAATAATCTTTTAATATCTCTAAACATAATTTTTTAGTTGCTTTTTATTCTTTAGTTGATATAATGCTTCCTGTTCGGGGTATTAAAAACAATCTGCACTTAGCTTTACCTCACCTGTTATGCAGCAAGTTTTACAAGTATACCTGGGCGATGGCACATTGGTAGAGGGTTTGATTGGGTATGAAGGTCAGTCCCTCTATCAAATCTTCTTGGCTCTTGTTTTGCATATAACGGTTGCCCTAGTGTATTTACCGTCTCATTAAAGTCCGCTGGCGCAAAGTAAGTAGTAAATGTATTAGCTGTACCAAGTGGAAAACAGTGTCCCGCATCTTTTTCTATAAATCTTCTCACAATTCCTTCAGGATCAGTTGCTTGCCCTCTGTACTCCTCAAATGTTATTCCACAGAACGTAAATCCTGATCTCATGTCGTTCCGGAGTGCTGCTCCTTCTTGCCATCTCTCATATGCCTCTTTTACTTTGGCATGCGAAGTTAGTGCATCAAAAAACTCTGGACTTACCAGCGCATGAATCCCGGTCATGTATTCACCACTTAAGTTGTCCTCAACATGCCTCAATACTTCCAGACACTTACGCTTTACATCGGTGGTTGCTATTCCCAGTGCAAAATTTACTACTTTTGGTGTAATTTCAAATTCGTTATACAGATTTAATAACTCTGACCCATCTGCGTCTAAAATTATTCCTTTGAGCGCCCCCATTCGCAGATGCTCTAACGTTATCGCGTGTTTGTTTCTCATCAACTCCAGATGATCTGTTACCACGTTAGCCAACGCTTTCAATTCATTCTCTGACCCAAATGCCCTTATTCCTTGCACTTCCTCAGGTAACACTACGTCATCATGGGGAATATGTGGTATCGTAAATGTTCTTATTTTTCGTTTTCCGCGTTTTCCCACTGTTGCTGGTGCTCCGGGAACTTGCGTTGGTAATAAACTCAATACTCCGTTTTGCTCTTCTATCGTAATATGTCGGAATCTTACCGATCTACTTGGAAATAAATTTAAGCTTTCTGTTCGACCATAATTTATCGGCAATATGTTTATTGCTTTAGTTATAGCTCTTCTCATAATAGTCGGAACAAATCATAAAAAAGCAGAATCAACAGCTTGACGGAAAGACTGAAAAATAGGGATATTTTTTCTAGCTCTGTTCTTTATAGCAAACCAATGATGCTCAATTTCGTTAAAGTCTGGAGAATATGGAGGAAGATAAAGAATTTCAGCACCTACTCCTTTAGCAAGATCATCGATTTTTTTAGATTTATGGAAAGCAGCGTTATCAAGAATTACAGTTTGGCCAGACCTTAAAATTGGAGTCAAAAACTGCTCAAACCAAGCCTCAAAAACATCCTTGTTGCAGTATCCCTCAAAGGTCAATGGAGCAATGATTTTCTTTTTATTTAGAGCTGCAATCATACTGACGCGCTGAGTTTTTTTACCTGATTTTAGTGAATGAAACCTCTCTCCTTTTCTGCAATATCCGTATGGGTAGTCTTCTGTATTGTCTATCCCAGATTCGTCAATATATACAAGATTTTCAGGATATTTTGTTGCTATAACCTTTGCAAATTGAGCTCGCCTTTCTTCATTTCTTTCTTTATATCCGTAGATCTTTTTTTCTTGTAAAGCCAATATTTTTAAGTGCGCGGTGAATCGTTTGTCGACTGATATTGCCCCAGAGTTTAGCCATCTCTGACTGAGTTTTGCCACCATGGTTTTTTGCAAATTCGGTGAAGACATTCCAGTCGGTAATTTTATGGTTATATCCTACGCTTCCAGGCTTTTTTGACTGAAAATCTCCTGTTTCCTCGCGCCTTTTCTGCCACTCATATAAAGTCGTTTTTCCAATTTTAAATCTCTTGGCAACAGTTGCTCTACTTTCTCCCTCATCCAATGCTTCCATTGCTTTTTTCCTTAAGTCATAACTATACGCTGCTGGCATACAAACCCCACTACCATAAATCCATATCTTACCTTATTTGGATTATTATGAGAAGAGCTATAATTCCGTCATACTAAATGCTGGATTTGTAAATGGATTTTGCATGTTTTTCCCCTTTAGTGTTTTAAGTTGGTTTTGCTCTTCAGTTGAGCAGTTTTAAACTCCCTTACGAATGATGATGCCCCGTGCTTCAAGTTGCTTTATTGCTGCAGCTTTTTGCTCCTCAGTGATATTTCCTGGCCACACCACTGCATGATCTGCTAGCATCGCTATACGTGTAATGATTACTGCTTTGGTGGTTTCCGTTGCATTTACATCACTTGTTATTACACCTATTGCTGTTTGCGTGCCATCTGTCGCTGCTAAGTTTATAATCTTAATTAGATCATCTTTATCACGACCAACAATTGTACCAAGCTTAAGATTCTGCCCTTTTGCTACTGTTATTTGGTCTCTTGAATATAGATTTGATGCCTCATACTTTAATAGGTCACCAAGGTTATTTTGTTCAGTTATACAACTCATAAATGTTTCTCCTTAATTGTTTTACCGCCGCTTTTGTTAGTGTTATATATGGCGGTTGTTTTACCGCGGCGTTTATTATTGCTATATTCCGCGGTAAAAGATAGATTGCTTATAATTGGCTATTCTGGCGTGTTTTGGCTACCTGCATCATTAAATCTTCTGATGAACTTTGTGGTATTGTGCTCAGTATCTCCGTCTTCTTCGTTCTCTCCGCCAGTATCGACATTAATATCTCTTGCGCTTGTTTGGCATTTACATCCTGCTCAATAAATTCTCCTATTTTCTCTGGCATCTTTGATAAATTACATAATCTTATTACCTCTAATACTTCCTTGCGGCAGCTCTCGTACCCTAAACATCTTCCTTGTTCAATTAGATCATCAATATCTATTGCTTGTTCTTTTATCTCAACTTTGTTCATACTATTACTCCTATAATTATCAATAAATTCTGAAAACGTTGTAATTCCATCAGCAAGACCTATCTCCATTGCTTTCTCACCAAAATATAGCCCTGCTTCCGTTGATTTGATTTTTTCCGTGGACAAATTTCTGTTTCGTGCTACGAGCTGGACAAACATCTCATATAGGCGATCTACTTCCTCTTGTAAGCTTTCCAGACTTTCTGATGTTATTGGCTCATGTGGGTTTAAATCGTTTTTTCGACTTCCTGCAAATACTGTGGTATATTTTATTCCCTGTTTTTCATCAAACCCACTTTGATCTATATGACTTGCTATTACTCCTATACTTCCAACTCCTGAAGTTCTCGTTACCAATACTTTTTCAGCACTTGACGCTATCGCATACGCTGCAGAATATGCATCATCATTTGCTATCGCCACAATTCTCTTTTTTGTCCTTGCTTCGTAAATAAAGTCCGAAAGGTCGAATAAACCGTTTACTTCTCCTCCAGGGCTGTCTATATCTAAAATTATTGTTTCTACTTCTTCATCTATTAAAGCTTCTTCTATCTCTTCACGTATCTTCTCATATGATGTCATTCCTAAAATATCGTCAAAAGCTTCTGAATTCTTCGTTAAGATTCCATGTATTGGTATGACTGCTATTCCCTTTTTATTATTTCTTACTGCGTGTTTTATGTTTTTAAACGTGGGATGCTTTCCGGCATGTAATGACAATAGATCAAAACTTCTTTGCTCCATCATTACCGGTCTATTCAGCCACATTGCTTGTTGTTTCATGTCATTTCCGCAAAACTACTTTGTACATCAGAATCAAAACTTAAGCCCAATTCACTCGCACGTCTTTGATCTTCGGCAATTTCTTGGTCTATTTCCTCTACATCATAACCCAGTTCTGAAACCACTTCTGACCTGCTCTTAAACCCATTCCTTACCGCCATTTGCTGTGCTTGCTGGTCTTTTAGCGGATCTACGTAAGCACACCCTTGCGGTATCCATTTTACCTCTTTTGCTGTTTCTTTTGCCCAATTTTCACCTATGTCCAGTTCTCCAGATAGTATTGCTAATTCTAGCCACCTATTCCATACTGGCCGGCAAAGCTGAAATACTACCACGTTATGCTGTAACATCGCGCACTTCCTACGAAACTCTATTAACCCAGCTCTTATTGATGAATAATTGACACCACTTAGATCTCCTGTTAGCTGCTCGTAAGTTATCCCTGTGCCTACTGCTATTGCCCTGAGTTGCTGTTTCATGAATGCTTCATAACTTCCCCCAACGTCTGATGGTTCCGAGAACTTAATATCTTCTCCGGGATCAAGTAATTGCATAGTCCCAGGTTCTAAGCCTGACAGCGCTACTCCATGTTCATTACTCTCTCCTTCTCCCATGATGTTCGCTTCAGGATCAAGTCTGGTAATAAACCCTGCAAACATTGCTGCTGTCTTTTTTCGTACTAATTCTGCATCATCATATTGATCTAGTTCATAGAGCTTTAACAGTACACTGGACAACCATGGTACTCCTCGAATCTGCCCAGGTCTTAGTGGTCTATAGATATGTAAAACATCGTTTGCTGGTACTCTAACTGACTCTCCAAATGATCCTTCACCCGGATGTTCTCGAAAAAGGTAATACGCTTCTCTTTGCCCAAGTCGGTTAAATTCAATCCCGTTTCTAATTACATTACCATTGGCAAGGGTTTGATTGCTCTTATTGTCTAAATGCTCTGACTCAAGTACTTGTAATTGCAACGGCACACAAAGACCATCTTCTCGTTTTCTTGTCCGGAGTCTTACAAAACATTCTCCTCCTTGTATCTTGAAAAAAGCATCTAATGTTTTAAGCTTAAGCGTTAGGTGGAGAAGGGAAGAACTCTGTTCTCCTCCTTAGATATAAAATCTGTACTGAAGATAAGAGTTCCCTTCTCAAAAGTAAAGCAGTTGTGTTAAAAGTCAATAGAAAAATGAAAAATATCAAAGAAATTTAGCCCGTTAAATATAATGTGCTCTTCAATGTATTTTTACATAATATAAGCTATAACTCTTAATTGATGTAGCTGTGTATAAGTACTTATAGTTTATGTGGGCGTACTTATCCACAGCTACACTAACTTACTAGAGAAGTAGACTTAGGGCTATATTCCTCAGTGAACACTCTACCGTCTCTTACCAAGGAGTTAGCAAGTAAAAGTAACTTTCTCATAGCAGCGGTAGAAGCAACTTTATATGGTTTTTTATATTGATTATACAACCTATCAAAAAAAGTTTTTATGTAAGAATTCCATTCCCGCGCACTAAGAATACACATATACAAAACTGTTCTAATTTGTGACCTACCGCCTTGAATACACCTTTTTCCTTTACTAAAACCACTGTCTCGATTAAAAGGTGCAACCCCGGCAAGGCTGGATATTTGCTTTTCTTGAAGCGTCCCTAGTTCTGGTAGATAACAAATCATAGTAATAGCTGTGATTTTACTTGCACCTGGTATACTAGTTATTGATATGTATTTTCTTTTAAGCTCTTGACTTTGATCAATCAACTCCATCATCTCATCTTCTAAGGCTTGGATTTGATTTTGTAAAATGGCAAGTAGCTCTTCCATTTGTTTTATTATGGATATATCAGTTACCTGGTAAGCTTGGGTTTTTTGTATTTTTGCTATTTCTACAAGTTGATTTCTACGAGATAGCTTTTGCCTCAAACAATCAACATTACTAACTTTTAAAGGAGTAACACGCATATCTGTATTATTAATATAACGTGAGATGATACTACAGTCTATTTTATCGGTTTTAGTAGCAACGCCAAGGCTTTTTGCATAATCTCTAACCCATCTAGGTTGAATAACATATACCTCAAAACCATTGCTTAGTAAAGTATAGGCACATAATTTTTCATATCCACCTGTTGCTTCAAGACCAACTTTGCTTACATTATGCAAACGTAAAAAGTCGAGTATTTGATCAATAGCTTGCACGTTATTTTCAAATACTTTATGATATCCAAGTGGATGGATATGAATATCAAGTTTAGCTTTGCTAACATCAATGCCAGCAATAATATTTGATGAATTCATAATTCCTCCGTAAATGTTGATAAACAATATATACTGTATTTTCCACCCTTATATACGAGTCTAAAAACTCAATCAGTTGTTCGGAACTTCAGTATAAACCAGAGAAGAAAACCTTGCTATACTACGGTCCTTATGACCAAGACTGGACACGGTTCCTCTTCTCTGTATGTCTTTACATTACTACTTTGTAGTACTTATAAAAACCTATTTTTAACATATAAGACTATAAGTTAAATGCAGGAAATGTTGATTGGTCATTACCTGGCAAAGAACCAGCTCCTGGAAGTAGTTATCAAATCACTTACCGCTGTCGCACTCATGTAAGCCCTGAAGATATAAGTGAAGAGGGATGTAAAGTAAGAGGTGCCGTTGATAACAGCTTGGTTCTGATTGATTACACCTGGAAAATGCCCCGCTTTGATTTAATTACTATAGATGCAAAAGGCGCAATAAGAAGGATAAAAGGCATAGCTCACCCTTGGCGACCATCGATGCCTAAAGCACCTTCTGGACAACTTTTGCTCTGCTACATTCATCAGACGTGGAAAAAAGGCGAAGGGGTAAAAATAGTGAATAATGCTATTCATGCTGTACCGATGAATGAGCTTGAAGCAATGAAAAAAGGAATAAATGATCTTTATGCACTTGTTGCACAGGAGCGTTTACGCAATGATGCAAATTCAAGAGAACCTACCACCAAAAAAGGAGTATTTGTTGATTCATTCTTTGATGATGATATGCGTGATCAAGGAATTTCGCAGTCTGCAGCGATAGTAAACAAGGAATTAATTTTACCTATAGATGTGGAAATTATTGATGTTGAAAGAGGTAAAGAACCTCATTTGTTGCCGTATGAACTTGAGCCGGTACTAGAACAGCTCTTACAGACTAAAGGAGAAAGAATTAATCCGTATCAAGCTTTTGATCCAGTTCCGGCACAAATTACTCTAAATAAAAATATAGACCACTGGACGGAGGTTACCACGAATTGGAAAAGTCCAATAACCAGAGCATTTAATGTTAAAGAAACAACAGAGCTGATGTCAAGTACTTCATATGAAGCTGAATTTATGAGAGAAGCAGTACAGAATTTTGAAATTGAAGGTTTTGAGCCAGGTGAAAGGCTTAAGGAGGTAAAGTTTGATGGTGTTGTCATTCAGCCTACTGCATAAGAGGTAAAAAAATATGCTCACAACTAACAACCAGGGAAAATTAAAGGGAAAGATAAAAATCCCAGCAAATATTCCAGCAGGTACTAAATTAGTACAGTTTTACGGGGATAAAGGAAGCTATGGAGAAGCAACGTATACTGGTAAAAAAACAATTACCATAGAGGAAAGAAGAAGAGTTATCGCAGCAAGAAGAGTTGATCCTTTAGCGCAAACATTTACTCTAAATGAAAGTAGGCACATAGAAGGCGTGGAGCTATGGTTTGTAAATAAAGGCAAAAAACGTGTTGTTGTGCAGATTAGAGAAACAGCAGTGGGAATGCCCTCGCAAACTGTCATTGCTGAAAGTTATATTGAGCCGAAAGATATAAAAGTAGATGGCACAGCAACACGTATAGAATGGCCACCAGTGTTTTGCCATGCAGGACAAGAGTATGCAATAGTACTGCTTACTGATGATCCTTGTACTGAAATAAAGGTAGCAGAGCTTGGCAAATATGATGCAGTAAATAGCCGTTGGGTAACAAGTCAGCCATATCAAGTAGGAGTATTACTTTCATCTAGCAATGCAAGCACCTGGACTCCACATCAAAATTTAGATTTAACGTTTCGACTACTAGCTGCAAAATTTAGCGAAAATTCTCACGTTATTGATCTTGGCAAAGTTACAGCAACCAATACTTCAGATTTAATTGTTTTGACAAACGTCGAAAAAGTAGCATTTGATACCAATGTAGAATTTATCTTAATAGATGAAGAGGGAAAAGAAAATTTTCTATCTGATAACTTGCCGCTCGCGCTGCGTGAAAGACTATCTGGAGAGTTAACAGTAAAGGCAAATTTAAAAGGGTCAAAAGAAAGAAGTCCTGTTCTCTATCCTGGGTTACAGCTAGTTCTAGGTAATCTTTCAGAGTCTGGAGATTATGTTACAAGAAGCATTACAGCAGGAGCTAACACTAAAATTACCATAACGTATGATGCGCTAATACCTGGCACTGCAGATGTAAAAGCATATGTAGAACAAAGCGCCAAAGGATGGCAATTAGTAAATTTAACATCAGGAAAACCAATAGGGGAAAATTGGGTAGAGAGAACTCATGTGCTATCAAACTTTAACGCCAATGAGACAAGGATAAAATTGGTTTTAAGTGGAACAGTTGTCTATCGGCCAAAAGTCAAAAATCTACGAATCATTGTCACGTAGCAGAATGTCAGATGATAAAACAAGCAGAGGATATCCTTTGCCACACCCAGAGAATATTGCAGTGGAAGATGTAGTACGTATTCGCAAAGCGATAGAAAAAATAGATGAAGATATGAGTGAGAGAGAAAATGAACTTAAGAGTAATTTTGAGCGGTTTAACTTTGAAACTTTTTTAAATTTTTGGGAATGAAAGAAGCAATAGAAGTATTACACCAAAGGATAAAGGATTTAGCAGTAAGTAGCACACCTGATCAACTGGCATATCTTGCAAAATCACTGGAATTGATAGCAGATAAAAAAGCTATTTCTGACATTGTGCAAATGACTGAAGTAAAAGGAATAATTGATGCACTACAAAAAAGACTTAAGGATTTAGCAGCAAATAGTACACCAGATCAGCTTGCATATCTTGCTAAAGCATTGGAATCAATAGTCGACAAAAGTGCGGTTTCTGAAATTGTGCAGATGACTGATGGTAAGCTAAAAGAACTTCTTGATAGTGCAAAAAAACACCTAAATGATATAAACAGCAATAAAACAAACTCAATATCAGCAATAACTGCAGTAAAAACAGAGTCTGTTAATGAAATCAACAAGCTTAGGGATAATTCCTTAAATACTTTAAAAGCATCATCAGATTCACATATATCGCTACTTGATACGAGAAAGAATGCCAATATTGCAGCAATAAATAGCATTAGTAATAGTCATAAAGATGGTCTTAAAGGTTTAGTAGAAGATTTTCGTGCTGTTAATAATGTACCATCTGGCTCATCAATTATTAGGGAAATAGAAACTCATGATAACCAATTAAAAACATCCCTTATAAACGAGATAAAAACTAGAGATGATGAGCTGAAAGTGTCGCTTACACAAGAAATAAGAAAGCGCAATATGGTTGAACCAGGGTCATTACCTTTCTTATTTGGTGTACTTGGCAGAAAAAATAATTACTTTGGCCACGGAACTTTTACAACAGAGCTTGGAAGGTGGAGTAGTGATATAACAAAAACCGACTATATGTTGCAATTACTAGCAGGTAGCCATACATACGATACAGATTACGTTAGTTTTTATCGGCCAAGACAACTAAGTTTTATAGAGGGAAGTAAAGGAACATTTATTTACGGAGAGTTATGCACAAAAAGTTTTTCGGGTAGTTATGATGAGATATACTATTACCCATATGCTGCACTTGGAGTAGTATTTATAAAAAATACAACGAATATGAACATAAATAAAACAATAGAATTTGTTGGATCATCATACTCTAGTACGGAGTATGGGGGTGCAGGACTATTTGTGGGAACACCAGATAATACCAATTCTAATAAATCAAGAATTTCAAGAATAATATGGAAAAATGTTTACCAATACACGAGTTCTGATAGCAAGTTAGCTGGATCTGGTAATGTGGAAATTCCAGCAGGAAAAACAGTTGCAACATTACTTTACACATCATCTTACCTATGTTCCAGAACACAAGTCAGTCAAGGTATGCTTGCATCAAATTATGTATACAACTATGGTCAATTTATCCAGTGGGGAATATATAACATACGTAGCAATTTTCTAACCA
Source organism: Wolbachia endosymbiont (group A) of Pogonocherus hispidulus (assembly GCF_964028195.1). Taxonomy (NCBI): domain Bacteria; kingdom Pseudomonadati; phylum Pseudomonadota; class Alphaproteobacteria; order Rickettsiales; family Anaplasmataceae; genus Wolbachia; species Wolbachia endosymbiont (group A) of Pogonocherus hispidulus. The sequence continues at coordinate 315,082 of NZ_OZ034750.1, forward strand.
CAGGGCTTGAGGTGGATGTAGAGAGAACACTAAAGGCTTGGCAATGTCCAGGATTATCTGAAACTTATGAGCTCTGGAGGTAGCAAAGAATGCCAATTTATATTAGATTTGAAAATAACAAACAGATAGAAGTAACAGTACTTGAAAATAAGCCAACTGGGAATGATTGGTATGAAGCACCAAAGAATTTCGACTGGCAAAAAAGTTATTGTTTAACAGAAGGAGGAGAAATTGCTCAGTGTACTAAGGAGTTGCTGGATAATGCGAAGCTTTGTGCATTTGATAGTATGCGTTTTTATTATGATAGCTATATTAACCAATATGCAGGGAATTCTCACCAAAAAGCTAAATCTTATGAGATTCAAGCAGAAGCCGCAAAAAACATTCTAGCAGCACCAGAATCTATAAATAAAAAAGATGCAGCAATTATAGAGCCTTTAGCAAGAGTGAGAGGAATTTCAGTAGTAGAGATGGCAAAAATAATTCAAGAGAAGGCAAAAAAAGCAGTAAAAGAAATAATGAAATGTGAAGAATTGGAAGACATCGCCAAGAAGAAAATTAAAGAAGTCAAAAGTGAAGAAGAGCTACAGACTTTGCTCGATGATTTCAGGAAAAAAATGCAAGAAAGTTAAAAAGGGAAGAAATGCCAGAAGAATTTTTACACGGAGTAAAGGTTATTGAGGTAACCTCAGGAGCAAGATCAGTACGTACAGCTAAATCATCAGTGATAGGTGTAATTGGTACTGCCCCTGAAGCTGATGAGCAAAAATTTCCACTCAATAGTCCAGTATTAATAGCAGGAAGCTTAAAGGAAGCAGCAAAGCTTGGGAAAAGTGGAACACTACCTTCTGCAATAAACGGAATATTTTCCCAAATTGGTGCAACAGTAGTAGTTATTCGAGTTGAAGAAAGTGAAGCTATTCAAAATATAATTGGTGGAGTTGATGAAGAGACTGGAAAATATCAGGGAATTCAAGCATTCCTCAGCAGTGAAAGCATAATACATGTTGCCCCAAGAATACTAATTGCACCTCAGTTTACTCATCAATTGCCTGAATCTGAAAATCCTAAAAACCCAGTAGTAGCAGCTTTGATAGGAGTAGCAGAAAAGCTAAGGGCAATAATAGTTGCAGATGGACCAAATACCAATGATGAAGAAGCCATAAAATGGAGAAAAAGTGTAGGTAGCTCAAGAGTTTACGTTGTTGACCCATGGGTTAAGGTGTTTATTGAAGGAAAAGAAGAAATTTTGCCGTCTAGCCCATTTGTAGCTGGTTTAATAGCGAAAGTAGATAGCGAACAAGGATTTTGGCATTCACCTTCAAATAAAGAAATAAACGGTATTGTTGGCACAAGCAGGCCTATTGATTTTACGCTCGGTAATACAAATTGTAGAGCAAACCACTTAAATGAAAATGAAGTAACAACGATAATTCATCAAAATGGCTATAGGCTTTGGGGAAATAGAACATGTTCAAATGACTCAAAATGGGCTTTTCTGTCAGTGAGAAGGACTGCAGATTTAATCAACGATAGTCTACTTCGAGCTCATTTATGGGCAGTTGATCGCAATATTACCAAAACTTATATAGATGATGTGATTGAGGGGGTAAATTCTTATCTTGCAAATTTAAAAGCGCAAGGGGCGATTATTAGCGGAAAGTGTTATGCAACTCCAGAGCTCAATACACCAACAAATATTGCAAGCGGAAAAGTGTCTTTTGATTTTGAGTTCACGCCACCATATCCAGCTGAACAGATTACTTTCAGGTCACACCTTGTGAGTGGCGCAATATTGTAAAAGGAGAAAGAGAGATGCTACCAAAGATCCTAAAGAATTTTAACGTATTTGTTGATGGTCGTGGTTATGCAGGAAAAATAGATGAAGTAACCTTGCCAAAACTTACCATAAAAACAGAAGAATACAGAGCTGGTGGTATGGATATTCCAATAAATATTGATATGGGCATGGAAAAGCTTGAAGCAGATTTCACTTTTTCTGAATATGACTCTGAGCTCTTTAGACTTTTCGGATTGATAAACAATAATGCTGTTTCTCTTACTTTACGGGGAGGATTACATAACCATCCTGGAGGAAGTTTAGAACCATCAGAAGAAGATCAAGCAGTAACGAAGAGCTTAGCAGCAGCATGTAGTACTGTAAGCGTTAGATTATTTGATCATATTATCATCACAAGTAGTGGCTATTTTAGTTTTAGAGAAAACGGATTGTTATAGCAGAAAGTATTTGCAAATCTACTCACTATAATTTATAATGAGTAATAGAATGTATAATAACAAAGTTTATTGTACACTTAAAAAGTATTTTTAATATGAGGTTTATATGACTAGTAAAGATCAGAATAAAAAGACTAATGTTAATCACAAGAAAATATTTGGTGCTCTTGAAAGCGTTGATATAGAGCAGTCTAAATTTGTGAGTAAAATTAATCACCAGAAGGAGATAAACCGGGAGACTTCCCCTAGCAGAAACATTCAAATCAACTACGGGAAAAGCCTTGACTATGTTTATGGAACAAAACCTTTAAATGATCAAGCAGAAGATTTAAATCCATTTGCTTCAGCTTTGCAAAAAATAAAGCCAAGTGCAGAAAAGTTGAGCTGGCTTAAAAGTGCTGTGGTAAGAGCAAAAAGTCCAAATGAACTGCACAAGGTTGTAGACGAAGCACTAGCTGCTGGAGCAAGGCTAAATGCATGTAATGATGGGGAATGGAGTTTCGCAGAGTATGTAGTATTAGGTACACATTTTCATAAATTTGATAAGGTTGATCGTAAAAAGCTAATACGTAAATTAATGCTAAGCGGTGCAGAGTTTCATGATACTTTATTGGAGAATAAATTGATAGGTGAAATCTATAATGAGCTACAGCCAGAAGTTCAGCCACAGATAGATAGGCAACTAGAAGAACTGGAAAAAGCTGGCGAAAGTGCTGTTCAAGAAGGAGAATTAATAGATATCGAGATAGACAATACAACATCGTATATAGAGTTCTCTGAAAATAGTAAGATAGAAGTAGCCAAAATACTAGAAGCAAACAGAAAGTTAGGAAGTAATATTTTAAAAATTGGTAATGATGCAGTTGAGGTTAAAAGCGAGAAGGGAGGTACAAGAAATTACGTTGATGTATCAGGTGGAGGCTCTATTGTATTAGAATTTCCTACGAGCACTGGTAAGCTTAATATCATATTGTGCCATGATGTAAAAAAATATGATCAAGTACAAGTCAGAGTAGAAAACAAGGAAATGTGGGCTGAATTACAACAAATAGGGGAAGAAATTGGAAAAAATTGCCTTTTCGGGGGAGTAAAACTTAAAGAAGCAGTAGAGAAAGGTAGTTTCACTAGATGTGGCATATGGAGTGAAAAGCAGAAGGAAGTAAGTGAAAAATTGTTTTCATGGGTAGACAAAGTACGTGAAAATAGTAAAGAAACTTGTAGGGCACTTTAATTTAAAGGTTCCAGAGTCTGGCTATTATATCTGGAGCCTTTGAGCTATAATAGAAAATATTATATGCAAGGTTCTTTTTGTGGAAAAAAGTCTAGATTATAAAGTGGGAGAAAAATTAAAAAGCTGGAGGTTAGAGCGAGGGTACACTCAGAAAGATTTAGCAGAGAAAATTGGTGTAAAATACTGGGTGATATTGCAAAAGGAGCTTACTGGAATAGGAGCATGGAAAGTGGTAGTTTCTCTACCATGCCATACAATACGTATCTGCAAGCAATCACGCATGATTCGGTGTGCTACTACCTTATCAATCAGACAACGAACAAAAGATTTTCTTTGCTGACGTGACAGAACTGACTTATGCCAAATTTCTGGTAGTTTCTTACCTACATCTAAAAATATTGTTTTCAGTTCCTCGGATAATTGAGGAGTAGGTTTACTTGGATACTGACGTTCAAATGTAATTTCCGCTTGCTTGAGTTCATTCAATGCCTGTTCCCAACGTCTTTCAAGTTCTGCAGCTACAAGACGATTGTCAGGATCAACTTGATTAAATTGTCGTTCTGCCAATCTTACTTGGTATCTTAAGCGTTCTAATTGTTGTAAATGAGCTTTATTAATTTCTTGTTCAGATTGTAGCTGCGAGTTAATAGCCTTAGTATAAGCATCTAGCTCAATTTGACTAAGTGCTGCAAAAAATTTAGGAATTACTTCATTATCAATAATATCAGCAGGTAAAAACTGACATGAAGGGGAAAGATCACGTTGATGTTGGTAACTGCATTTATAATGATTTCCTCCTTTATACTGTACTATCATTTTGTGTCCACATTCTCCACAATAGATTATTCCATGTAATAATGCTGCACCTGGTCTAGCTATTCCACGTGTTCTACAGCGACGGTAATCCGCATGATTATCTTTAAGTATGATCTGAATCTTTGTAAAGGTTTCCCAATCTATGTAAGCTGGGTATTTATCTTTAATTAGAACTTTCCATTCTTCCATTGGTAGTCTTTTTGTTGTTTTATTAGCAGAAGATAGTTTGTGACGCGTAGTACAAGAACGACCATAAGCAAATGCTCCAGCATAAGCAGGGTTTTTGAGCATTGAGATAATTGCGTCAAAAGTTGGTTTTTTCCAATGCACTTCTTTAAAATTGTCATACCTAGGAATGGTAAGTTGGTTATTGTTAAAATACCTTACAACTTGTGCTGCTGTTCGTTTTTCTAGAAAAGTGTCAAAAACAAGCTTAATATGCTGCTGAACTTCAAGGTTAGGATCCTTACTCACGGAATCATCAATGTTACGAACGAAACCCACTGGAAGAGATAAGGCTAAATCTCCTCTGGTTGCCTTATTTACTAGTCCAGCATTTAGTCTGGCTCTTATAGTAGATAACTCCATTTCAGCAAGCTGTCCTTTCAGACCAAGTAACAACCGACCATTAATAGTACCAGGGTCATACACACCATCCCGATCAGCTATCAAACACTGTTTATAGCCACATATATCCAATAACGGATACCAATCAGAACAATTACGTGACAAACGAGTCACATCGTAGGATAGGATAATCCCTACCTTTGATAAAGTGACTTTAGCGAGAATCTCTTTATACCCTTCACGCTTTTCAGCACTAGCACCTGTTAAGCCGAGATCATTATCAATAACAACAATATTATCAGCTTTCCACCCAAGATCAATAGCTCTTTGTTTCAGCGCATACTGTAACTCCAAACTTTCTTGATTGCTCAGTGCTTGATGAGGTGTTGATTGTCTTATGTAAATTATCGCTTCGCGTGTTAAATGTTGTGCTGTAATTAGCTCTGATGTATTCATGGATGACCTCTTTGGACACTAATAATATGTTTTCTAAAATTTCTGATTTGAGACATTGCGGCATTTTTTTCCACACTCTATTTGGTTTACATGGCATAATTTATACTCCTTTGCTAAAGAAACAAATTCGTATAATGAATCCCATGTTAATTTACTTGTGAGAAAATCTTGCTTACTGGCTAAGTTGGTAGCAAGAAACGGGATACGCAGAATTATGTTATTACGATGAATAACAAATACATTACTACTACAATGGGCTCTTGAACTGATAAAGGATATAGGAAAAGTTCTGCCAAATAGCGGATGAGTTGGATCTGTAACTGTAATCTCTTTTTGGTTGTTGAATGGGGTATTAAGGTGGTTGATCGTGTGAAATTGCAACAGATGCTGCGTCAATCAGTAACCCTTGCTTTATTATTTCCCTCACATATAGAGGTACTCTATCTATAGTTCCACAATCTTGAATATACTCATATATTAAATGACCACTTCGATCTAAGTATACCACTCGTAAGCTTTCCTTTCTTGACTGCCCTATTGCTGCTTTAAAGTATTTTAATAGCTCCTCTCTGTTATCAAGAATCGACAGCTTTTTCAGCTTACCTTTTAATATCCTATCAAAAATCTCTTTCAGGCAAAAGATACTTGCTATTGCTCCATCGTCCATTCCTGTAACATTTTTTAGTTCATGAAAATCAGCATTAATTACCCTTCCTAAACTACTAAAGAGCTCCATTAGCCTTTTGGCAACTTCTCTTCCTTCTGTACACGCAGATAGATTATTCTCCAGTAGCTCATGGTCAAGCAAAGATCTACCTCTGCTTGATAGAATACGAGTTTCTAATTTCTCTCTTCTCTCACTATTATTCATAAAAACCTCCAAGATCAACATTATATACAAATTCAACGCCAGCTTTCTGACGCAGCAGTTCTCGAGGAATAACCCTTTTGAACTCTAAATTTGCAATGTTGTCCTTGTTGCTTGGGCACTGGGATGACACCGTCTGTTACGCAAATTACCTGCTAATTGCAATGTTCGTACAGCTGTGCGTCAGCTACTTGGATGACAGGAGAAAAAGGCACTGGGATGACAAGAGAATGAGGTACTAGATTCCAGCGTCACGCGCTGGAATGACACCATTTGCTGTACTTACAGCTCAACAATTTCAAAAAAATCTATCAAAAAGGAGGATTATCATGTCTACAATAGTTTTATCATCAATTTTTGGTCAAGTCGGCAGCATTTTTGGTCCAATTGGCCAGATTATCGGCTCAGAACTCGGTGCTCTTCTTGGTGCACAGCTAGATGGGGCAATGTTCGGCCTTGATGCCGAGCAAAAAGTAACGCATGGGGCGAGACTAAAAAATCTGCAAGTGCAAACCTCAACCTACGGTAGAACGATCCCAATTATCTATGGTACTGCTCGTGTTGCAGGGAACATTATTTGGTCACAGCCAATAAAAGAAGAGGCGATAACCACCAAAAGTAAAATTGGAAGAGGTATGAACGTTACATATAATTACTATGCAACGCTTGCAATTGCGATCTGCAAGGGGAAAGTAGAAAAATTAAACAGAATCTGGGCAGATACAACATCACTTAGCTTTGATGAAATAGATTATACTTTTTACCGCGGTACAGAAGACCAAAATCCTGATCCATTTATGTCGTCAATCGAAGGTGTGCCGGCTTATAGGGGAATATCTTACATAGTCATCAAGAATTTTCCTTTAGCAGACTATAATAACCGCGTTCCGGTATTCACATTTGAAGTGCAGACTATATTAAAGCCTAGCGGATTTTCAGTAGTAGAAAATATTCAGAATATCAATATAATACCAGGCTCAGGAGAGTTTGTATATGATACAAAAATACAGAAGAAAATCGCGCAAGAGAAAATAAGCAGCAACCAATATATCCCATATGGGCTGGCACAAAGGGTAAATCATAACAACCACACTAAAAAGAGCGATGCAGTGCTTTCTTTGGATCAATTAAAGGGAGATTTACCAAATGTTGAGTGGGTATCGGTAGTAGTCAATTGGTTTGTGAATGATCTGAACATTAAAGATTGTAAAATATACCCTGCAGTTGAATTTCAAGATGATTCCGCAATATTACCTGATGATTGGCAAGTAGGGGGTGTAACCAGAGATAATGCTCAGCTAATTTCAAAAGATGCGAGTGGAAACCCAAGGTATGGTGGCACAGTTAGTGATGCAGCGTTGATAAGATATATAGAAGAGTTACGCAGCAGAGGCTACAAGGTGATGCTCTATCCAATGCCCTTGCTTGACACAAAGAACAAAGAGTGGCGAGGAAAATTGAGCGGGACTCCTGGGGATATAAGTGATTTTTTTGAGAATCAATATAACAAATTTATAGAGCATTATGCAAGCATTGCCAAACAAACTAAAGTGGAAGGGTTTATCATCGGTTCTGAACTTGTGCGGCTTACCAAAATTAGAGATGAACAAGGTAATTACCCTGCCGTTATAGAGCTAGTTAAGCTTGCAAAGCGAATAAAACTTGATCTTGGAAAAGAAGTAACAGTTACCTACGCCGCAGATTGGAGCGAATACCATTCATATGATGGTTGGTATAATATGGATGAACTGTGGTCTTCACAGTTCATCGACGTTGTTGGCATAGATGCTTATTTTCCACTGACTGATGGTCCAGAGCCTCCTTTTGGTTATTCCGCGGAAGATGTAATGGGTGGTTGGAGCAGTGGAGTGGGGTATGATTATTTCTATGATTACTCAAAGATTGAGCCTGAAAAAGTAAAGTATAACGACAGCAGGTATGCGTGGAAAAATATAGAGAAATGGTGGAGTGAAGCTCACATAAACCCCGGTGGTAGTAAAACAAAATGGCAACCAAAAATGAAAAAAATATGGTTTACCGAGTATGGATTTCCCAGTATGAACGGCTGCACTAATGAGCCAAATGTGTTTGTTGACAAAGGCAGCATAGAGAGCAAATATCCACGATATTCAAACGGAGAGGTAAGCTTTCTTTCACAGAAAATTGCAATTGAAGGAACGCTAAAGAAGTGGCAAAGCTCAGAAATGGTAGAAAAAATGTTTCTCTGGGCATGGGATGCAAGGCCATTTCCTTACTTTCCCAATTTATGTGATGTGTGGGCTGACTGCCATAACTGGCAGACAGGACATTGGATTCAGGGAAAGCTTTTACAGCTTAATATTTCCGATGTTTTATCGGATCTATTACAAAAAGCAGGTTTAAAGAGCGATCAGTTTGATACAGGTGGCGTCAAAGGGTTATTGTCTGGATATGTGATAAACGACCAGCAACCCGTACGTTCTATTATTAAAATGCTGCAAAGTTGCTATTTTTTTGATGTGGTTGAACAGGACTCTAAACTGAAATTTATCCAAAAGGGCAGGGCAGTTACGACTGGAATACCAATTGGTGAAATGGTTTTCAATAACAGTTCAAAGTCGATGCAACTTGTTAATATTAGTCAGCTGGATTTAAACAATAAAGTTAACGTCGTTTATTTTAATCGCAATTTTGGCTATCCAATTGATGTTAAATATGCTAAGTTGCCAAAGCAAGGCACTGCTATAACAGTTGAAATACCGCTCATTATGGAGGAGGGGGAGGCGCAAAATATAGCTGAGGTTTTACTTTATTCTTCGTGGCAAGAGAGAAATATATACAATTTCAAGCTGCCGATAAAATATGCGTGGCTTGCGCCAAGTGATGTCATAACGATTTTAGACGGTGAGAAAAAGCATACGGTGAGAATTATAAAAACAAAATTTGAAAGCATGTCCATTCAAGTAATTGGCGTTGGTTATGATCACTCTATATATAAGCTTTCTTTTCCTTCAACAAGGTCACTTATGCTGAAGGAATACCCTCCTTCTCACATCAGCAAAACCATCGTAGAAATGATAGATTTACCGCATGTTAAAGGTAATAGCGCAAGCTTTACTTTAATTAATGAGGAAAAGAATTGGAAAGGAGCAACACTCTTTATTTCGTACAACGATAAGGATTATAAGCCTATCGCAAGCACAAATAAGCAGTCTACTTACGGATATGTAATGGAATCTACCGATGAGGGGCTTGTAATAGTATTACGTTTTGGTAAGCTGCTAGGAATTATCGATTCAAATTCAGCATTAATCGGAAAAGAGATAGTGAAATTCCAGAATGCTGAACTCATAGATAAAAATAAATACAAATTGAGTGATCTTACCAGAGGACAAAAAGGCACTAAAGATGCCACAGGTGAAAAATTTGTTCTACTTGATGATTCAATAATATCTTTCGAAGTGCAACCAGGAAAACAACTTTTCCTTAAAGCAGTGACTTATGGTGATTCATTAGATAACACGGAGGCAAAGGTCCTGAACAATTGATGCTCAGTATTTAAACTTAAACTTGAATAATTGAAGATAAGATATTGAAATTCAGGCTTTTTATGATTTTAGCTTAAGATTCCAGTGTCAAAGCACACAACTGTACGAACATTGTGATTTGAATCCATAAGGGAGGATGTCATCCAAGTAGCTCCTTTCTCGTCATCCAAGTAGCCTCCTTCTCCTGTCATCCCAGTGCCCTGACTACTTGGATCCAGAAAATTTAACTTTAAATAAGTGGCTGCATGCATAATAAAGACTAGATCCCAGTGTCTGGGCACTACCCTACTGGATAGAACCTTCACAGGCTTTTTCTCGAATAGCTACCCTTAATTTCAGTAGTTAAATTAATATACTAATGAAAAAAATATATTATAATTAATTATATTTAATCCAGTAAATCATTAAGTGAAAACAGCTCTTTCGCAAAATATCATCTCTCTTATTATGATATTGTCTGTAGCAATTGTCGATATGGCAACAGACCTATACTCAGTTGCACTACCAAGCATTGCCAATTATTTTAAAGTAGAAGGCAGTGTAGTGCAGCTTACAATTAGCTTGAATCTCGTTGGATTTGCGGTATCTGGATTAATTTATGGGCCATTGTCAGACCATTATGGTAGGCGTCCAATGATGCTGATTGGTATGACAATTTTTACTTTGGCAAGTATCATGTGTTATATAGCCGACAGTATTGCGCTCTTGATACTAATTCGCTTCATACAAGGAGCAGGGGCTGGTGTTGCAGGTGTTGTTGGGTATGCAGCAATAAGGGATATGTACTCGGGTAGTGAATACTCGAGAGTAATTTCAAAGTTAAATATGGTAGTGGCACCCTCACCTGGAATAGCTCCAGTGGTGGGCGGTTATATAATTTCACATGGGTATAGTTGGAAATTTTTGTTTTTTATTATGTCACTTGCGGCAATTGCTATGCTTATTTTTATTTACTTTAAGTTACAAGAAACACTCACTGTGAATAAAAATGAAACCAGTATAATTACTAATATCTTCAAGCAATATATATCAATATTTAGAAATTATCGTTTCCTTGGGTTTTCAGCCATTCATGGATTAACTTTCATGTGGCTTTGGGCATATGTTGCTAACTACCCGTTCATATTTGAATCAATGGGCATTGAAGTACAGTATTTTGGCTACCTCATATCGATCATAGTCATATTTTACATAATTGGAACTTTAATTAATAGAAGGTATGTACCAAAAGTAGGGGTGAGCAAAATGCTAATAATAGGTTTGGTGTTACCGATAATATCCGATAGTTTATTGGTATATTTTTATTTCGCGGACAAGTTAAATATATTAATTCTTCAAGTTGCCTGGATTCCAGCCAATATTGGGCTTGCATTAATAATCAGCAATAACGTAACTTCTGCTTTAGAAACGATCAAAGGTATAGGGCTTGGTAGTGCAGTCCTCTCCTTCTGCAATATGATGTTTGGGGCTATTGGAATATATATAGTAGGAAAATTTTTTCGCTATGGTATTTTACCAAATTTACTATTAACAATAGCATGCTCTACAATTGCAATTCTTATGTACAGCCGGCTCAAATGTACTGAAAAACACGGGCATTATTTGCGTGATCCAGGAACATAGAGTTCATGAATTATTAACGCCTTTATCATAACAATATAGTTTTTTTTACAGAGAGGTGTGGGATGAGTAATGTAAATGAAGATAATGAAGATAATGAAGATATAAATGCTGATTTATTTCAGGCTGCTAAAGAGGGTAATATTGATGAAGTAAAACGTCTAATAAGTGAAGGAGCAGATGTTAATGCAACAGATCAATATGGAAAAACTCCTTTACATGGGGCTGCTCAAAATGGCTATAAGGATATAGTAAATGCTCTAATAGAAGCAAAAGCAAATGTTAATGCAGAAGCATTTTTTAATATGACTCCTTTACTTTTTGCTGCTCAAAATGGCCATAAAGATATAGTAGAAATTCTATTAAATAAAGGAGCAGGTGTTAATGCAGTAGAAAGTTTTAAAGGAATGACTTCTTTATGGCTGGCTGCTCAAAATGGCCATGAAGGTGTGGTAGAAGTGCTATTAACAGCAAAAGAAATTGATGTTAATACATATCCTCAGGCATTACGTTCTGCTGCTAGAAATGACCATGAAGGTGTAGTAAAAGTGTTATTAACAAAAGAAAAAGAAATAGATGTTAAAACTCTTTCTGAGGAATTACGTTTTGCTGCTAAAAATGGTCATGAAGGTGTAGTAAAAGCGCTACTAACAGCAGAACAAATCGATGTTAATGAATTTTTTTGGGCATTATATTTGGCTGCTCAAAATGGCCATGAAGGTGTAGTAAAAGCGCTACTAACAGCAGAAAAGATTAGTGTTTCAGCAAAAGATAATCTTGGAAAAACTACTTTGCATTGGGCTGCTGAAAAGGGCTATGTAGAGATAGTAAACACTCTGTTAGGTAAAAAAGCAGAGGTTAATGCAAGAAATGATAGGGGAGAGACTCCTCTATATTTAGCTCTTAAATACAGTCATGTAGATGTAGCAAAAGTTCTTTCAGAAGCAAAAGGGATCAATATTAACATAGCAGACAAAGATGGAAAAACTCCTTTAGATTTTGCTATTGAGAATCAACACAAAGATATAGTGCAGCTTCTATTAAATAAGTTGACAGATGTTGATCTGGCAGATGAAGATGGAAGGACTCTTTTACATTGGGCTGCTGAAAAGGGCTATACGGATATAGTAAACACTCTGTTAGGAAAAGGAGCAGATGTTAATGCAAAAAATGATAAGGGAGAGACTCCTCTATATTTGGCTGTTGAATACGTTCGTGTAGATGTAGTAAAAGCTCTAATAGACGGAGGAGCAGATGTTAATAAAGCACGTGGATTCACTAATTTAAATGATGAAACATACGCTCTACTAAAAAATGCTGCTTTACTTGAGGCTGCTAAAAATGGTGATATTACTGAAGTAAAACGTCTAATAACTATAGGAACAAGTGTTAACACACAAGATAAAGATGGAAGTACTCCTTTACATTTGGCTGCTGCAAATGGTCATACAAAGATAGTAAGTGCTCTAATAAAAAGAGAAGGAATTAATGTTTATGCAAAAGATAACAAAAACAATGCTCCTTTAGATCTTGCTCGTCAAAATAATTACAACGAGGTAGTAAAAGTTCTAGAACAAGCACGAAAAAACATCGAAGCTTTGTGCTCAGTTGTCAAAAATGGTAATGCGCAGGAGGTAGAAACGCTGTTACAAAGTCTATTACAAGGGCTACTTGGTGATAATCCATCTATAGGAGCAAATGTTGATATAGTAGATGAGGATGGAAATACTCCCTTACATTTGGCTGCTTTACTTAATAAAACAGAAGTGGTAGAAATTCTAATAGAATACTCAAAAGATGTTAACATACAAGATAAGGATGGAAGGACTGCTTTACATTTGGCTGCTGTAAATGGCAATAAAGATGTAGTAAAAGCCCTATTGGATGAAGGGGCAAATATTAATGTAAAAGATAAAGATGGGAAAACTCCTTTTGATTTAGCTAAAACAGAAGAAATAAAAGCTCTATTAAAAAAAGCCGCAGAAAAACCTGACGATGGTTCAGTTGATGAGCCATCGAAAGATAGTGAAGGGGATCAAGAAGAAGATGCTGGTACACAACAGAAAGAAAAACAAGAAGGTAATGCTCAACCAGAATCAGATATTATAGGACAAGATTCAGACAATAACAAAGAAGAGGAAAAAATCAACACCACCAGTGCAGGACAAGGAACTGATGTAAAAACCGGAAGTGCACAGCCTGTTGTTCCTACACAAACAGAAGAACAGCCGAGCTCTTTTTTTGGTAGTTTGTTTAGTATACTTATGAAGCCTTTTTCATTAATTGCATCATTTTTTGGTGGGGTTTTTTCATGGTTGTTTGGGTCTGATGAGCCAACACAATCATCATCTGAATCTGACCAACCAGTTGTATTAGAATCACCAAGTGATTCAGGAGACAATGACATAATATAGCTAAAGGTTTACTAGATTCCAGCGTCACGCGCTGGAATGACATCCTCTCTAAGTAGCCTCCTTCTCCTGTCATCCCAGTGCGTGACACTGGGATCTCATTTTACTTTATGATGATGTCATGAAAGTAGCTGACACTGGTTTCCATCCAAGAGGGCAGTGCCCAGACACTGGTTCCTTTATGACGGTGTCATCCCAGTGCCCAGACACTGGAATCCAGAAAACTTAACTTTATACCAGGTAATAAGCCAGTGTCTGGGCACTGGGATGACATCCTCCTAGTAGAAATCACTTTTGTAATTGCAACATTCGTGCAATCTTTAGCCACAAACATTAAGAAATTTACCAAACGAAAAAAAAGGCAAAAGAAGCCCCGTGGTTGGCTAATTACTTACATTATACTTTCAAGTATGGCGTTTTTTTATTCTAAACACTTAATAACCGCGATTCAGTTGCTTTTAAACCGCAACTAATCTAAATTATAAACGTTAAGAAATTTACTAAACAGAAAAAAAGGCAAAAGAAACCCTAGGGTAGCTAGTTATTCACTATCCATTTTTTAAGTTGGCGTTTTTTTATGTTTTAAACGCTTTATAAGCGCGTTTCAGCTTATGTAGGTAGAAGTTTGATAAGACATAAGGTGCACATAGTGCAAAAAATTAAACATGAGACGCCAGATACGTGAGTTTTTTTGTCATTTAATCTGTACAGAGAAGATAAATAAATAGCTTCAGTTTCATGATAAGGGGACTGGCGGAGTTTGTCAAGGAAGTTTTTTCGTTTCTATTGAATGACAGTTGTGACCTATGCAAGAAGTCTATTGACTTTGAGCGCACTTTAGCCTATACAATTTCAATATCTTAAACTGTCAAACATGCCCGATCTAAAGACAATGATGTTAAATTTTGGCCCTCAGCACCCAGCTGCACATGGAGTGTTGCGCCTTGTTTTAGAGATGGACGGCGAAGTGGTTGAGAGAGCTGATCCTCATATTGGGCTTTTGCACCGCGGTACTGAAAAATTAATAGAACATAAAACGTATCTTCAGGCCTTGCCATATTTTGATCGCCTTGACTATGTGTCACCAATGTCACAAGAGCATGCGTATTCACTATGTGTAGAGAAATTGTTGCAATGCGAAATTCCGATCAGGGCAAAGTATTTACGTGTCTTGTTTTGTGAACTGACAAGAATACTAAATCATTTACTGAACGTTTCTTCTCAAGCGCTTGATGTTGGAGCAATGACCCCTCTTTTATGGCTCTTTGAAGAAAGAGAAAAAATACTGGAATTTTACGAAAGAGCTTCAGGCGCAAGGTTTCACGCAGCTTACATCAGACCAGGTGGAGTTGCAGCAGATGTTCCAGAAGGCTTGATTGAGGATATTGCAAAGTTTATAGAGCAATTTCCAAAGTATATAGACGATGTTGATGAACTTTTAACAGAAAATAGGATATGGAAGCAACGCACTGTAGGAATCAGTGAAATATCAATTAAACAGGCACTTGACTGGGGCTTTAGTGGACCAATGCTGCGTGCTGCTGGGCTTGCTTGGGATTTGCGAAAAAGCCAGCCATATGAAATATATGATCAGCTAGATTTTGATATACCTATTGGCCAAAATGGCGATTGTTATGA